>SCMQ01000050.1 GCA_005503335.1 Comamonadaceae bacterium 2FH
CTCCATCACGAGCTTGCGATTGCGTATCGGCGCTCTGCTGGCTCGTGACCTGCCCCGATGTCCCTGTTGTCTTCGGCATCAACGAGCACAAAATATATAACACAGTAAAACTAACGGGCCGGGGCTTTATTGCGTATTGCCCGCAGTTCTGCCAACGAAGGTCCGTACCGTTGGGCCGGCTGGGTGTTTTGTGCCCGTTGCTGCCGCCCGCACTCGAAATGACCGGCCGTGCGCGAACTGGAACTGACGGCCACTAGGCACAGTGCCCAGTTATGAGCAGTTGGTCGCAGTAGGTGCTGCTGGTGTGGGCTCCACATCGAATGATGGAAGAGGCTCGCACGCACTGAACTGGACATAAATCGGCCGCAGGTGCAGTACGGCGTCTCCACTTCAGGAGACTGCCATGTCCGAGATCCCCGCATTGCACGAGACCGTGCGAGCCTGGCTGCTTGAGGGCCCGCTGGCGGCGCATGTGCCGGCCTATGTCGCGCGGCTCAAGCGCGGCGAGTACGCACAGGGCACCATGCGCCGCTGCCTCGGCGGTGTCGCGCACTTCGCCCATTGGATGGCGCTGTGTCGCCTGGGTGTCGAGCAGGTGGACGAGAGCCGCGTCGACCAGCTCCTCAACGAACACCTACCGCATTGCGGTTGTCCCTCGGCAGCGCTGCGGCATCCACGCGAGGCCCACGCCGCGCTGATGAGGGTTCTTTTGGCCACGTGAGGGCCCTGCTAGTGCGCGTTTGCGACCGCGTGAACTTCCAGCATTCGGGCAAAGCTTCTGATCACAGGCTTCTCGATCAGCTTGCCTTCGAAGACCAGCAGACCACCGTCGCTCTTCGCAAATGCCTCCAGCACCCGCCTCGCGTGGTCCACACTGGCACTATCCGGCACGAAGCACGCATTGATGTCAGGAATCTGCTTGGGATGGATCGCGCCTTTGCCGGTGAATCCGAGCTCCGCGGACAGGGCTGCTTCACGCAGCATGCCGTCGCGATCGTTCAGATCCAGGTAAGGCACGTCGATCGCATCCAGCCCCGCTGTCGCTGCGGCATGCACGATGCGTGATCGCGCGTACTGCAAGGCCATCCATGTGGACTTGCAGCGTAGGTCCGCTGCCATGTCGACGCCGCCAAAGAACAAGGCTTCGATGCGATCACTGGAGCGTGCAATTTCTTGGGCCGCTTCCAGTGCCTCGTTGGTTTCAATGATGACGTGCAGCCGCGTCGACAGCTTGTATGCCGTCAGCAGGTCGCTGAGATTGCAGCATTAGGCTTTGTAATTGAAGAAAGGCGATGGTTACTGGAGGATGTGTAAGTTGCAAATTCGTTAGGGTTACTTTTGCTAAGCAATTGGCTTACAAAACATCGTTTTACCTGGTTGGCACTAACGCCTACGATTTGAAGGTCCGGAGAACGCTTCTGCGCGCTCTGACAAGCTCGAATCTTCTTGACATTGAACAGGAGTCCTCATGTCCCAACACGAAGCCAGCATCCAATGGCAACGCGTCCCACACCCCCTTGATGAGCGCACTTATTCACGCAACCATGAAGCGTTGCTCAATGGTGGGCAATCCGTCAACGTTTCTGCCTCCGTCGAATACAAGGGCGATCCCGCCTGTGCAGATCCCGAGCAGATGCTGGTGAGTGCGGTGGCGAGCTGCCACATGTTGACGTTCCTTGCCATCGCGGAATTCCAAAAGTTTCGCGTGGAGCAGTACCAGGACAACGCCATCGGCTATCTCGAAAAAGTCGAGGGCGAAGGAATGACTATCACCCGGATCGAGCTCTCACCCAAAATCACGTTTGGTGGAGAGAAAATGCCTGATGCCGCAGCTTTGGCTCGCCTACATGCTGGCGCCCACAAGAACTGCTTCATTGCCAACTCTCTCAAGGCCCGAGTGACGGTAGTGACCGAGACGGCCACGGCCTGACTCGGCTCGCACGATCACGATCGGAGGCATTGCCATGAGTACAGATCGCCCCCCCGCCCCCTTACTTAGGGAAGACAAGGATGGGGTCGCCACGCTGCATCTGAACCGACCGCTGCAGTTCAATGCCCTGTCCGAAGACCTGCTGGACGCATTGCAGCGTGAACTCGGCATGATCAGCGCGGATGCGAACGTGCGTTGTGTTGTGCTGGCAGGCGCCGGCAAGGCGTTTTGCGCCGGACACGACCTGCGTGAGATGCGCGGGCAGCCCCGCCTTGACTACTACCAGGCGCTGTTCACCCGCTGCAGCCGCGTGATGCAGGGCATCCAGGCACTGCCAGTGCCTGTGATCGCGCGTGTCCACGGGGTTGCCACGGCCGCGGGCTGCCAACTCGTGGCGAGTTGCGATCTCGCGATTGCCGCGGAAACGGCGCGCTTCGCCGTCTCAGGCATCAACGTAGGACTTTTCTGCTCGACGCCGGCCGTGGCTTTGTCGCGTAACGTTTCGCCCAAACGTGCCTTCGACATGCTGGTGACCGCGCGCTTCATCGACGCAGCCACGGCGGTTGACTGGGGTCTCGTCAACGAGGCGGTGCCCGACGGCGAACTGGATGCCGCCGTGGCGCGTAAGACAGCCGAGATTCTTGCCAAGAGTCCCACAGCCGTGCGCTATGGAAAGGCCATGTTCTACCGGCAGAGGCAGATGGCACTCGGCGACGCCTATGCTTACGCCGGCGACGTCATGGCACGCAACATGATGGAGGAAGACGCCAGCGAGGGCATCGATGCCTTCCTTGAAAAGCGCCAGCCCCGTTGGCGCTCCTTCATGAAGGGCTACCTGAAGAACGCCGCGGCGACCGAGGAGGCTTTCGCTGGCGGATGGTTCGACACCGGATGGTGACCGCGCGCTTCATCGACGCAGCCCACGGCGGTTGACTGGGGTCTCGTCAACGAGGCGGTGCCCGACGGCGGACTGGATGCCGCCGTGGCGCGTAAGACAGCCGAGATTCTTGCCAAGAGTCCCATAGCCGTGCGCTATGGCAAGGCCATGTTCTACCGGCAGAGGCAGATGGCACTCGGCGACGCCTACGCCGGCGACGTCATGGCACGCAACATGATGGAGGAAGACGCCAGCGAGGGCATCGATGCCTTCCTTGAAAAGCGCCAGCCCCGTTGGCGCTCCTGACAGCTTTCGATGCGATTCCAGTGAACGAGGTGCAGCGATGAACTGCGCCTGCCGGAGACAGCAATGACCCGCACCAACCCCTACCAACAAGGCCTCGACCGGACACCGGCCAACTATGTTCCGCTGTCCCCGTTGAGCTTTCTCCAACGCGCAGCAGACGTCCATCCCAATCTGACCGCGCTTGTCTACGGCGAGCTTACTTACTCTTGGGCACAGGTCCATGAGCGCTGCCGCCGGCTGGCTTCTGCGCTGCAGCAGATGGGCTTATCGCGGGGCGACACGGTCTCGACCATGCTGCCCAACGTGCCCGCCATGTACGAAGCGCACTTCGGCGTGCCCATGGCGGGCGCCGTACTCAATGCGATGAACGTGCGGCTGAATGCCGAAGCCATCGCCTTCATGCTGGATCACAGCGAGACCAAGGTGCTGATCACCGACCCTGAGTTCGCGGAGGTGATCACGCAGGCACTCGCGCTGCTGAATGGGCCCAAACCCCGCGTCATCGACGTCCCGGATGCCGCTGTCGCCAATGGAAATTTGATTGGTGAAGCGGTATTCGAGGCGATCCTGGAAGCGGCCAATCCGCAGTTCGCCGGATCGATGCCCGACGATGAATGGGATGCGATCGCGCTGGGCTATACGTCGGGCACGACGGGAAATCCGAAGGGGGTGGTGACCCACCATCGGGGCGCCTATCTCAATGCCGTGGGTAATGTGTTGTCCTGGGGCCTGCCCGCCCATTGCGTCTACCTGTGGACGCTGCCCATGTTCCATTGCAACGGGTGGTGTTTCCCCTGGACGCTGGCCGCCGTCGCGGGCACCAGCGTGTGCCTGCGCCGCATCGACACCGCGGTCGTCTTTGACCTGATCCGCAGGCACGGGGTCACGCACTACTGCGGCGCTCCTATCGTGCACGCCATGTTGGGCGATGCACCCGCACAGCAGCGCGACGGCATCGAGCACCGCGTGAACGGTCTGATTGCCGGCGCCGCGCCGCCGGTCGCTTTGTTCGAGCGCATGGAGCGCATTGGCATCGACCTCACGCATGTGTATGGTCTGACAGAGACCTACGGTCCCGCGACGGTGTGCGCCAAACAGCCGGACTGGTCAACTCTCCCGGCTACGGAGCGTGCCCAGCGCAACGGGCGCCAGGGCGTTCGCTATCCGCTGCAGGAGGCCGTCGCCGCGCTGGACCCGCAGACGCTGGCACCCATTCCGCATGATGGTGAGACCGTCGGCGAGATCATGTTCCGCGGCAATATCGTCATGAAGGGCTACCTGAAGAACGCCGCGGCGACCGAGGAGGCTTTCGCTGGCGGATGGTTCCACACCGGCGACCTTGCCGTGGTCGATCCTGACGGTTACCTTAAGATCAGGGACCGCTCAAAGGACGTGATTATTTCCGGCGGCGAGAACATCTCTTCGTTGGAGGTCGAAGACACGTTGCTGGGGCATCCCGCGGTGCAGTCCGCTGCCGTGGTGGCCATGGCCGACACCAAGTGGGGCGAAGTCCCGGCTGCGTTCGTGGAGTTGCGCGACGGCGCGACGCTGGGCGAGGAAGAGCTCATCGCCTTTTGCCGCGCGCATCTGGCGCGTTTCAAGGTGCCCAAGAAGGTCGTTTTCGGGCCACTGGCGCGCACCGCGACCGGAAAGGTCCAGAAGTTCGCGCTCCGCCAGCAGCTCAAGGAAGGAACAGCGGCTCCATGATCGAGGCCAATCTGTCGTCGATGCATCAGCGCACGGACGCCTGCGCCGGGCTTTCGGGCGAACGCTGGGTTGACGTAGCGCAGGATCGAATCCGTTCCGCGATTACGTCGCGTACCGTACTAAACCTTGAAGGTGCAGGGACGCGGGGCGATTTCGGTGGCCCGCTGCGCGGAGAGCCTTTGTCTGCGGCAGGTTACCGGGGCATCGTCGAGTATGACCCTGGCGACCTGGTGGTGACCGTGCGCGCCGGTACGCCGCTGGACGAACTCGACGCCGAACTCGCCCGCCACGGCCAGATGCTGGGTTTTGAACCGCCGCGGCGCGCTGGCTCCACGATCGGCGGCGCCGTGGCATTGGGCTGGTCGGGCCCGCGACGACCGTTTGCCGGCGCGCTGCGAGACCATCTCATTGGCGCGCGCCTCCTGGATGGCCGGGCCCGCGTGCTGCGCTTCGGCGGCAAAGTGGTGAAGAACGTCGCTGGCTTCGACGTCGCCCGGCTGATGGGGGGCAGCCTGGGCATCCTCGGGCTGCTTCTGGATGTTTCTCTGCGGGTCGTTCCCCGCCCGATGGTCGAGCGTACCACCGTCGTCGTGACCGCGCCTGAAGCCGCGTTGCAAACGATGCAACGTCTAGCCGTGGGGCCGGGGCTGTTGTCGGCAGCGAGCTATGTTGACGGCCAGTTGTATCTGCGCAGCTCCGGCTCGGACGACTGCGTTGCGGAGTTCCTTGCGCGCCATGTCGGCACCGAGCTTTCCCCTTCGGACGCGCAGGTGTTCTGGCAGGCGTTCAACAACCAGACACTGGCTTTTTTCCAGGCCACCGCGGGTCTGCGGCTGTGGCGCGTCAGTGTCAACAGTGACGCACCGCACGCCTGGCCGCAGTTCCCGACAGCGATCGACTGGGCCGGTGCCTTGCGCTGGGTGATGGCCCCGCCTGCGGCCGGTGCCGAGATAGCGGCCTGGGCGCGCGTCCATGGGGGCCATGCCAGCCTCTGGGCGCACGCGACCGGCGCTGAACGCGCGCAGGGCGTTTTCACCGAACTGTCACCGCCCCTTCGGCGTATCCATCGCGAGCTGTCCGACATCTTCGATCCGCACCGGGTCTTCAATCGCGCACGCATGTATCCATCACTCGAAAAGGCGGCCTGATGCGCATCGAACTCGAAGACTCGTTGCAGGGGCAGGTCGACGCGGCCGACGCCAGCCGCATCATCCAATCCTGCGTGCATTGCGGACTTTGCACCGCTGCATGCCCCACCTACGAATTGTTGGATCACGAGCTGGACAGCCCGCGCGGCCGCATCTATCTGATCCGCGAGATGCTGCAGGGCGCTCCGGCCAGCGCCACGACACGCGAGCATCTTGACCGTTGCCTGAGCTGCCGCGCCTGCGAACCAGCCTGCCCCTCTGGCGTCGAATACGGCCATTTGATCGACATCGGTCGCCAGGAGATCGAGCGCCGCGCGCCCCGTCCTGCAGCCCAGCGCTGGCTGCGTAGCCTCCTGCGGCGAAGCCTGTCCAACGAACGGCTCGTTCGGATGGCACTGGGTTTGGCGTGGCGTGTCCGCCCCGTGCTGCCAGCGAGGCTGAAGGCGAGAGTCCCGCCACGGCCTTCCCACAGCGCTTGGCCTCGTGCCCGCCACGCACGCCGCGTCCTCACCTTGCGCGGCTGTGTACAGCCCACTCTGGCGCCCGGCTACGACGCCGCGCTGGCCCGGTTGCTGGACCGCTTCGGCATCTCGCTCGTGGGCATCGAAGGCACTGGCTGCTGCGGCGCCTTGAGCCAGCACTTGGGCGGAGCCGACCAGACGGCCAACGCAATGCGCCGCAATATTGATGCGTGGTGGCCTCTGCTCGACCAAGGCGCCGAGGCCATCGTCGCCAGTTCCAGCGGTTGCGGTGCGATGCTCAAGGACTATGGCCACTTGCTTCAGCATGATCCTGCCTACGCAGCTAAGGCACGCCGCATCAGCGCCATGCTGCGCGACCCTGCTCAGTTGCTGGTAGATCTGTGGGAGAGCCAGCCGCTCACACTGCAACCTGTTTCCCCGGGCGAAGAGCGCTTGGCTTACCACGCGCCGTGCACACAACAACATGGCTTGCGCATCCAGGGGCCTGTCGAGGCCTTGCTCAAGCGCGCTGGCTACCAACTCGCGCCAGTTGCCGAACCGCACATGTGCTGCGGCTCGGCGGGCACCTTTTCAATTTTGCAGCCCGAGCTGGCCGGACGCCTGCGCGAGCGCAAGCTCGGGCATTTGACAGCTGGTTTGCCCATGCGCATTGCCTCCGCCAACATCGGCTGCATCCTGCATTTGCAGCAAACCAGTCCTGTGGCCGTACACCATTGGCTGGAGCTGCTCGAGGCGCGGCTGCCTGTGGACAGCGGAGAAGCGGCATGACGACGCACGCATGGGGACGGAAAGGCGCATACCGGAAGTCGAGCGGCCTCGACGGATTTCTCGAATCCTTGAGGACTATCGTCGGCCCGTCCTGGGTGCTCAGCGGCGACGAAGAGGTTGCGCCGTTCGAATGCGACGCGTTGTTCCATCTGCGCCAGCGCCCGCGCGCGGTGGTGCTGCCGGGTAACGAATCCGAGGTGTTGGCTGTACTGCGCTTTTGTGCCGAGGCTAGGATCGCCATCGTCCCGCGCGGGGCAGGCACCAGCCTGTCCGGCGGCGCGATGCCGGTGGCCGAAGGCATCGTGATGTCGCTCAACAGGATGAAGCGGCTGGTCATCGACGCCGCAGCGCGGCAGGCCGTGGCGGGGCCTGGTGTGCGCAATGTGGTGGTGTCGCAACAGGCGGCGCCGCATGGGCTTTTCTTTGCACCCGATCCTTCCAGCCAGGCCGCCTCCACCATCGGCGGCAACATCGCGGAGAACGCCGGTGGCGTGCACTGCGTGAAGTACGGGCTAACGGTCAACAACGTGGTTGGTGCGCGCGTGGTGACTGGTGCTGGCGAACTGCTAGAACTGGGCGGCGGCAGCCTGGATCAGGCGGGTTTGGATCTGCTGTCGCTGATGAACGGTTCCGAAGGGTTGCTCGGACTGGTCACCGAGGCCCGATTGCGGCTGCTGCCCGCGCCAAAGGCGGTTCGCGTGCTGCTGGCTTTCTTTTCAAGCGTGCAGGCGACTTGCGAGGCCGTAACGCGAATCATCGCCGCCGGCATCATGCCGGCGGGGCTGGAGGTTATGGACCAGGCTTCGCTGCAGACAGCCGACGGCTATTCACCCGCACTCGCCTTGCGCATCGACGCCGGCGGCGCACTGCTGTGCGAGCTGGACGGCGAGCTCATCGATATCGCTGACGCAACATGCCGCGTCAGCAGCATCTTCGAAACCCTGGGCGCACTGGAAGTTCGCCACGCCGACGACGAAGCGCAACGTTACCAATTGTGGGCTGCGCGCAAGAACGTCCTGCCGGCGCTGCTGCGAACCGCGCGCGATGTCTACGTGGCCGATTGCGTAGTGCCGCGCCATGCACTGAGCCAGGTTCTGGACAAGGTGATGCATTTGGGCCGGGAGCGCCGCATCGACGTCGTACAGGCCTTTCATGCGGGCGACGGCAACCTGCATTCGGTGCTGCGCTACGACAGCGATATCCCCGGCGAGGAAGACCGTGCCATGGCGCTCGCGGACGCCATCATGCAAACCGCGCTCGCTGCGGGCGGCACGGTGAGTGGCGAGCATGGCATCGGCACCGAGAAGCTGCATGGGATGTGCTGGCAGTTCTCGGCCGATGAACTGGATGTGTTCCATGGGATTCGGGCTGTGTTCGACCCCCATGGGATTCTCAACCCGGGCAAATCCATTCCCACCCTGCATCGCTGCGCCGAATTCGGCGGCATGCACATACGCCGCGGTGAGTTGCCTCATGCCGATCTGCCACGTTTCTAGCTGCGCATCAAAGACATGAGACAACCCGATGGCCGATGCGCCTCAGGTCGATGTCCCATATCACCCGCAGGCACTCTTCACATTAGTATTTGTACAACCTTTGATTGGAGCGATTCTCTTGTTCACGACTGACAAAACTATCCGAGCCCGCCGCAGCTTTATCTTTGCGCCGGGCAACCGGCCCGACATGTTCCCGAAGGCCCTGGCCTGCGGGACGGACATCGTCTGTGTCGATCTCGAAGACGCCATCGCTCCCAAGGACAAGGCCCATGCGCGCCAGCAAGCCTTTGCACACTTGGCCACGGCCGAAGGCCCAGAGCGGGTGGAACGCATCATTCGCCTGAACTGCCTGCGCACGACCGAAGGCATGATGGACGTGCAGGCGCTGCTGCAAGCACCTGAGCCCATCCCGGCCGTCATGCTGCCCAAGGTCAAAGGGCCGGAGGAGGTGCGCAACCTCAGCGATCTGCTCACCGAATACAAGCTGCCGACTCGCCTGCACGTCATCATCGAGACCAACGAGGCCTTGGAAGCCGCCTACGAGATCGGCCGCTCCAGCGACCGCATCGAAGCCTTGTTCTTCGGCGGAGTGGACATGGCCGCCGACCTACGCTGCAAGTCCACCTGGATGGCGCTGCAGTACGCACGTTCTCGCATCGTGCATGCCGCCGCCGCATCCGGCCTGGACGCGATCGACGTGCCCTACCTGGACCTGGAAGACCGCGAAGGCATGTTGCGCGAGGCGGCGCTCTCCGCCGAGCTGGGTTTCACCGGCAAAGGGGCGATCCACCCCAAACAGATCCCCGACATCAACGCCACGTTCACGCCCGATGCGGCCAGCGTAGAGCACGCTCGGCAGGTGATCGAGGCCTTCGCGCAATGCGACGGCGGTTTGCTGGTTTACAAGGGCAAGCTGATCGAGAAACCGGTGTTGCGCAGCTTTGCCCGGATGCTGGCAGTCCACGAGGTGGCCAACGTCAAGTAAGCTATGCCTCCATGCGCAAGCCTGCTCCGTCGACTCAGCACCAACGCCAACGCGACGCGATTGCGGCGGAGCAAGGTGTGGCCGTGGCTGATGACAACGCAGTTCGCGCTTGCCCGCCGCAGGATGATGGCCGGACATGGCCCTTGCCAACCAGCGCCAAGCGCCTGCCACCGCTCATCGCGCTGTCGTACTTCGAAGCCGCAGCCAGGACGCAGAGCTTCGCCGCCGCTGCCAAGGAACTGCACGTCACGCCGGCTGCGATCAGCCACCAGATCAAGGCGTTGGAAGAACATCTCGGCGTCGAGCTGTTCGTCCGCCACCATCGCAAGGTCAGTCTGACGCCGGCGGCCAAGGCGGCGCTACCGACATTGCAAGACGGTTTCTCCGCCCTGGCAGAAGCCGTGGAGCAGATCCGCGCCCACAGCGAGGCACGTTGGGTCATTACCGTGTGCGCAGAGCCCTTGTTCGCAACCAAGTGGCTGGTGCCTCGCCTGCACCGCTTCTATGCGCGTTGCCCGGAAGCGGAAGTGCGCCTTCAGGCCAGCCTCAGCTCCGTTGATACGGCACGCGGCGGGCCGACTGGACCAACCACGTTTCGCCGCGCGGGCATCGATTTGGCCGTCCGCTTTGGCTACGGAGAATATGCGGAACTTGATGCGCGGCGCCTGTTGGCGGTGTCGTTGGTCCCTGTTTGCTCACCCCCCGGTGGCAAAGCGTTGCCCTTCGCGTCACCACACGCACTGCTCAAACAGCAACTGCTGAGCGACAGCACAGCCTACCGCTCACCGGAGCGCTTCGGGTGGCCTCAATGGTTCCAGCATGCCGGCATTTCGGTCCCGGCCTCGCTGCGCGAGCAGCGCTTCGGCAACGGGCTACTCGCACTGGAAGCCGCCGTCACAGGCCAGGGCTTGCTACTTGCCTGTCCTCAACTGGTGCAAGCTGAGTTGCAAGCCGGAAAACTGGCTATCGCCTCCGATGTGGAAATGCCTTGTCCCTTCGCCTATTTCGTGGTGTGCCAGCCTTCTGCGTTGGATCGGCCCATCGTGCAAGCGTTCCGGGAGTGGCTGTTCGAGGAGGTCGAGGCCGAGGCATTGGATAGCCCCCTGGCTTCGGTAAGCACAACCAAGCAGAAGAAGATGACCACACGCACCCGCAGTTCGGAGTCTCCTCGCCCATGAGGTCACAACGGCAGGCTCGTTGACCGCTTGATCTCCTTGAGCGAGAAGCCGGTGTACATCTCCTTGATATTGCCCAGCGTGCGGATCTTGTGCATGGCCAGTTCATGGAAAGCGGCCATGTCGCTCACGACCACCTGCAGCAAGTAGTCGTACTTGCCTGAGACATTGTGGCAGGCGACGACGTTCGGCAGCGCCATCACGCCGCTCTCGAAACGGTTCATCGCCTTCTCGGAATGGTTGTCGAGCATGATGCTGATGAACGCGAACAGCCCCAATCCCAACTCCCGAGGCTCCAGCGAGGCGTGGTAGCCCCGAATTACTTTCTCCTCCAGGCGCTTGAGTCGCTTCCAGCATGCTGGAGGTGACAGTGCCACACGGGACGCGATCTCCGTGTTGGCCAGCCGACCGTCGGCCTGCAGAAGCTGCAGGATCGTGCGATCCGTGTTGTCCAACTCCACCATTTCACTTCCTCCATCGGTAGGCATAAGCGGGCCAAACCGAACCCAAGGGCTGGCCACTGGAACGTCGAGCTTTCCGGCCCGCCTGCGGTCACCTCGGGCTGGTATCCGTCTCCTGATATATGGCGGCGCCTTCCGAAGCTCGATGCAGGCTAATATTATTAACCAAAACAAGACTGTTATAGAAATATTGGAAATCAAATTTCTCGACAATAAGAACAGAATTTTCAGTTGGATGCATCGGCGGTTCTCGTGCCGGTGACCTCCGTCGGCCTGGCGCCACGCTTCAACCGCGTGGCGCGCCCGGCAAGTACAACGATTCAACTGGAGACATATGTGAGCCTGTTTCGTACCAAAAATCTCGACGACCTGGTCGCGAGCGCCCAATCCATCCATGGTCTGAAGAAAGTCCTCGGGCCCTTCGATCTCATACTGATCGGCATCGGCGCCATCGTGGGCACTGGCATCTTCGTGCTCACGGGCACGGGGGCGCTGACTGCCGGGCCGGCGCTGACCGTATCCTTCGTCATCGCGGCCATGGCCTGCGCCTTCGCCGCGCTGTGCTATGCCGAATTCGCCTCGTCGTTTCCCGTGGCAGGGTCGATCTACACCTACAGCTACGCCACATTGGGTGAGCTGATCGCCTGGATGATTGGTTGGGACTTGATGCTCGAATATGGGCTGGCGAGCTCCGCGGTGTCCGTAGGCTGGTCAGGATACTTCCAGTCTTTGCTGAGCGGCTTCGGCATCGCCCTGCCCAAGGTGCTGTCCGCGGCGCCGGGTGCGATTCCCGGTGTCGAAACCTGGTTCAACCTGCCAGCCTTCCTGATCATGCTGGCACTGACCGCCATGCTTTCCATCGGGATCAAGGAGTCGGCGAAAGTCAACAACCTGCTGGTGGTCATCAAGGTCGCTGTCGTGTTGTTGTTCATCATCGTGGGCTACAAGCATGTGCAGCCCGTCAACTGGCAGCCTTTCGCTCCCTACGGCGCCAACGGGATCTTCAGCGCAGCCGCACTGGTGTTCTTTGCGTTCATCGGCTTCGATGCCGTCTCGTCTGCCGCCGAGGAAGTCAAACGCCCCGACCGCGACCTGCCTATCGGCATCATTGGTTCGCTGGCGATCTGTGCCGTGCTGTATGTCGCGGTCTCGCTGATCATGACGGGCATCGTGCCCTACCGTGATTTTCTTGGTGTGGACCACCCCGTGTCGCTGGCCTTGCAGCGCGCCAACGAGAACTGGTTCGCCGGCTTCGTTGATCTGGGCGCCATCCTCGGTATGACCACGGTCATCCTGGTCATGATCTACGGTCAGACCCGCATCCTCTTCGCGATGTCGCGCGACGGCCTGCTGCCCCGACGGTTTTCCAGGGTCCACCCCCGCTTCGGAACGCCGCTCTTTGCCACTTGGCTCGTCGGCATCTTCTTCGGCCTGATCGCGGCGGTCGTGCCTCTCAATGTGCTGGCCGAGCTGATCAACATCGGGACGCTCGCTGCCTTCAGCTTGATCGCGGTGGCCGTGATCGTGCTGCGCAAGACTCGCCCTGACCTGCCGCGCGCCTTTCGTTGTCCGGCGGTCCCCATCGTGCCTCTGTTGGCGATCGGGTTCTGCATCACCCTGATGACCTTCCTGCAGGCCACGACTTGGATTGCCTTCGGCATCTGGCTTCTGCTGGGTCTCGCGGTCTATTTCTCCTATGCGCGCAAGCGCTCCTTGCTGAACTGATGGCGTATCTGCTCCAACAACAGGACAACCTTTAATGAAAACTGATTTCGACAAACTTGGACTCAACACGGTTCTGGCTCACGCCGGTTCTCATCCGGAAGACCACCACGGCTTCGTCAACCCGCCCATCTACCGCGGCTCCACGGTGGTCTTTCCTGACGTGGCGACGATGAAGTCGGGCAATCAGCGCTACCAGTACGGCCGCTGGAACAACCCCTCCACGGAAGCGCTCACCGAGGCGATCAATGCGCTCGAAGGCGCACAAGGCAGCGTGCTTTGCCCGTCCGGGCTGGCCGCTTGCGTGGCGGCCATCCTGGCCGTGGTGGGCGCGGGTGACCACCTGTTGGTGCCCGACAGTGTTTACGCACCCACGCGCCATTTCTGCGACACGGCCGGCAAGCGCCTCGGCTTCGAGACCACCTACTACGACCCGGGCGTCGGCGCGGGCATCGAGGCGCTGTTCCGTCCCAATACCAAGGCTGTGTTTACCGAGTCGCCTGGCTCACACACTTTCGAGATCCAGGACATACCGGCCATCTCCGAGGTCGCGCACCGTCGCGGCGCCCTGGTCATCATGGACAACACCTGGGCCACGCCGCTGTTCTTCAAGCCGCTGGCCATGGGAGTCGACCTCAGTGTGATGGCGGCCACCAAGTACGTGGTGGGCCATTCGGACGCGCTCATTGGCACCGTAGCGGCCGGCCCACGCGCCTGGGACCAACTGAAGGCGTACCAGTTTCAGGCCGGGGTGTACGTCGGGCCGGATGATGCGAATCTGGCCCTGCGCGGCTTGCGCACCATGGGGATGCGGCTTGCGCGTCACCAGGAAAGCGCACTCGCGGTCGCACGCTGGTTGGAAATGCGAACCGACGTCGCGCGTGTGATCCACCCTGGGCTGGAGTCACACCCTCAACATGAGCTATGGCGTCGGGATTTCCAAGGCGCGAGCGGTCTGTTCTCGTTCGTAACCAAAGAGGCGCCATTTGAGGCCGTGGAAGCGCTGCTCGACGGCCTGGAGTTCTTTGGCCTGGGCTATTCCTGGGGTGGCTTCGAGAGTCTGGCCATGAACGTGGATCCACGAAAAATGCGCACCGCCACTAAGTGGGACGAAGCAGGTCATCTGGTCCGACTGCACATAGGGTTGGAAGATCCAGTGGACCTGATCGCAGATCTGGAAAAAGGGTTCGCAAGATTCTGCTACGTAGCGTGACCCGGCGCAACCCCGCGCTCAGGCAGCAGACGGCCGTGGCGGCGCCGGCCGATCGCGCAGCGGCGGAGGTGGATCTCTACAAGGCGCGCAAGCGCTTCAATGCCCTCGACTGCTGAGCCGGGCGCCCGGCATCAGGCGCCTTGCGCATCGCGCCTGAGGATGGCCGCGCTGTAGTCCAGGAATTCGTCCAGATGCTGCGTGATCACGTTCACGGTGATCGGCAGCAGCAATCGCTGGTATTCATGCAGCGCGATATTGCGAAAGCCCACCATCTTCTTCAGCGCCTCGGCCAGGGGCACTTCGATCCAGTGGGCCTTGGCCAGCAGGTCGAACAGGTCGCGGGTGCTCTGGGGCAGGCCCAGCTTTTCGCGCCGCACCAGGTGTTGGCCCATGTCCAGGGCTGCTTCGCAGGCGCGCTGGATGTTCAGGACGGCTGCGTCCTGGCGTGTGTAGTCGGTGTCGAATTGCGCGCCGGCCGCCGCGTATTCCTCCCTGGCGCGGGCCACGCAGCGCTCTATGGTCGCGGCCTTGTTGAGCAGCACGTCATCGGCCATACACCTTCCCCTTCTTCTCGATGTCGGACACCAGGCCTGCGCGCGCGGCGTCCAGTGCCAGTTTTTCGCTGAGCACGAAGCATTCGAACAGCCCGGCCTCCAGGGCCTGGCCCCACAGGCGTTGCCCCTGCGTCAGCACCTGGTGCTGCATCACAGTGCTGGCCGCGCGCAGGTCCAGCAGATCGACCTCGCAGCCCAGCCGCTCGCTGAGCTGGCCCGCAAGCTCCCACAGCCTGAGCGGCTCGGCATAGCCCGGGACCAGCACCGCCAGGTCCAGGTCACTGTCGGGCCGGGCAGTGCCCTGCACCCGGCTGCCGAAGGCGTAGACGGCCAGCGCATCGGGCCAAGCGGCACGGATGGCGGTCACCACCGGTCCTTCTTCGGCCAGTGCGGCATCGGGCGAGGTGGGGGATGGGCGGCAGGGCATGGTGGCATTCTCCAGCTTTGATTATCGTGCCGCGCCGATCTGAACTATGCTTGTAGCCCCCATCCAGCGTGCCGCGGGCACAAGAAAGGGAGCGTGATCATGGCCACAGGCACCGTCCGCCTGCACCGCGTGCTGCGTGCGCCGCCGCAGCGCATCTACGAGGCCTTCCTCGATCCCGACGCCATGGCCAAATGGCTGCCGCCGCACGGCTTCACCGGCAAGGTGCACCAGTTGGAGGCCAAGGTCGGCGGCAGCTACAGGATGTCGTTCACCAACTTCTCCACAGGTGCCAGCCACTCCTTCGGCGGGGAGTACCTGGAGCTGGTGCCCAACGAGCGCATCTGCCACACGGACAGCTTCGACGACCCCAACCTGCCCGGCGAGATGCGCACCACGATCTCGCTGAAGCAGGTGTCCTGCGGCACCGAGCTCAGCGTGGTGCAGGAAGGGATACCCGGCGTCATTCCCGTCGAGGCCTGCTACCTGGGCTGGCAGGAGTCGCTGGTGCTGCTGGCGCAGCTGGTCGAGGCCGAGATTCCGGATTAGAGGCATGGCGATGACGAGGGTCCGGGTCGAGAGCTTCACCATCTCGCTCGATGGCTTCGGCGCGGGGCCGGGCCAGGACATGACTCACCCGCTCGGCCTGGGCGGGGCGGACCTGCATCAATGGGCCTTCCCCACGCGCACCTTCCAGCAAGCCCTGTTCGGTGCTGATGGCGGCAGCACTGGCATCGATGACGACTTCGCCGCGCGGGGCTTCAGGGACATCGGCGCCTGGATCATAGGCCGGAACATGTTCGGGCCGGTTCGCGGCCCCTGGCCCGACATGAGCTGGAAAGGCTGGTGGGGAGACAACCCGCCGTTTCACGTGCCGGTGTTCGTCCTGACCCACCACGCGCGCCCGACCATACGGATGGACGGCCACACGAGCTTCCACTTCGTCACCGGCGGCATCCACGAGGCGCTGGACCGTGCGCGCGAGGCGGCCCAGGGCCTGGACGTGCGCATCGGCGGCGGGCCCCACACCCTACAGCAGTACCTTCGTGCAGGCCTGGTCGACGAGTTGCACATCGCCATCGCGCCGGTGCTGCTGGGGCAGGGCGAGCGGTTGTTCGAGGGGGTTGACCTGCGCGCCCTGGGCTATGAATGCGTGCAGTTCGTGGCGTCGCAGAAAGCCAGCCATGTCGTGCTGCGGCGCGCCGGGCATCACCCATGAGCGTGGTTTCAGGAGGTAGAACATGAAGTACCGAGGCAGTTGTCACTGTGGCCGGATCGCCTTCGAGGTGGAGGGCGAGATCGGTGAGGTGCTGTCCTGCAACTGCTCCATGTGCCAGCGCAAGGGCTCCTTGCTCTGGTTCGTGCCGCGCGAGAAATTGCGCCTGCTCACCCCGCCGGAGGACATGGGCAGCTACCTGTTCAACAAGCATGTGATACAGCACCGCTTCTGCCCCCGCTGCGGCATCCATCCCTTCGGCGAGGGCGTGGGCCCCGATGGCCAGGCCATGGCGGCCATCAACGTCCGTTGCCTGGAGGGCGTCGAGCTGGAGTCCTTGCGCGTCAAGCATTTCAACGGGCGTGCGCTTTAGGAACGGAAACCGGCTTCGCTTTGCGAGCGAGGCGTCGACCGCAGAGGCAAGCCCGTGATGCATGTACTCGTCCTCGCCGACAGCGAGGTGTCCGTGGTTTCGTCCTTGGGCGATGGCGTTCGCATCCGCCTGTCCGCCGCCCATGTGCTGCGCAGCGAGGCGGGCACCAGGCCCACGCCGGGCTTTGCGCGACGGGTCGAGCTCTGGCTGCCGGGGGCCGCGTTGCCGCGGCCAAGCGGCGAATTCCTGGGACGCATTGCCCAGGGGCGGGCGCAGTTCGGTGGCCGCTGGGCCTCGCAGCTGGCATTGCCCTCGTCCTGCGCCGGCCCCGTCACGCTGGAGCTTGCGTTCGCCAACCGCTCGCAGCTGCTGCTGCAGGCAACGGGCCTGGCCTGCCGTTACGAGGGCGAGGCCAATTTCTCTGAATCGCTGTTCTGCTAGCCCGCCCGCACAGCCCGCACCGGCAATGAACTGCGACCTTTCTTGCGTTCGCTTACCTCGTCGCTTCGGCCACGGCGCTACGCTCGCGCTGTCACGTAATCCTCCCATGTCCACCCGCACGGTTTTCCTCGCTTTGCTTTTGTCCTCGGCCGGCGCCCTGCTGCCTGCGCTCGCCTATGGCGATGATGCGCACCGGGGGTGGTGGCAGCAGGCCTGGCGCGATCCCTACTGGGAGCGGCCTTGCGAGGTCAAGGTCGAGTCCAAGCCGGGCGAGTTCAAGCGCGAGGTCAAGTGCAAGGGGGGGGTCGGCGCCACCTGGCGCGGCGAGTGGAAGGACGAGTTCTGGGACGGCCCGTGCAAGATCAAGCTGGAGGCCAGCCGGGAGACCTTCAAGGAAGAGGTCAAGTGCAAGGGGCGTTGACAGGCCCTGGCCGGCACCCGTAGTTTGCCTGACTTGCGCGCTCCTGCTACGCTGATCGAACAAGGGCCAGCCTGGCCAACCCGGGAGCTTGACATGAACTTCATCTGGTTTCTCCTCGTCGGCCTCGTGGCGGGCTGGCTGGCCGGTCAGCTGGTCAAGGGCGGCGGTTTCGGCCTGGTCGGCGATCTGGTCGTCGGTGTGGTGGGTGCGCTGATCGGCGGCTTCATCTTCAGCTCGCTCGGCGTCTCGGCCGGCGGCGGGCTGCTGGGCAGTATCGTGGTCGCGACGCTGGGCGCGGTGGTGCTGCTGTTCATCGTGCGCCTGATCAAGCGCGGATAGCTTTTCCAAGCATGCCCGTGTTCGGCGTGCGGGAGGTCGCGCATGCCGTGCGCTCTGGGTTCGCCACGGAGCGGCCCGGCTTCAGTGCGGCATGCGATCCAGCTGCGCCGCCAGCGCCTGCAAGGCCTGCGAGATCTCCACCGGGTAGCGGTCCGCGGCGGCCTCGAGCCGGCGCAGCGGCGCGGGCAGGGCGGCCAGCTGGGCGGCGGCGTGCTGGCGCAGCGCGTCCAGGGGCTCGGCCGGCGCCAGGCGCCGGCCGTCGCGCATGACCGGCTGCAGCAGGGCCTGGGCTTGGGTGGGCGGGTTTTCGTCGGCCAGCGCGACCCGGTCGCCGGCCAGGCGCCCGTCGGCGTCCTGCCGGCGGTAGACCTGCTTGGCGCCGGGCCAGGTGGCCTTGCCCTCGGAGCGCTTGCGCCGCGGCCGGCCGGCGTAGGCCTGCAGCTTGTAGACGGCATCGAGCGCGGGAGCGTCGGCGGAGGTGCTGAGATGGGTGCCGACGCCGAAGCCGTCGATCGGCGCGCCGGCCGCCAGCAGCTGGGCCAGGCGCGCTTCGTCGAGGTTGCCGCTGGCGAAGATGCGCACCGCGGCCAGGCCGCCCGCGTCCAGGATGGCGCGCACGCGCCGCGCGTGCTCGGCCAGGTCGCCGCTGTCCAGGCGCACCGAGACCAGATGGGCGCCCAGCTCGCGCAAGCGAGGCGCGAGCGCCACGACCTTGTGCGCGGCGGCCTCGGTGTCGTAGGTGTCGATCAGCAGCGTCACCTGGCCCGGCTGCGAGGCGGCAAAGCGCTCGAAGGCCTGAGCCTCGAGCTCGTGCGCCTCGATGTAGGCGTGGGCCATGGTGCCGAACACCGGGATGCCGAAGCGCTGGCCGGCCAGCACCGTGGCGCTGCCGGCGAAGCCCGCGAGGTAGCAGGCGCGCGCGGCGAGCAGCCCGGCCTCGGCGCCATGGGCGCGGCGCAGGCCGAAGTCCACCAGCAGCCGGCCCGGCGCGGCCAGCACGCAGCGTGCGGCCTTGCTGGCGACCAGCGAGGCGTAGTTAACGAGGTTGATCAGCCGGCTTTCGACCAGCTGCGCCTGGGCTATCGGTGCCGTGATGCGCAGCACCGGCTCGTCGGCGAAGAACAGCGTGCCCTCGCGCATGGCGTGCACCTCGCCGCAAAAGCGCAGCGCGCGCAGCCAATCGACGAAGTCGGCGCGCAAGCGCCCGCTGGCGCGCAGCCAGGCCAGCTCGGCCTCGGAGAATTGCAGCTGCTCGAGGTACTGCAGGGCCTGCTCGATGCCGGCCAGCATGAGGAAGTTGCGCTCGGCGGGCAGGCCGCGCACGAACAGCTCGAACACCGCGGTCTCCTGCATGCCTTCGTCGAAATAGGCCTGCAGCATGGTGAGCTCGTAGAGGTCAGTCAGCAGGGCGCTGTCGCCCATGTCGCTCACGGCGGGACCTCGTCCAGGGTTTGCAGCGTGGCGCTGGCGGCGCCGGCCTCGCGCATGGCCTGCTCGGCGCGCGCGCCGTCGCCGGGCTGGACCTCGACCGCGCGCACCGCATCGCGCAGCAGCACCACGGCGAAGCCTGCGGCCAGCGCGTCGCGTACGGTCTCGCGCACGCAGTAGTCGGTGGCCAGGCCGCCGACGAACAGGCGCCGGCAGCCCCGCTCGCGCAGCCAGTCCGCCAGCCCCGTGCCCTGGAAGCCCGAATAGACGTCGGCCTCGGCCGTGGTGGCCTTGGACACCAAGTGGCCCGATGGCGGCAGGGCCAGGCCGGGCGCGAAGGCGGCCCCCGCGCTGTCCGCCACGCAATGCGGTGGCCAGGGCCCGCCCTGGGCGCGGAACGAGCAATGGTCCCGCGGGTGCCAGTCGCGTGTGAACACCGTGGGCAGGTCGGCTTGCTCGAAGCGCGCGATGTAGTGGTTGAGCACGGGCACGACCTGGTCGCCCTCGGCCACGGCCAGCGCCCCGCCGGGCAGGAAGTCGCGCTGCACGTCGACCACGATCAGAGCGTCGCCAGGGCGCAGGCTCGGCGCGCCTGGCGTCGCATGCGCGGTGCGGTCGCTTCGTTCATCCATGAAGACATCTCCGAAGGTCGGCCCCCTATTGTCCGATGCAATCCTCTTGGCCTCAATCACGGCCGGCGCGGCAGGACTTTCAGGGCACGCGCCAGTACACTGGCAGGCGGACCTTGGCATCGGGAGTCGAGCATGGATGAAGCCCCCGCCGCGCGCACCTGCCTCTACGGCAGCGCCCAGCTGTGCGTCGTCGTCGACGATATGGCGCGCCAGGCCGCCGGCCTGCTGCTGGGGCGCGAGAAGCTGGCCGTGGTCGGCATCCTGCGCCGTGGCGCGCCGCTTCGGCTGGACCTCGCGGGCCGCACAGTGGCAAGCGTGGGGGCCCTATGACACCGCCGCGCCCCGGTCTTCAGGTGGCCGTGGTGATGCGCCGCGAGCGCGTCGCCGGGCCGATGAGCCGCTGGCAGCCCTGGCGCTGGGTGCTGGACCAGGTGCTGCCGCAGGCGCCGGGCCAGGGCGAGGCGCCGCGCCTGCTCGCGCAGGACGAGAACGGGCAGCGCTGGCTGCACCCTGGCTTCAGGGTGCAGCTGTTCAGGGACGAGGCCGAAGGCTACTTTCTCAACGCGAGCTCGCCCGCGCCCTGCTGGTTCGTGCTCTGGCGCATGGAGGAACAGGCCTCGCTGGCCGACGAGGCTATCGCGCGGCCGGCCGCGGTCTCGCTGAGCTACCACGAGGCCGGGCGCTGGCTGGACGCGCAGGAGACGGTGGAGCAGCTGCCGGCGCCGCCCGCGGTCGTGGCCTGGATGCGCGCCTTCGCCGAGGCCCATTACGCGCCCGAGCCGCGGCGCCGCCAGCGTCCGCAGAGCTTCCAGGGCCTGCAGGACAGGTTCGGCCAGCCGGCCTCGGTCAGCACGGGCAAGCGCTTAGGGCCGGGCCAGGGGGAGGGGCCATGAGCGCCGCCGGGCCGCCCCAAGGCGCGAAGGCCCCCTCGGGGGGCAGCGAGGACACGCGAGTGCCGAGCGTGGGGGGCGTCACATGAGCGAAGGATTTATGGATCGCTGGTCGCGCCGCAAGGCCGAGGCGCGCGCCGGCCGCGCGCTCGACGAATCCGCGCCACCGGTTGCTGCACCCGATCCGGCAGAGCCCGAGCCGTTGGCCTCCGCCGCAGTCGAGCCGCAGCCGCCCACGCCCACGCTCGATGACGTGCAGGCGCTGACGCCCGACGCCGACTTCAAACCCTTCCTCGCGCGCGGCGTCGCGCCCGAGGTGAGGAACGCCGCGCTCAGGAAGCTGTTCGCCGATCCGCGCTTCAACCTGATGGACGGCCTGGACGTCTACATCGACGACTACACCCAGCCCGATCCGCTGCCGCCCAGCCTGCTGCGCCAGATGGCCAGCGCCCGCTTCCTGCAGCTGGTCGAGGAGCAGCCGCCCGAGGCCGCGGCACCGGCATCCGAAGGGCCTGGGGATGTTGCGGATGACCCGCCGCGGTCAACCGTGGCACAGTCCACCCATGGCGACCGGGTTCCGCCGGACGCCACCCACCGCTGCGCCGAGGCCGTCTCGCCCCACCATGCCGACCCTGATCTGCAACTGCAACCGGACCATGCCGCTCGACGCCCAGGCCCTGGGCCAGGCGCTGCATGAGGACCTGAAGCCGCACAGCCAGTTGTGCCGCCGCGAGACCGCTGACTTCCAGCAGGCCCTGCGCTCGGGCGAGCCCCTGGTCGTGGCCTGCACCCAGGAACAGCGCCTGTTCACCGAGCTGGCCGAGCAGACCGAGGGCGCGACCTCGGTCGTGCGCTTCGTCAACATCCGCGAGACCGGCGGCTGGAGCCGCGACGCGTCGCAGGCCATGCCGAAGATCGCCGCACTGCTGGCCGCCGCGCGCCTGCCCGAGCCCGATCCCGTGCCCACGGTCAGCTACCGCAGCGCGGGCCGGCTGCTGGTCATAGGCGCGCTCGACGCGGCCGAGCGCGCCGCCGCCCTGCTGGGCGAGGGGCTGGAGGTCACGCTGTTCCCCCAGGGCCCCGGCAAGGCCGGTGGCGCCCAGGCGCGGCGCTGGCCGGTGCTGGGCGGGCGCATCACGGGCCTCGCGGGCTGGCTGGGCGCCTTCGAGCTGCGCTGGGAGGCCGACAACCCCATCGACCTGGACCTGTGCACGCGCTGCAACGCCTGCGTGGCGGCCTGCCCGGAGAACGCGATCGGCCTCGATTACCAGGTCGACCTGGCCACCTGCCGCGCGCACCGCGCCTGCGTGCAGGCCTGCCAGGTGGCCGGGGCGATCGACTTCGAGCGCGCGCCGGCCGCGCAGAGCGAGCGCTTCGACCTGGTGCTGGACCTGCGCCCGGCCAGCGCCACGCCGACCTTCAACCAGCATGCCCTGCCCCAGGGCTATTTCCGCTGGGACGGGCGCGACCCGGCGACCTTGCTCAGGCTGCGCGAGCTGGTGGGCGAGTTCGAGAAGCCGCGCTTCTTCGCCTACCAGCCCAGGCTCTGCGCCCACAGCCGCAACCAGACCGTGGGCTGCCAGGCCTGCATGGACATTTGCTCGGCCGAAGCCATCCGCAGTGACAAGAGCAGACAGCAGATCCAGGTCAACCCCCACCTCTGCGTGGGCTGCGGCGCCTGCACCACGGTCTGCCCGACCGGCGCGCTGGGCTACGCCTATCCGCGCGCGAACGAGCAGGGCGCGCGGATCAAGACCCTGCTGTCCGCCTACGCGGCGGCCGGTGGGCGCGACGCCGTGCTGCTGCTGCACAGCCAGGGGCGGGGCCAAGCCCTGGTGGAGGAGCTGGGCCGCGCCGCGCAGCTGGGCGTCGCGCAGGGCGTGCCGGCCAACGTGATCCCGCTCGCGCTGTGGCACACGGCCAGCGTCGGCCTGGAGCTGTGGCTCGGCGCCATCGCCTGGGGCGCCGCGCAGGTCGCGGTGCTGGTGACCGAGGAGGAGGCGCCGCAGTACCTCGACGGCCTGCAGGCCCAGATGGACCAGGCCCAGGCCCTGCTGCAGGGCCTGGGCTACGACGGCCAGCACCTGCAGTTGCTGCGCGCGGCCAGCGCGAGCGCGCTCGACAGCGTGCTTCAGGCCCTGGTCGGCGCGCGCCCGGTCCGGCCGGCCCAGGCGGCGCGCTTTGCCGCGCTGGCGGACAAGCGCGCCACGCTGGAGCTGGCGCTGGACCACCTGATTGCCCAGGCACCGCTGACGAACGAGGCACGCCCCGAGGCGATCGCACTGCCGGCCGCGGGCGCGGCCCTGGGGACGGTGGTGGTGGACCAGGAGAAATGCACGCTGTGCCTGAGCTGCGTCGGCGCCTGCCCGGCCGGCGCGCTGCAGGACAACCCCGAGCGGCCGCAATTGCGCTTCATCGAGAAGAACTGCGTGCAGTGCGGCCTGTGCGTCAAGACCTGCCCCGAGCACGCGCTGGCGTTGCAGCCGCGTCTGCTGCTGACGCCCGAGCGCCAGGCCGCACGCCTGCTCAACGAGGCCCAGCCCTGGGCCTGCCTGCGCTGCGGCAAGCCCTTCGGCACGCACAAGGCCATCGAGGCCATGCTGGGCCGGCTGGCCGGCCACCCCATGTTCCAGGGCGAGGCCCTGCAGCGCCTGAAGATGTGCGGCGACTGCCGCGTGATCGACCTCTACACGGCGCAGGACGAATCCCGGATCACCGACCTATGAGCGAGCCCCTGTCCGCCAGCCCCGCCCTCGACGAGGAAGTCGCGCGTGCCGAGCTCTATGGCCTGCTGGCCGCCCTGTACTACGCGCCGCCCTCGGCCGAGCTGCTGGCCCGGCTGCGCGTGGCCGTGACCGAGGCGCCGGCCGCTGGCGGCTTCCTGGAGGCGCCCTGGCGCGCCCTGGTGGGCGCGGCGCGCGCGCAGGACGACGCGGCCGTGGCGGCCGAGTACGAGGCCTTGTTCGGCGGCGTCGGCAAGCCCGAGGTCTACCTCTACGGCTCGCATTACCTCAGCGGCTTTCTCAACGAGAAGCCCCTGGCGCGGCTGCGCGCCGATCTCGCGGCGCTGGGCCTGACGCGCGACGAGGCCATGCCCGAGACCGAGGACCACATCGCCTACCTCTGCGAGGTCATGCGCTACCTGATCGCTGGCGACGGGCCGCCCCTAGCCAGCGATAGCCCCCCTGGGGGGCAGCGAAGCGTGGGGGCTCACAGTTCGGCTGGCGACGGGCCGCCCCTAGCCAGCGATAGCCCCCCTGGGGGGCAGCGAAGCGTGGGGGCTCACAGTTCGGCCAGCAAGGACGCCGCCTTGGCCAAGCTCGCGCAGCAGCAGAAGTTCTTCAGCACCCATGTGCAGCCCTGGCTCGGCGCGCTCTGCGCGGCCATTGCGGCCCATCCCCGGGCGCGCTTCTACGCGGCCCTGGCCGGCTTCACGCAGGCCTTCGTCGGCGTGGAGACGCAGGGTTTCGACCTGCTGGCCTGACGCGTCCGCCACGCCGGGCCTGTCTGGACAGACTGGCCGATTTGATGACAATGCTTGAAGCGGCGTGGACATCGTCAGGCTTGCGGGCGCGATCCACACGCTGCGGCTGAAACACTGAGAGGACCGATCATGTTCATCGGCAGCGTCGACTTCTCCGGTATCGCCGTCCCGCCCGGGCAGACGAGGTCTTGAGCCATGGCGCAGCGGCCGGACGCCCCAGCCGACCAGAGGGCGCAGGACGCGATCGAGCGGGTGCTCGAGGCCGAGAGCAAGGCCCGCGACGCGGTCGCGGCCTGCGAGGCGCAGGCCGCACGCATCGTGGCCGAGGCAAGGCTGAGCGCCAGGCGCATCGCCGAACGCGCCGATGCGCGCATCGACGCGATGCGTGCCGCGGCCAGGGCCAGGCTAGCGGTGGAGCTTGCCCGGCTCGATGCCGAGGTGCAGGCGCTGGCCGCGGCACGCATC
>SCMQ01000051.1 GCA_005503335.1 Comamonadaceae bacterium 2FH
GGGCAGGGCAGGGGTCATGGCAAGCTCCTTGTGAAGAACGGGAGGGGCAGGGACGGGGACAGCTCAGCTGCGGCGGCCGAACAGCGCGTGCAGCGCGATCGCGCCGAAGGTCGCCGTGCCTATGCCGCCGAGCGAGAACGGGCCGAAGCTCAGCGTGAAGTCGCCCGTGCCCAGCACCAGCGTGACCGCGGCGACGATCAGGTTGCGGTTGTCGGAGAAGTCGACCCGGTTGTCGACCCAGATCTTGGCCCCGGCCACGGCGATCAGGCCGAACACCACGATGGACACGCCGCCCATCACCGGCAGCGGGATCGCCTGGATCAAGGCGCCGAACTTGGGGCTGAAGCCCAGCACGATGGCGATCAGGCCGGCCATCAGGAACATCGCGGTCGAGTAGATCTTGGTCGCGGCCATCACGCCGATGTTCTCGGCGTAGGTGGTCACGCCGGTGCCGCCCACGCTGCCGCTGACCATGGTCGCCAGGCCGTCGCCCATGAAGGCGCGGCCCATGTAGCGGTCCAGGTCGCGCCCGGTCATGGCCGTGACGGCCTTGATGTGGCCCAGGTTCTCGGCCACCAGAATGATGGCCACCGGCGCGATCAGCAGCATGGCCGAAGCGGAGAACTGCGGCACGGCAAAGGCCGGCGCGCCGACCCAGGCCGCGCCGGCGATGCCCGCCAGGTCGATGGGCTTGCCCAGGCCCAGGCCGTTGCTCAGCAGGGCGTAGACCGCGCTGGCCACGATCAGGCCGACCAGGATCAGCAGGCGTTGCACCATGCCGCGCGTGAACACCGCCACCACGCCCACGCAGACGAAAGTGAGCGCCTGCATCCAGCTGTCGAAGGCGCCCGCCGCCATGTTCTTGACCGGGATGCTGGCCAGGTTCAGGCCGATCACGGCCACCACGGCGCCCGTGACCACCGGCGGCATCAAGCGCTCTATCCAGCCCGTGCCCAGGGCCTGGACCAGGGCGCCGATCAGCGTGTAGACCAGGCCGCAGGCCACGATGCCGCCCAGGGCCAGGCCGATCTGGGCGTTCGGCCCCTTGCCGGCGTAGGCGGTGGCCGCGATCACCACGCCGATGAAGGCGAAGCTCGAGCCCAGGTAGCTCGGCACCCGGCCGCCCGTGAGCAGGAAGAAGATCAGCGTGCCGACGCCGCTCATGAGGATGGCGACATTGGGGTCGAAGCCCACCAGGATGGGCGCCAGCACGGTGGCGCCGAACATGGCCACCACATGCTGCACGCCCATCACCAGGGTCTGCGGCCAGGGCAGGCGCTCGTCGGGGGCGATCACGCCGCCGTGCCGCAGCACCTGGGCGCTCCTCAGATTCCAGCTGGGCCATCCCGTCCTCATTGCGCGGCTCCGTTCTTGTTGTGGCCCGGGCATCCTATTCGTATTCGGCCTGCGGCTCAAGAAAGCGGGAGGCCTCGGCGGCCCGGGCGCGAATTGATTTCGGTCAATCCGACCCGCCCACGCGCTGTTAGGCTTGCGGCATGAAACCACTGGGCAAATGGGGTGTGGGCGCCGCGCTGGCGCTGGCCGCAGCGGCGCTCGGGCTGTGGGCCGTCGGGCGTGGCACACCGGTGCAGACCGTGGCCGTGGCGCGCATGGGCCTGGTGCAGTCGGTGGTGGCCACGGGCCGGCTCAACGCGCCGGCGCGCATCGAGATCGGTGCCGAGGTCACGGCCACGGTGACCGAGGTGCGCGTGCGCGAGGGCGACCGCGTGCGCGCCGGCCAGCCCCTGCTGCGCCTGCAGGACGGCGAGGCGCGTGCGGCGCTGGCCCAGGCCCGCGCCGCCCTGGTCGAGGCGCGCGGCCGCGCCGCCCAGCAGGCCCAGGTGGCGGCGCCGGTCAGCAGCCAGGCCGTGGTGCAGGCCGAGGCGGCCTACCTGGCGGCCCAGCGCGAGCATGGGCGCACGCGCGAGCTCGTGGCCCAGGGCTTCTTCCCGCAGCAGAAGCTGGACGAGGCCCAGCGCGCGCTAGACACCGCGCGCAGCGCGCTGGAGGCCGCCCGCGTGCAAGCCCAGGCCAACCAGGCCAGCGGCGTCGAGCCCGCGCTGGCCGCCAGCCGCGTGGCTCAGGCCGAGGCCGCCCTGGCCGTGGCCGAGGCCCGGCTGGCGCGGCTGCAGATCACCAGCCCGGTCGACGCCGTGGTGCTGGCGCGCCAGGTCGAGCCCGGCTCCATGGCCCAGCCCGGCCGGGTGCTGCTGGCGCTGGCCGAGCAGGGCGGCACGCGCATAGACGCGGCGGTCGACGAGAAGCACCTGGGCCTGCTGCGCCCGGGCCTGGCGGCGCGCGCCGTGGCCGACGCCTATCCCGGCCAGCCCTTCGACGCCCAGCTCAACTACATCGCCCCGGCCGTGGACCCGGCGCGCGGCACGGTGGAGGTGCGGCTGGCCGTGCCGCGCCCGCCGGCTTTCCTGCGGCCCGACATGACGGTTTCGGTCGAGCTGCTGGCCGGCGAGAAGAAGGACGCGCTGGTGCTGCCCTCGGTCGCGGTGCGCGACCCGGACCGCGGCGCACCCTGGGTGCTGGCGCTCAGGGACGGGCGCGCCCAGCGCGTGCCGGTGCGCCTGGGCCTGCGCGGCGTGGGCTCGGTCGAGATCGTCGAGGGCCTGAAGCAGGGCGACGAGGTCATCCCCCAGACCGAGAAGGCCCTGCCCGGCGACCGCGTGCGGCGCGGCCCGCAGCTGGCGCGCGAAAAGGGCTTCGAAGTGCCCAGCTTCATCTCGCGCTGACCGAGCCATGCGCCATCTGCCGCACCGCCGCCATGACCTGAGCGCCTGGGCGCGCTGGATGCCCTTCGAGCTGCTGGTGGCGCTGCGCTTCCTGCGCGAGGGCCGCACGCAGACCGCACTGATCCTGGCCGGCGTGACCGGCGGCGTGGCCGTGATCATCTTCCTGACCCAGCTGATCAACCAGCTGCAGGGCACCATCATCGACCGCGTGCTGGGCTCGCAGGCCCATGTGGTGATACGCCCGCTGGAGGAGACCACGCAGCGCGTGCTGCAGGGCAGCGCCGACCAGGCCGTGGCGGCCCTGGTGCAGCCGCGCGCCCAGCGCCTGCGCTCGGTCGACCAGTGGGAGCGCGTGGCGGCGCTGGCGGCGGCCACGCCCGGCGTGCTGGCGGTCTCGCCGGTGGTCAGCGGCCCGGCCTTCGCCGCGCGCGGCGGCAGCAACAAGAGCGTGGCCCTGCTCGGCGTGCAGCCCGAGGAGTACCGCCGCGTGGTGCGCATGGACGGCTACATGACGCGCGGGCGCTTCGACGTGGCGGGCAACGGCACGCTGATCGGCACTGACCTGGCGCAGGACCTGGGCGTGGGCGTGGGCGACAAGCTGCGCGTGACCAGCGCCACCGGGCGCAGCGAGACCCTGGACATCACGGGCCTGTTCGACATGGGCAACCGCGACCTGAACCGGCGCTGGGTCTTCGTCACGCTCAAGCTGGGCCAGACCCTGCTCGACCTGCCGGGCGGCGTGTCCAACATCGACCTCACGGTGACCGACCTGTTCGGCGCCAACGCCGTGGCCGACCAGCTGCGCGCCCAGACCGGCCTCACCGTGGACAGCTGGATGCAGACCAACTCGGGCCTGCTCAACGCCCTGTCCAACCAGACCGTGTCGAACAACCTGATCCGCAGCTTCGTGGTCATCATCGTCGCGCTGGGCATCTCCAGCGTGCTGGTGGTGAGCGTGGTGCAGAAGCAGCGCGAGATCGGCATCCTGCGCGCCATGGGCACGGGGCGGCGCCGCATCATGGCGGTGTTCCTGCTGCAGGGCGGCTTGGTCGGCCTGGCCGGCTCGGTGCTCGGCGCGGCCCTGGCCTACACGCTGCTCGAAGTCTTCTCGCACATCTTCAAGAGCCCCGACGGCAGCCAGCTCTTCACGGCCCAGCTCGACCCGGCCCTGGTCGGCCTGGCCGCCCTGGTGGCCTGCGGCGTGGGCCTGGTCGCGGCCGTGATCCCGGCGCGGCGCGCCGCGCGCATGGACCCGGTGCAGGCGATCAGGGCGTGAGGGGGTGAATCCGTGGGCTCCTTAGGTGCTGACTGCTCCTGATAAACAAACATAGATTTTAATAAATCAAATGTTTTGCTAACATTCATAGCATGCCAAAGCGATCCCAAGCTTTCGAAGCCATGCCTCCCGCCGTGCTCGCGCTGCTGCGGGAGTTCGGCGAGAACCTGGCCGTGGCCCGCAAGCGACGGCTGGAGTCCCGCAAGGCCTGGGCGGTGCGCATAGGCGTGTCCGAGCCGACGCTCATGCGCATGGAGCGCGGCGACCCCAGCGTCGCCTTCGGCGCCTACGCGTCCGCCCTGTGGCTGATCGGCCGCTCCCAGGCCATACCCGAGCTGGCGGCGCCACAGCATGACCAGGGCGCGCTGGAAAGCGCCGTGCGTGCGGCCAAGGCCCGCGCCGTGCGCAAGCCGGCGTCCATTGAAGCGCGGCTGAAAAACGCTTTTCCCGGTCCCGCGGGCAAGGCGCGGGGTTCAAGCTGATGGCAGCGTTCGACATCCAGAGCTACCAGCCGATCGATACGCTTTATCTCTGGTGGCTGGGCCGTCCCGAGCGGCCCGTCCTGATCGGGACGCTCGCCACCGTCAGGGCGCTCAAGGGGGTTTCGCTGCACTACGCCCCCGGCTGGCTGAAGGCCGGCTTTGCGCTCAGCGAGGACCTGCCGCTGATCGACCAGGAATTCCTGCCGACCGACAAGGAGACCGCCGCCGGCGCCGTGGACGATGCCCGTCCCGACCGCTGGGGCGAACGCGTGATCCGCGTCCTCGACAAGCCGCCGCGCCTCTCGCTGATGGAATACCTGTTCTATGCGGGCGACGAACGCTTCGGCGCCCTGGGCGTCTCGGTGTCCGGGCAGGAGTACCTGCCGCGCCGGCTGGGGCCGCTGCCCGAGCTGCGGGACGTCGCTGCCATCGAGCAGATGGTCCAGAAGATCCTGCGCGGCGAGCCCGTGCCGCCCGAGCAGCGGCGGCTGATCGCGCCTGGCGTCACCCTCGGCGGTGCCCGCCCCAAGGCGCTGCTTGACCTCGACGGGCGGCAATGGGTGCTGAAGTTCTCGGAACCCGGCGAGCCCCTGGACATGCCCCTGATCGAGCACGCCGCCATGACCTTGGCCGCCAAGGCTGGCGTTCGCGTCGCGCCGACCTTGCCGATCCCGCTGCCCAAAAGCCGTGCGGTGGGCCATGCGCTGGCCATCGAGCGCTTCGACCGCGAAGCGGGCCAGCGCCGGCATGCGCTCTCGGCCAACGTCGCGCTGAAGGCGGCCGGCGAGGCACTGGGCTATCCCGAGCTCGCCCAGCTGCTGCGCCGCCGGGGAGTGGCCAAGGGGCGGCTGCACCACGTGCACATGCGCGAGCTGTTCCGCCGAATGGTCTTCAACATCCTGATCGACAACACGGACGACCACGAGAAGAACCACGTGCTGCTGATGACCGACAGCGGCGAATACGAACTGTCGCCCGCGTTCGACGTGCTGCCCGCGGGCCAGTCGCTGGGCTACCAGCAGATGCGTGTCGGCGCCGACATGGCGGATTCGACGCTGGCCAACGCCTTCTCCGAACACGCCCAGTTCGGGCTCAAGGCCGACGAGGCGGCACAGCAGATCCGCCAGGTGGCTTCCGTCGTGGACGGCTGGAAGGAGCACTTCGCCGCGCTCGGCGTTTCGGTTCGGGACATCGAGTCGTTGGCCCAGCATGTGGATCGGGCGTTCTTGCGGGATCAGCGCCGTGATGCGTGATGCGTGATGGCGCTGGCGTTCGCGCTGCGGGTCGTGTTTTCCCACATCTTCAAGAGCCCCGAAGGCAGCCGGCTGTTCACGGCCTAGCTTGATCCCGCCCTGGTGGCCTGCGGCGTGGGCCTGGCCGCGGCCGTGATCCCGGCCCGCCGCGCCGCGCGCATGGACCCGGTGCAGGCGATCAGGGCGCGAGGGGGGGCTTTGCCGGGGTGTCGGGGCAGGTTTCGACCGAGACTGTGTGAAGACTCCTCGGCGGCGTGATTGCCAGGACGCCTAGGGAGGCGCTGATTAATTCGGCTCGACATCCTTTGGCCTCAATGAAATCAATGAGTTATGAAGGATAAGGTGCTTAAAAAGTGAATTAATCAGCGCTTCCCCTAGAACCTTGGCATACTCAAAAAATCGGTCATGGCATCGATCTTCCGCATTGAAGACGTGTGTATCCGCATGACTTCCTTCTTCGATATTTGCCAGCCTCAAGGCTGATTCTTCGCGAGAAATTCGTGGCCAGGGGAAATGAGTATGAGCTTTAAATTGACCAAGGAAGAATTTGGCTTTTTGAAGCGCTTTGGAATTTCCGTCACAAGTGTTTTCGACGCATCAAACCTTGAACGTTCTACGTATGGCCCACTGATGAAAGCGAGCGGTGCACTTGTCGCGGGTGGGGTCACTCCATGCAAGGCAGAGGGGCATAGGCTAAGGAAGCGCTGATTAATTCACTTTTTAAGCACCTTATCCTTCATAACTCATTGATTTCATTGAGGCCAAAGGATGTCGAGCCGAATTAATCAGCGCCTCCCTAAGGAAGCGCTGATTAATTCACTTTTTAAGCACCTTATCCTTCATAACTCATTGATTTCATTGAGGCCAAAGGATGTCGAGCCGAATTAATCAGCGCCTCCCTAAGGAACTCGTACGGTCACTGCGTGATTTGTAACCCTGACTGCCTGATCCATGCCAGGCGGCACCATACCGATGCGTACGTTTATGTGGCTTTTTCGGTTAGCGCAGGTCTGGTGAAGGTTGGATACACCTTGAATCTTGACGATCGTATTCGTCAAATTAATCTTCATAAGATGGGGGCTGCGACGGATTGGACGATCTGCGAATCGATTTTTTGCAAGAATGCGGGGCGCATTGAAGTTCAAGTGCAGCGAGTGCTTGCCAAGTTTAGGGTCGATGTCGGATACGGAGCCAAGGAGGGTTCGAGTAGGGAGGTTTTCCAATGCGGCCCCAGAACCGCAATCATTGCGATGCGAAAAGTGGTTCGCGATCAAGCTTTGGCTGGGCAGTGATCAACGCGTACAGGTGTCAAATGCAAGAAGAAAAGAGACCAGGGACATCGCGTATCGTTAGATGCAAGATGCCGGGCTTGTTGCTATTTTCGCGGGCAAACTTTGCTTGCCAGTTTTTCGTATTTGCAGATTCATGGCGTTGACCTTGGCGAGTTATATGTCGGTGGCGTGTCGTCATACATTCGTTAAGTATGCTCAGAAGATTAGAGGAAATTCAATGGAACAAAAAACCACACTGGAGGCGAAGCTTTGTGAGTCAGATCCCATGATTCAGGCGTACGTTCGCGAACTTGAGAAGGCCAATGAAAGGTTAAACGATGAAATCGTGAAGAAGGATGTAAAAGTTATCGGCCTCAGCAACAAAGTAAAAGCACTCGAGAAACAATTGCGCGAAAATAGACCCGAGTTCAAAATCGTGATGAACTTGGGCGATTCAGATCAAGGAGATGAACGGATGCCGTAGGGAAGTTATACCGATGACCCTGAAACACTTCATTGTTGCATCGTTGTTGTTGCTTGGTATCGCCCCGAACGCGCGGTCAGACGACGACGGAGCGACGCTTTTTAGGAAAGTAACTTCAGCAGTCGGCCCTGCAATTTCCCGCCAACCCGCATGAACACTGGTTCTGCAGCGGGTTCTCCCAGCTTCCAATCCCCCGATAATCGCTGCATCCACCGCTGATTCCTGGGAGTTTTTGTTATGCCCGATGGTTGCGAGCGCGCCGATCTGTTCCGCCCACGCTTGGCCGAGATGATCGATCTGCGCCACCCCGTCGGGGGTCATTTCATCGACATCTTGGCAGTCGATAGCGCGGGCGGCTACGTGGTAATCGAGCTGAAGGTTTCTAAGGGGTACGACCGCGTTGTTGGTCAATTGCTTCGCTACATCAGCTGGATCAAAAAGAACCATGCCGGGCCCGGCCAACGCGTCCGCGGCATCATCATCGCCAAGCAGATTAGTGACGACCTTCGTCTCGCTTGTGCGGAAGTGCCGTCGGTCTCCTTATACGAGTACGCGCTGTCCGTTACAGTAAAGCATGTCGCACTCGAGCGCGAATGACGCTTAACCCCATTACAGGGACTTCCCACATAGTCAAGCGGTATCAAGGCCGCGTGACCACCCGTCCACCCCCCACAGGCATCCGCAAGAGCCTGCTCGAGCGTCGCACGGCCGGCCAGCTGGAGATGGCGGGCGTTGGCGGCACAAGCGCCCCTCACCGTGGCGCAGGTGTACGATGTTGGGCATGAAAGTCGCAACTGGCACTGTCGTTGACGGCAAGGTCGTCGTGCGTGGGGAACCGCTGCCCGAGGGTACGGTGGTCACCGTCCTTGCCCGTGAGGCGAGCGAACGGTTCGAGGTTCCTGCCGAGCTCGAGCCGGAACTCCTGGCGTCCCTGGCCGAAGCCGACCGCGGCGAGACGGTCTCCGCCGACGAAGTCCTCGCTCGTCTGCGCCGAATCAACTGAACCTCGTGTACGAGGTCGTCCTTACCAAGCGCGCTGCCGGCCAGATTGAGCGTGCCGCAAAGTGGTGGCAAGAGAATCGCCCTGCTGTGCCTGGCGCGATTGCGGACGATTTCGAGGAGGCCAAGAGTCTGCTCGCCTTCCAACCGGGCATCGGCAGCAGATCGGCGACTGAACGATACCCGCAGCTGCGGCGCCTGTACCTGGACCGTGTCCGATATTTTGTCTACTACGAGATACGCGGCAGCACGGTGGTCCTCCTTGCCTTCTGGCATGAGAGCAGGGGCCATGGGCCAAGTCTGTAAAGCGCCAACTGCCGCCTGGTCCGCTCGAGACGACCGGCTGGCCGTCCAGCGACAAGATGAATGAAGGGGCGAGCCGAACAAGTATTTCCTGCCATCGCCGCAACCCGCCCGCATGACCGCCCCACCCACCCCCATCCTCCGCCTCGACGGTATCCGCAAGAGCTACAACCTCGGCACGCCGGTCGAGGCCGAGGTGCTGCACGGCATCTCGCTGAGCCTGCAGGAGTCCGAGTTCGTCGCGCTCAAGGGGCCTTCGGGCTCGGGCAAGAGTACGCTGCTCAACATCATCGGCCTGCTCGAGCGGCCCACGTCCGGCACCCTGGAGATCGCGGGCCGGTCCGCGCAAGACCTCGACGATGCCGGCCTCACGGCGCTGCGCGGCGCGACCATAGGCTTCGTGTTCCAGTTCCACCACCTGCTGCCGGCCTTCACCGCGCTGGAGAACGTGCTGCTGCCGGCCATCATCGCCCAGGGTGTGGCCAAGCCCGAGGCCGAGGCCACTGCGCGCGATCTGCTGGCGCGCGTGGGCCTCAAGGGCTCGGAGTACAAGCGCCCGGGCGAGCTCTCGGGCGGCATGCAGCAGCGCGTGGCGATCGCGCGTGCGCTGGCGCTGCGCCCGCGCCTGATCCTGGCCGACGAGCCCACCGGCAACCTGGACACCGTGACGGCCGACGAGATCTTCGCCCTGCTGCGCGCCTTCAACCGCGACCATGGCAGCGCCTGCCTGATCGTCACGCACGACCCGCGCCTGGCCGCGCGCTGCGACCGCGTGCTGGAGCTGGTGGACGGGCGGCTGCTGGGGCAGTGAAGGGCCGGCCGCGACTTGACATTGGTCAAGAAGGCGTTTTTTTGCAAGAATCGGCAAAACGTCGATCAGGGGGTGCCCATTGCTCATGCAGTCCTCTCCTCTTGCCGCGAGACAGCCGCCAGGCCTGGCGCGTGCCGACGGGCAGGCCGCCGCTGTGTCGACCGACGAGATCCTCGGCGACGCCCTGCGCGCCGTGCGCACCCAGCTTCAAATGGATGTCGCCTTCGTTTCGGAGTTCGAACGGGGGCGGCGCGTGTTTCGCCAGGTGGATCCGCAGGACGGCGCCTGTCCCGTCAAGGTCGGCGGCTCCGACCCGCTGGAGGAAAGCTATTGCCAGCGCGTGGTGGATGGGCGCCTGCCCGGCCTGATCTGCGATGCGACGCAGAACCCCGAGGCGCTGACGCTTCCTGTGACCACCGCGCTGCCCGTGGGCGCCCACCTCAGTGTGCCGATCCGCTTCAGCGATGGCAGCGTCTATGGCACCTTCTGCTGTTTCAGCTACCAGCCGAATCACTTGCTTGCCGAGCGTGACCTGCGCACCCTGCGCATCCTGGCGGACTTCGCGGGACGTTTGCTCGAAGAGCAGGTCAAGGCCAGGAGGACGCACGAAATCGTGGAGAGTCGGCTCAGGACGGTGCTGAGCGAGCGGCTGTTCGGCATCGTCTACCAGCCGATCTTCGACATCGTGCGGCACCGGGTGGTCGGCCATGAGGCGCTGACGCGGTTTTCCGCGGAGCCTGTGCGCACGCCGGACCGCTGGTTCGCCGAAGCGGCCGAGGTGGGCCAGCTCGAGCGGCTCGAGCTGGCCGTGATCGAAGCCGCGCTCAAGGGTCTCGAGCATTTCCCGCCGGACGCCTATCTTGCGCTCAACATCTCGCCGGAAACCATCCTCGATGGCGAGATGGCCCGGGTGCTCGAGGGCTGGCCGCTTCAGCGCCTGGTGCTGGAGGTGACCGAGCACGCTTCGGTGGCCGACTATGGCCGCATGGCCGCCACACTGGCGCCCTGGCGGCGTGCCGGCCTGCGTTTGGCGGTGGACGACGCCGGCGCGGGCTACTCGAGTTTCCGCCACATCCTCAAGCTCAAGCCCGACGTGATCAAGCTCGACAGCAGCCTGATTCGCGACATCGACAGGGACCAGGACAGTCGCGCGCTGGCCGCAGCGCTGATCCGCTTCGCGCAGGAGACCGGCAGCCAGATCGTGGCCGAGGGCGTGGAGACCGAGGCCGAGCTCGAGATGCTGCGCCGCCTCAAGGTCGACAACGCCCAGGGCTATCTGCTGGGCCGCCCCATGCCGCTCGCCGGCGGCCGGCACTGACCTCCGCCTGGCGCCCGGCCAGAACTTTCGGCCCGGCGGCGATTCGTAATCATCATGGGCAGGCGACGATTCCATCCACTCGGGCTGGCTTGGCTGGCCGTCGTTGTGCTGGCCGCAGCCGCGCCGGCGCAGGCGGAGCAAGGCGGGCGAGGCTTCAGGCAGATCCACGGGCCGGGGCTGCGGCATGCCCAGCCGGCGGGCGGTGGACACAGGCATGTCCATGGGCGCGCCCGCATCGGCATAGGCATCCAGCTGGGGCCGGGCTTCTTCTACCCCTCCTACCCCTATCCCTACCCCGGCTATCACCCGGGCTACTACTCCAGCCTTTACCCGGCTTACGTCTACGGGCCTGCGCCCATCGTCCTGCCCGCCTCGCCGCAGTACATCGAGCGCGGCGACGAGGCGCAGGGGGAGGCGGGCGAGGCGCCCGCATACTGGTACCACTGCGCCGAGCCCGAGGGCTACTATCCCCATGTGGCCGCCTGTCCGGGCGGCTGGCGAACGGTGCCGGCCCAGCCGCCGGCGACGAGGTGACGCGATGAGAAACATCCCCCAGGCGGGTGTGCTGCTGGCGACGCTGCTGCTGGGCGCCTGCGCGGTCGTGCCCAGCGCCCCGAGCGTGATGGTGCTGCCGGGCACGGGCAAGAGCTTCGATCAGTTCCGCTTCGACGACGCCAACTGCCGCAACTACGCCTACGCGCAGGTGGGCGGGGCCGGCACCAACCAGGCCGCGACCAACACGGCGGTCGGCAGCGCGGTGGTGGGCACGGCGGTGGGCGCCCTGGCCGGCGCGGCGCTCGGCGGCGACAGCCGGGGCGCGGCGGCCGGCGCCGGTGCGGGCCTGCTCCTGGGCTCGGCGGCCGGCGCGGGCACCACCCAGCGCATGGCCTACGGCAGCCAGCGCGCCTACGACACGGCCTATGTGCAGTGCATGTACGCGGCCGGCCACCGCGTGCCTATCTATGGCCGCATGGTCGGCCCGCCCGGGCCGGCCTCGCCACCGCCGCCCCCTCCGCCGAGCTATCCGCGGTAGCCGACGGGACGGGCCCGGCTTCCCGATGCGCTCAGAGCCGCACCTGGCCCTGGATGGTGATGCCGGGCTCGATGACCGGTCCGATGATGGGTCCGACCGGCACGGGCACCTGGACCGGCGCTGGCACGACATAGGCGGGCGCGCCGCCCTTGCACTTGCGCTCCTCCTTGTAGTCGCCGTTCTTCTTGAACTTGCGCTCGACCTTGCAGTTGCCGTCCCAGTACTCCTCCTTGTAGCCGCGGTGGTCGGACAGGGCGGTCAGTGGCAGGGCGAGCAGGGCGGCGGGCAGGAGCAGCAGGGGGAGTTTGTTCATGGGGTGTTCGGGGCAAATCGGGCGCAGTTATAGCCGTTATGGGCCCAAAAAGCTGAAAGCGAATGTAGCCACGGCGCGGCGGGTGGCAGCGGTCGCGCCGTCGGAGTAAGCTGGCAGGTCGACGCAATGCCTGCGAGGCAGACGGCCAAGGCAAGCCATGCACCAGCTCTTCGATTCCCGCCTGGTCAACGACCCGTTCGGCGACCCCGGCCTCTATGTGGACCTGCGCGACGAGCGGCGGGGCCTGCTGTTCGATCTCGGCGACATCAAGCCGCTGCCGCCGCGACTGCTGATGCGCCTGTCGCATGTGTTCGTCAGCCACACCCACATGGACCATTTCGCGGGCTTCGACGCGCTGCTGCGCGTGGTGCTGGGGCGCAAGCCCCGCCTGGTACTGACCGGCGGGCCTGGCTTCGTCGCGCAGCTCGAGCACAAGCTGCGCGCCTACACCTGGAACGTGGTGCACCGCTACGCCGAGACCGTGCTCGAGGTGCGCGAGATCGCCACCGACGGGCGCGGCCGCTGCGCGCGCTTTTCGAGCCGCACGGGCTTTGCACGCGAGGACGGCCCGGATTTCGACCTGCAGGGCGACATCCTGCTCGACGAGCCGCTGCTGCGCGTGCGCGGCCGCTTCGTCGACCACGAGATGCCCTGCCTGGCTTTCGCGATCGAGGAGAAGGCGCGCATCCGCGTGGCCAAGGACCGGCTCGCCACGCTCGGCGTGGGCACGGGCGCCTGGCTGCGCGAGCTCAAGCTCGCCATCCTCTCGGGCGCGCCGCCCGAGACGCCGATCGCGCTGCGCTGGCGCGACCGCGGGGGCGAGCATGCGACGACGCGCAGCTTGGCCGAGCTGCGCGATCTGCTGCTCGACGTCGCGCCGGGACGGCGCATCGGCTACGTGACCGACCTGCGCCACACCGAGGCCAACCGGCGCCAGCTCGCGGCGCTGTTGACCGGGGTGGACCTGCTCTACATCGAGGCCGTGTTCCTCGACGCCGAGCGCGACCATGCGCAGCGCAAGAACCACCTGAGCGCGCCGCAGGCCGGCGGCATCGCGCGCGAGCTCGGCGCGCAAGCCGTCGTGCCTTTCCATTTCTCGCCGCGCTACCGCCAGCGCGTGGCCGAGGTCCTGGCCGAGGTGAACGCGGCCTGGGCCGGGCCGGGCACCGCGGCCGCTCAGGACGCGCCCGAGGCCTCGCGCTCGTGGCTGCGCGCGATGCTCTGAAGCCAGGCCACCAGCGGGCGCTTGCCGCGCGCGGCGTAGGCCAGCGCGGCCTCGGCGATCGCGGCGGCGCTCACGGCCGCTGCTTCCGGTAGGTGCCGACCAGCTCGGCCTGCGCGATCACATGGCCGCGCATGGCCTGCTCCACGAGGGCCTTGGTCGGCCGCACCAGCGCCGGCAGGGCCTGGTCCAGCGCATAGAGCTTGAAGAAATAACGGTGGCGCCCGATCGGCGGACAAGGCCCGCTCCAGCCCGGCCGGTGCCAGTCGTTGAGCCCCTCGCGCGCGCCGGCCGGCAGCGGCCGGCCGCCCTCGGGCAGTCCCGAGGCCTGGGGCGGGATGTCGTAGAGCACCCAGTGCACCCAGGTGCGCTGCGGTGCCGCCGGGTCGGGCGCATCGGGGTCGTCGACGATCAGCACCAGGCCCGCGGCCTGCGCAGGCACGTCGCGCCAGCGCAGCGGCGGTGCCAGGTCCTGGCCCTCGCAGGTGTAGCGGGCGGGGATCTCGCCCTGGGGCGCGAAGGCCGGCGAACTCAGGTCCATGGCGTGCTCCTGTGGCCGTTCACCGCCTCGAACGCGGCGGCGGTGCTCACCACCGCAGCTTGCTTGTACGCCCCCGGCGCAGGCTTGGCAAGCCTCGGGCGGGGTGGCGTGGTCCTGCAGCGCGGGCCCCGTCAGCGGCCTGCTCGTGCTCCCCGCCGGTACTCGTCCGGCGTGACGCCCATCAGGCGCCGGAACATGGCGATGAAGGCCGAGGTCGAGGCGTAGCCCAGGTCCTGGGCGATGGCCTCCACGGTCTGGCCCGCCGCCAGCAGGGGCATGGCCTTGACGACCCGCAGGCGCTGGCGCCACTCGCTCAGCGTCATGCCCAGCTCGCTCTGGCAGCGCCGCATCAGCGTGCGCTCGGTGGTGTGCACGAAGGCGGCCCAGCCGGCCACCGAGCGCTCGTCGCCCGGCTGGGCTTCCAGGGCCTGCAGCACCGGCGCCAGCAAGGCGTCGTCCGACGCCGGCAGATAGCTGCCGGCCGGCTCGGCCCGCTCCAGCTGGTCCAGCAGCACCTGCAGCAGCCGTTCCTGGGCCGGCGTTCGCGGCAGGCTGGGCGGGTGCTGCCGCAGCTCGTCGAGCAGGGCCCGCAGCAGGGGGCCGACCGTGAGCGCGCACACCTGCCTGGGCAGGCGCCCGGTCAGCTCCGGCGCCACGTAGAGCGAGCAGTGCACGGCCTCCTGGCGGTTCAGACCGCGGTGCTCCACATCCGGCGGCAGCCACAGGCCGTACTGCGGCGGGATCAGGTAGTGGCCCTGCTGAAGCTGGACTTCCATCACGCCGCTGAAGGAATGGACGAACTCGCCCCAGCGGTGGCGGTGCCGCGGGTAGCTCGCGTCCGCCGGCATGCGCGCGGCCCGGAAATAGATCGGGCTGGGCAGGGCGTCGGTGAACGGCGGCTGGCGCAGTTGCGTGGCCTGGGCTCGGGTGCGGGGCATTTTGACGGCTGGACGGGATCGCTTGTCGTATTTTCGTTATGTGTAGCGGGTGCGTCAAAAGCACAATGCCGGCTCCGACCGCCAGACCGAGACCCGCGTGGACAACCGACAAGCCCTGGACGCCAAGGCCATTGGCCTGATGCTCATGCTGTGCCTGATCTGGGCCCTGCAGCAGATCGTGCTCAAGGCCACCGCCGCAGACATCTCCCCGGTGCTGCAGATCGCGCTGCGCTCGGGCGTCGGCGCGGCGCTGGTGGGCCTGCTGATGTGGCGCCGCGGCGAGCGCCTGGCGCTGGCCGATGGCCCCTGGCGGCCGGGGCTGGCCGCGGGCGCCCTGTTCGCGCTGGAGTTCCTGCTGGTCGGCGAAGGCCTGCGCCACACCTCGGCGGCGCACATGGTGGTGTTCCTCTACACCGCGCCCATCTTCGCGGCCCTGGGCCTGCAATGGAAGCTGCCGGCCGAGCGCCTGGCGCCGCTGCAGTGGCTGGGCATCCTGTTGGCCTTTGCGGGCATTGCCATTGCCTTCCTGCTGCGCGAGCAGGGCACGGGCGAGGACTGGGCCCGCATCCTCCGGGGCGACTTCCTGGGCTTGCTGGGCGGCGTGGCCTGGGGCGCCACCACGGTCGTGATACGCACCACGCGCCTGAGCGGCTTGCCGGCCAGCCAGACCCTGCTGTACCAGCTGGTCGGCGCCTTCGTGCTGATGCTGCCCGCTGCGTGGCTGATGGGGCACACGACATTCCACCCGACCCCCGCGGTCTGGGCCAGCCTGGCCTTTCAGTCCGTGATCGTCTCGTTCATGAGCTTCCTGGTCTGGTTCTGGCTGATGCGCCATTACCTGGCCTCGCGGCTCGGGGTGTTCTCCTTCATGACGCCCTTGTTCGGCGTGCTGCTCGGGGCCTGGCTGCTGCGCGAGCCCATCGAGCCCAGTTTCATCTCGGGGGCTCTGCTGGTGCTGGCCGGCGTGGTGCTGGTCAGCGGGCATGGCTGGCTCAGCCAGGTGTGGCAGGGGGGTGCGAAGACGCGGTTGCTCGAGAGAAGCGATGGGCGCTGAGGGCTGTTGAGGCGGCGCGACCGTGATTCGCTGCTCAGGGCAGGTGCAGCTGCGTCGAGTTCTTCACTTCCTCCATCACCGCGTAGGTGCGCGTCTCGCGCACCCCGGGCAGCTGCCAGAGCACCGAGCCGGCGAATTGGCGGTAGGCGCCCATGTCGGCGCTGCGGGTCTTGAGCAGGTAGTCGAAGCCGCCGGCCACCATGTGGCATTCCATGATCTCGGGGTGCACCTGCACGGCGGCCTTGAACTGCTCGAACACGTTGGGCGTGGTGCGGTCCAGCAGAACCTCGACGAAGACCAGCATGCCGGCGCCGAGCTTGAGCGGGTTCAGCCGCGCCTCGTAGCCCAGGATGTAGCCCTCGCGCGTGAGCCGCTGCACGCGCGCCAGCACGGCCGTGGGCGACAGCGCCACGGCCTCGGCGAGCTTGAGGTTGCTGATGCGGCCGTCCTGCTGCAGGACCTTGAGTATGCGCAGGTCGATGCGGTCTACGCTGGGCGTTTCTAGTGAATTGTTCATTTGAACAGGTCGAATTCGAACATTAATTCGTCTTGATGGCGATCATTATTGCGACATTCTCTAGTTCTGTCGCAAGCCCCGCCATGTCCTCTTCCGCTTCCAACTCCGCCTTCCAGCCCTTCCAGAAAGTCGTCGACGGCCCCCTGCGCCGCGAGCCGCTGCGCGCCGCGATCAGCGCGGCCTGCCGCCTGCCCGAGCCCGAGGTCCTGCCGCCGCTGCTCGAGCGCGCGCGCCTGCCCGAGCCGCTGGCCCAGGCCAGCCAGGCCCTGGCGCAGCGCATTGCCCGGCAGCTGCGCGAGCGCAAGCGCGCCGGCGGGCGTGCCGGCCTGGTGCAGGGCCTGCTGCAGGAATACGCCCTGTCCTCGCAGGAGGGCGTGGCCCTGATGTGCCTGGCCGAGGCCCTGCTGCGCATCCCCGACGCGGCCACGCGCGACGCGCTGATCCGCGACAAGATCAGCGCCGGTGACTGGTACCCGCATGTGGGCCGCAGCCCCTCGCTGTTCGTCAACGCCGCGACCTGGGGCCTGCTGCTGACCGGCAAGCTGGTGGCCACGCACAGCGAGGCCGGGCTGTCGGCCACGCTGGCGCGCCTGACGGCCAAGGGCGGCGAGCCGCTGATCCGCAAGGGCGTGGACATGGCCATGCGCTTGATGGGCGAGCAGTTCGTCACCGGCGAGACCATAGACGAGGCGCTGCAGCACGCCCGGGCCCTGGAGGCCCAGGGCTTCCGCTACTCCTACGACATGCTGGGCGAGGCGGCGCTGACGGCCGAGGACGCCGAGCGCTACCTGGCGGCCTACGAGCAGGCCATCCACGCCATAGGCCGGGCCTCGGCCGGCCGCGGCGTCTACGAGGGGCCGGGCATCTCGATCAAGCTCTCGGCCCTGCACCCGCGCTACAGCCGCGCCCAGTACGCGCGCGTGATGGACGAGCTCTATCCGGTGCTGCGCCGCCTGGCCCTGCTGGCCAGGCGCTACGACATCGGCCTCAACATCGACGCCGAGGAGGCGGACCGGCTCGAGCTCTCGCTGGACCTGCTGGAGAAGCTCTGCCACGAGAGCGAGCTTGCGGGCTGGAGCGGCATAGGCTTCGTGATCCAGGCCTACCAGAAGCGCTGCCCGGCCGTGATCGAGCATGTGGTCGACCTGGCGCGCCGCAGCGGCCACCGTCTCATGATCCGCCTGGTCAAGGGCGCCTACTGGGACAGCGAGATCAAGCGCGCCCAGGTCGAGGGCCAGGAAGGCTACCCGGTCTACACGCGCAAGGCCTACACCGATGTGGCCTACCTGGCCTGCGCGCGCCAGCTGCTGGACGCGCCCGACGCGGTCTACCCGCAGTTCGCCACGCACAACGCCCACACCCTGGCCGCGATCTACCAGCTCGCGGGGCCCGAGAACTACGCGCCGGGCCAGTACGAGTTCCAATGCCTGCACGGCATGGGCGAGCCGCTGTACGAGCAGGTGGTCGGCGCCGTGGACCAGGGCAAGCTGGGCCGGCCCTGCCGCATCTACGCGCCGGTCGGCACGCACGAGACCCTGCTGGCCTACCTGGTGCGCCGCCTGCTCGAGAACGGCGCCAACACCTCGTTCGTGAACCGCATCGCCGACCCGACGATTCCGATCGAGACCCTGGTGGAAGACCCGGTGCGCACGGTGGAGCAGATGGCCGCGCGGGAAGGACAGCTGGGCCGGCCGCACCCAGCCATCCCGCTGCCGCAGGCGCTGTACGGCGGCGCGCGCGCCAACTCGGTCGGCTTGGACCTGGCCAGCGAGCAATTGCTCGACGCCCTGCAGGCCGAGCTGCGCGCCAGCGCCCAGGCGCCCTGGCAGGCCGGCCCCATGCTGGCGCAGGACCTGCCGCCGGCGGCCGAGGCCCGGCCGGTGCGCAACCCGGCCGAGCAGCGCGACCTGGTGGGCTGGGTCGAGGAAGCCGGCGCCGAACATGTGGACGCCGCGCTGGCGCAGGCGCAGCAGGCCGCCGCAGACTGGGCCGCCGTGCCGCCGGACCAGCGCGCCGCGCTGCTCGAGCGCGGCGCCGAATTGCTGCAGCAGGCGATGCCGCGCCTGCTCGGCCTGCTGGTGCGCGAGGCCGGCAAGACCTACGCCAATGCGGTGTCCGAGGTGCGCGAGGCCGAGGACTTCCTGCGCTACTACGCGGCCCAGGTGCGGCGCGATTTCGCGCCCGAGACCCATCGCCCGCTGGGCCCCGTGGTCTGCATCAGCCCCTGGAACTTCCCGCTCGCCATCTTCACCGGCCAGATCGCCGCGGCGCTGGCGGCCGGCAACCCCGTGCTGGCCAAGCCGGCCGAGCAGACCCCGCTGGTGGCGGCCGAGGCCGTGCGCCTGCTGTGGGCGGCCGGCGTGCCGCGTGCGGCCCTGCAGCTGCTGCCGGGGCGCGGCGAGACCGTGGGCGCGCGCCTGGTCGCCGACCCGCGCGTGCAGGGCGTGATGTTCACCGGCTCCACCGAGGTCGCGCGCCTGCTGCAAAAGAGCGTGGCGGGCCGGCTCGACGCCGAGGGGCGGCCGATTCCGCTGGTGGCCGAGACCGGCGGGCAGAACGCCATGATCGTCGATTCCTCGGCCCTGGCCGAGCAGGTGGTCACCGACGTGCTGAGCTCGGCCTTCGACAGCGCCGGCCAGCGCTGCTCGGCGCTGCGCGTGCTCTGCGTGCAGGAGGAGGTGGCGGATCGCGTGATCGCCATGCTCAAGGGCGCGATGGCGCAGTGCCGTATCGGCAACCCCGAGGCCCTGGCGGTGGACATAGGGCCGGTGATCGACGCCGAGGCCCAGGCCGGCATCGAGCGCCACATCGCCGCCATGCGCGCCAAGGGCCATGCGGTGCACCAGCCGGTGGCCGACCCGGCCGGCGCCATGCAGCGCGGCACCTTCGTGCCGCCCACGCTGATCGAGCTCGACGCGATCTCCGAGCTCGAGCGCGAGGTCTTTGGACCGGTGCTGCATGTGGTGCGCTGGCGTCGCCGCGATCTGCCCGCGCTGATCGCGCAGATCAACCGCACCGGCTACGGCCTCACGCTGGGCGTGCACACGCGCATCGACGAGACCATCCACCAGGTGGCGGCCGGCGCGCATGCCGGCAACTGCTACGTCAACCGCAACATGGTTGGCGCCGTGGTCGGCGTCCAGCCCTTCGGCGGCGAGGGCCTGTCGGGCACCGGCCCCAAGGCCGGCGGCCCGCTCTACCTCTACCGCCTGCTGTCGCGCCGGCCCGAGGATGTGATGCGGCGCGCCATTGCGGCCTCGGCCGAGCCCGCGGCCCAGGAGCGTGCCCCGGAGGGCGCGGACGCCGCGCTGCGGGCGCTGCAGCAATGGGCGCGGCACAACGGCCGGGCGGCGCTCGCGGTCCAGTGCGCGCACTACGCGGCCCTGTCGCGCAGCGGCAGCGCCTGCACCCTGGCGGGCCCGACCGGCGAGCGCAACGTCTACCGCCTGGTGCCGCGCGAGGCCGTGCTCTGCCTGGCCGGCAGCGAGGAGGACCGGCTGGTCCAGCTGGCGGCCGTGCTGGCCGTGGGCAGCCGGGCGGTCTGGCCGGCCGAGGCGGGGCCCTTGCGCGAGCGCCTGCCGGCCGAGCTGCAGGCCGCGATCGCGCTGGCGCAGGACTGGGGCGCCGCCGCCGTGGCCTTCGACGCGGTGCTGCACCACGGCGAGGCCGAGGCGCTGCGCGAGGTCTGCCGCCGCGTGGCCCAGCGCCCCGGGCCCATCGTGGGCGTGCAGGGCCTGGCCCCGGGCGAGACCGCGCTGCCGCTGGAGCGCCTGGTGATAGAGCGCGCGCTCAGCGTCAATACCGCGGCCGCCGGGGGCAACGCCAGCCTGATGGCCATAGGCTGAGCGCAGGCCAGGCGCGGCTCAGGCCAGGAAGTCCGCCACCGCCTGCAGCACGCCCCCGTCCTTGAGCAGGCGCCGGTGGCCCAGGCCCTCGGTCGCGAGCAGGCGCGCACCCGGGATGGCCTGGGCATAGGCCTGGCCGTCGGCGAAGCGGTTGACCCGGTCCTGCCGGTCGTGCACCACCAGGGTGGCGGCGCCGATGCGCGGCCCCACGGCGGCGGGCTCGAACCGGGCCATCAGCACGGCCTCGCGCGCCTCGATGTGGCTCTGCATGGCGGCACGCGTGGTCTCGCTCAGACCGAACACCTGTGCGAAAAGCCGCGTGAACGCCTGGGGCGAGGCCGGCGGCGCCAGCAGCACCAGGCGCGCCAGGTCCAGGCCGCGGCTGGCCGCGTAGGCGCCGGCATTGGCCGCCAGCGAATGCGCGACGACGGCCTGCGGCGCCCGGCCCTGCTCGCGAAGGCGGGCGCAGACATAGTCGATGGCGCGCGCGAACTGCGGCAGGTTGCTGGTGGCGCCAGCGCTGCGGCCATGCGCCGGCATCTCGAGCAGGATGGGGCGCAGCCCGCGCGCCTGCAGCGCCGCGGCCAGCGGCAGCCAGGCCGCGGCATGGTCGCCCCAGCCATGCACCAGCAGCACGAAGGGCCCGGGCGCAGGGTCAGCGGGCTCGTACAGGCCCAGGCTGGCGCCCTCGAAGGGCCAGGCGCTGCGGCGCCAGCCGGCGGCCCAGGGTGGCCGGCGTGCCAGCCAGCGCGGCGGCCAGGGCGTGCCGAACAGGCGCGCAGCCGCGCGCACGGCCAGCGTGGGCCACAGGCGTTGCGACGCCGCCATGCCCCAGCGCAGCAAGCGGGTGCTCGGGCTGGTGCGGGCGTAGAAGTCGGATTGGAGGGGCAGGGCGGGGGCGGTCATGGC
>SCMQ01000052.1 GCA_005503335.1 Comamonadaceae bacterium 2FH
CTGCCTCCCTCCCCCGCCAGCCTCCCGCCCGCTCGTGCTGGGCTCGACCTCGACCTACCGGCGCGAGCTGCTGCAGCGCCTGCGCGTGCCGTTCGAGGTCGCCTCGCCGGACGTGGACGAGACCCCCAGCCCCGGCGAGGCGCCGCGCGAGCTGGCGCTGCGCCTGGCGCTGGCCAAGGCGCGCGCGGTCGCGGCCCGGCATCCGCAGGCGGTGGTGATAGGCTCCGACCAGGTGGCGGACCTGGACGGGCAGCCGCTGGGCAAGCCAGGCACGCACGGGCGCGCCGTGGCCCAGCTGCGCGCCATGAGCGGACGCACCGTGGTGTTCCAGACCGCGGTGGCCGTGGTCTGCCTGGACAGCGGCTTCGAGCAGGTCGACCTGGCGCCGGTGCGCGTGCGCTTCCACGCGCTCAGCGACGCCGAGATCGAGGCCTACCTGCACGCCGAGCAGCCTTACGACTGCGCCGGCGCCGCCAAGAGCGAGGGCCTGGGCATCGCCCTGCTCGACGCGATAGACAACGACGATCCCACGGCCCTGGTCGGCCTGCCGCTGATCCGCACCTGCCGCATGATCCGCGCCGCCGGCGTGAAGCTGTTGTGAGCGCCGGGCCCGCACCGGCGCGCGGCCGGCTCTACCTGGTGCCCGCCCCGCTGGACTTCGGCTGCGCCAGCCAGGCCCCGCTGACCGAGGTGCTGCCGCAGGGCACGCTGCAGGTCGCCGCGCGCCTGACGCACTGGATCTGCGAGAACGCCAAGTCGACCCGGGCCTACCTCAAGCGCGTCGAGGCCCTGCTGCCGCTGGCCGCGCCGCTGCAGGCCCAGACCCTGACCGAACTGCCGCGCGAGGTGCACAAGAAGGGCGACCACGCCGGCGGCTTCGACGCCCGGCCGCTGCTGGCGGCCGCGCTGCAAGGCCAGGACATAGGCCTGGTCAGCGAGGCCGGCATGCCGGCCGTGGCCGACCCCGGCAGCTCGGTGGTGCGCGCCGCGCACGAGCTGGGCCTGGAGGTGGTGCCGCTGAGCGGGCCGGTGTCGCTGCTGCTGGCGCTGGCGGCCAGCGGACTGAACGGCCAGAGCTTCGCCTTCGTCGGCTACCTGCCGCAGGACGCCGGCGAGCGCGCCAAGCGCATCCGCGAGCTCGAGGCGCTGGCGCTGAAGACCGGCCAGACCCAGCTGTTCATAGAAACCCCTTACCGCAACGCGGCGCTGCTGCAGGCTCTGGTCCAGACCCTGCAGCCCGCCACCCGGCTGGCCGTCAGCAGCGGCCTGACCCTGGCGGACACGCGCACGCGCAGCCAGGCGGTGCGGCAATGGCGGCAGCAGGCCGAGACCGCGCCCGCCCTGCCAGCAGTGTTCGCGATCGGCCGCTGAGCCGGCCTCGATCGGCCGCTGGGGCTCAGCGGATCGCGGGCAGCGACTTCAGGGCACGCACGGCGCCCTCGCCGAAGGCCACGCCGAAGCGCTTGGCCAGGCGCTCGGCCACGTTCTCGCGGCGCGTGTAGTCGATGATGTCCTCGGCCTTGACGATCTCGCGCGCCACGTAGTCCAGGTTGCCCAGGCCGTCGGCCAGGCCCATCTCGACGGCCTGCTGGCCGCTCCAGAACAGGCCGCTGAACATCTCGGGCGTCTCCTTCAGGCGCTTGCCGCGGCCGTTCTTGACCACGTCGATGAACTGCCGGTGGATCTGGTTCAGCAGGGTCTGGGCATGGTTGCGCTGGGCCTCGGTCTGCGGACTGAACGGGTCCAGGAAGCCCTTGTTCTCGCCGGCCGTCATGAGTCGGCGCTCCACGCCCAGCTTGTCCATCAGTCCGGTGAAGCCGAAGCCGTCCATCAGCACGCCTATGCTGCCGACGATGCTGGCCTTGTCGACGTAAATGCGGTCGGCCGCCGCCGCGATGTAGTAGGCGGCCGAGGCGCAGGACTCCTCGACCACCACGTAGACCGGCTTCCTGTGCAGGGCCTTCAGGCGCATGATCTCGTCGTTGATGATGCCGGCCTGCACCGGGCTGCCGCCGGGCGAGTTGACCAGCAGCACCAGGGCCTTGGAGCCCGAGTCCTCGAGGGCGCTCTGCATGGCGGCGATCACGAACTCGGCGCTGGCGTCGGCGTCGGACGCGATCTCGCCCTTGATCTCCACCACGGCCGTGTGCGGCGCGCTGGGGCTGGTGCTGGGCGAACGCTCGCTCAGCACCAGCCAGACCAGGGCGCCGAACACCAGCAGCCAGAGCAGGCGCATCGCGATCTTCCAACGCCGCGCGGCGCGCTGCTCGGTCAGCACAGCAAAGGCCAGCTTCTCCAGCGTGGCGCGCTCCCAGCCCGGCTCGGAGGCCGGGCCGCCCTGGGCCGGCCGGGGCGCGGCGGTCGCTGGGCCCGGCTCGGCAGGGGGCGCTTGATTCTTGTCCTGGCCCGCGTTGTCGGGGCCGTTCGCTTCGCTCATTTCAAAACTCGACAGGTTGTAGGTTGTGGTCAGTATGCCAGTGCACGACGCCGTCGCGTTCGGACAACTCGATGCGGATCAGGCCGCCGCGGCAGGGACCGCCCGCGCAGGCCCCGGTATCGGGCTGGTAGACCGCGCCATGGGTGGCGCACAGCAGCCACTGGCCGCTGTCGTCGAAGAAGCGGCCCGGCTGGTAGTCCATTTCCATGGCCACATGGCGGCAGCGGTTGAGGTAGGCATGAACCCGGCCTTGGAAGCGGATCGCGAAGGCGCGGCAGGTCTGGCCGCCACAGACCACGTCGAAAGGCACGGCCAAGCCACCCTCGACCAGGTCGGCCGAGTTGCACAGGGGGATGGGCCGTGCGTCCATCAGGCCTTCACCTGCCAGCAGGCCACCCCAAAGCCCGACCGGCTCCTAGGCATGTTCCAGCAGCCAGTCGTGCAGCTCGCGCACCGAATGGGCGACATGGCGCGGCCCCAGGGCATGGAAATCGTCCGGCTCGTGCGCGCCGTAGCTCACGCCCACGCTGGCGCAGCCGGCGTTCAGCGCCATCTGCAGGTCGTGCGTGGTGTCGCCGACCATCAGGGTGCGCCCGGGATCGACCCCGAACTCGCGCATCAGCTCCTGCAGCATCAGCGGGCTGGGCTTGCCGGCGGTCTCGTCGGCGGTGCGCGTGCCGTCGAAGGCGCCCTGCAGCTCCACCGACTGCAGCACCTCGTTCAGGCCGCGCCGGCTCTTGCCGGTGGCCACGGCCAGCCAGTGGTGGCGCGCCCGCAGGTCGGCCAGCAGCGGCAGCACGCCCTGGAACAGGCTGATATCGTTCTGGTGCTGCAGGTAGTGGTGGCGGTAGCGCGCACTGAGCTCGGGGTATTTCTCCGCCGGCACGTCGGGCGCCGCATGGGCCAGGGCCTGCATCAGCGCCATGCCGATCACGTAGGCGGCGGCCTCGTCGCTGGGACGCTGGCCGCCGACGTCGACCACGGCGCGCTGTATGCAGCGCACGATGATGGCCGTGGAATCGAACAGCGTGCCGTCCCAATCGAAGGCGATCAGGTCAAACTGGCGCGGACGCAGGGACATGGCTGACAAACTCTTGCAGTTCTGGGGGCAAGGGCGCGAGCAGCTCGACGCGCTCGCCGCTGGCCGGGTGGTCGAACTGTAACCGCCAGGCATGCAGGAACATGCGTTTGAGCCCCTGCTTTTGCAAGGCCTTGTTACGCTCGAAGTCGCCGTACTTGTCGTCTCCGGCGATCGGATGGCCCTGCGAGGCCAGGTGCACGCGGATCTGGTGCGTGCGCCCGGTCTTGATCGTGACCTCCAGCAGCGAGAAGCCGGCCAGCCGCTGGCGCACCTTGACCAGGCTCACGGAACGCATGCCGTCCGGGTGGTCCTTGTCGACCACCTTGACACGGCGCTCGCCCTCCCCGTCCTTGCCCGCCAGCAGGTATTTGTGCAGCGGCAGGTCGATCACCTTCTTGTTGGCCGGCCAGTCGCCCAGCACCAGGGCCAGGTAGGTCTTGCCGGTCTCGCGTTCGCGGAACTGGTCCTGCAGGTGCTTGAGCGCGCTGCGCTTCTTGGCCACCAACAGGATGCCGCTGGTCTCGCGGTCCAGCCGGTGCACCAGCTCCAGGAATTTCGCGCCCGGCCTGGCCCGGCGCAGCTGCTCGATCACGCCGAAGCTCACGCCAGAGCCGCCATGCACCGCCACGCCGGCCGGCTTGTCTATGGCCAGCAGGGCCTCGTCCTCCAGCAGCAAGGGAAACTCACGCGGCGGCACCGGCTGGCTGGCCTTGGCCTCGGCCTTTTCCGAGGTCCGCACCGGCGGCACACGCACCCGGTCGCCGGCCGCCACCCGCGTGTCGGCCGCCGCGCGGCCCTTGTTCACGCGCACCTCGCCGGAGCGGATGATGCGGTAGACATGGGTCTTGGGAACGCCCTTGAGGTGGCGGATCAGGTAGTTGTCCAGCCGCTGGCCGGTGGATTCCTCGTCCACCGTCAGCCATTTCACCTCCGGGCTCGCGGAAGCCTGGTTGCCCCCTATAATCTGTTTCACTGGCGACAGGCTGTAAGTGGTTGATTGCAATGGAAATGGCTCCCGGAGCAGGGAGTTTAGTCCACCCTTCAGCCCGGCCGCGCCGGAAGGTCGATGCCATCCTGGGCATTGCCGGCAGACTGAAGGCCAGCGCCGACAGTGGCACGCAATATCCCCGGTTCGGGCCGACGCCATGAAACCCTGATACGGAATACCCAAGTCCTCCAGCGCTGCGCTGGTGGACGGATCAAAGCGAGATGGTCATGTGGATCTTGTCGATGCTTGCCTGCGGGCGGTGGCTGCTGGCCCCGCTGGTGGGCATGCGCTCGACCTCCGCAGCCGTCCCATGGGCACAACCGGCTGCCATCGCGGCGGCTCGTCGGCGCCCTCCAACCCTCGCCCCCATCCACGCGCCCGCGCCACGGCTGCTGAGCTAGTCCTCAGGCAGCCGCAGGCCCATCGGCAATTCCCTTCGTTTCACAGCGTCAGCTCAGGCAGCGTTCGCCCCGCAAAGGCCTGTCACCCATTGCAGGCCCTGGGGCGTGTGACAGTCATTGGAACGAAAAGGAACGCATCATGAAACGGATGCTGATCAACGCCACGCAGGCGGAGGAACGCCGGCTGGCGATCGTCGACGGGCAGAAGCTGCTCGACTACGAGATCGAGATCGAGGGGCGCGAGCAGCGCAAGGGCAACATCTACAAGGCCGTCGTCACGCGCGTCGAGCCCAGCCTGGAGGCCTGCTTCGTCGACTACGGCGAGGACCGCCACGGCTTCCTGCCGTTCAAGGAGATCTCGCGCCAGTACTTCGCGCCCGGCGTGTCGGTCAGCCAGGCCCGCATCAACGACGTGATCAAGGAAGGCCAGGAACTGCTGGTCCAGGTCGAGAAGGAAGAGCGCGGCAACAAGGGGGCGGCGCTGACCACCTTCGTTTCGCTGGCCGGCCGCTACGTGGTGCTGATGCCCAACAACCCGCGCGGCGGTGGCGTGAGCCGCCGCATCGAGGGCGAGGACCGCGCCGAGCTCAAGGAGGCGATGGACCAGCTCGAGTACCCGAACGGCATGTCCATCATCGCGCGCACCGCCGGCATAGGCCGCAGCGCGCCCGAGCTGCAGTGGGACCTGAACTACCTGCTCAAGCTCTGGAACGCGATCGACGGCGCGACCAAGGGCGGCAAGGGCGCCTTCCTGATCTACCAGGAATCGAGCCTGGTGATCCGCGCCATCCGCGACTACTTCAACGGTGACATCGGCGACATCCTGATCGACACCGACGACATCTACGAGCAGGCGCACCAGTTCATGAGCCACGTCATGCCCGAGCATGCCGCGCGCGTCAAGCGCTACCGTGACGATGCGCCGCTGTTCTCGCGCTTCCAGATCGAGCACCAGATCGAGTCGGCCTACGCGCGCACCGTGCAGCTGCCCTCGGGTGGCGCCATCGTGATCGACCACACCGAGGCCCTGGTCTCGGTGGACGTGAACTCGGCGCGCGCCATCAAGGGCGGCGACATCGAGGAGACCGCGACACGCACCAACCTGGAGGCCGCCGACGAGGTGGCGCGCCAGATGCGGCTGCGCGACCTGGGCGGCCTGATCGTGATCGACTTCATCGACATGGAGGAGAGCAAGAACCGGCGCGAGGTCGAGAACCGACTGCGCGACGCGCTACGCCAGGACCGCGCGCGCGTGCAGTTCGGCTCGATCAGCAAGTTCGGCCTCATGGAGATGAGCCGCCAGCGCCTCAAGCCCGCGCTGTCCGAAGGCGCCTCCATCCCCTGCCCGCGCTGCGGCGGCTCCGGCCATATCCGCGACACCGAGAGCTCGGCGCTGCAGATCCTGCGCATCATCCAGGAAGAGTCCATGAAGGACAACACCGCTGCAGTGCACGTGCAGGTGCCGGTGGAAGTGGCCTCCTTCCTGCTCAACGAGAAGCGCCCCGAGATCGCCAAGATCGAGCTCAAGCAGCGCGTCACGGTGCTGATGGTGCCGAACAAGACGCTGGAGACGCCGAACTACCGTCTCGAGCGCCTCAAGCACGACGACCCGCGCCTGGACCACATCGAGGCCAGCTACAAGATGGCCGAGGAGGTCGAGGACCCGACCACGGTGACGCGCCGCTCGCAGGAGCCCACCAACAAGCAGACCCCGGTGATCAAGGGCGTGCTGCCCGACGCGCCGGCCCCGGTGGTCGCGCCCAAGCCTGAGCCCGTGAAGCCCCAGGCCGGCGCCCCGGCCCGCCCCGCGGCGCCCGCGCCGGCGCCTGCACCGGCCCCGGTCGGCTTCTTCGGCTGGCTCAAGAGCCTGCTGGGCGGCACGCCTGCGCCCGCCCCGGCGCCGGCACCCGCCCCCGAGGCCAGGAAGGAAGAAAAGCGCGAAGCGCGCGGCGGCGAGCGCCGTGACGGCCGGCGCGGCGAGCGTGGCGGCCGCGATGGCCGCCGTGGCGAGCGCGCCGAAGCCTCAGGCGCACAGGCCGAGGGCCGCGGCAGCCGCGAAGGCCGCCGCGGTGAGGCCGAGGCACGCGGCCCGCGCCCCGAGCGCGGCGAGCGCACCGGCCCGCGCGAGCGGCGCGACGCCCAGGGTGCGGCCGACAGCACGGCCCAGGCCGGCGGCGTGAACGACGCAGCCGCGCAGCCCACCCCGGCCCAGGGCGAGGCGCGCCCCGAGCGTGCGCCGCGCGGCGAAGGCCGCCGCGAACGCGGTGAAGGACGCGGTGAAGGACGCGGAGAGGGCCGTCGTGAACGCGGTGGCGAGCGTGGCGAACGCCGTGGCGCCCCGCGCCCCGAGGAGAAGGTCGAGGACAACGCCCTGGCCGCCGGCGCGGCCCTGGCCGCCAGCACCGCCATTGCCGCGGCTGCGGCCTCGGCGGCGGGTGCCGTGGAGTCCGCACCGGCCTCCGGCCAGGAGGGCAGCGCGGCCCCCGATGCCGCACGCCCCGAGGGCGAGGAGCGCCGCGAGCGCCGCTCACGCGACCGCTACGGCCGTGACCGCCGCGAACGCAACGGCGAGCGCGCCGAGACCCGTCGTGACGAAGGCGCCGAGCCCGCGGCCAGCGCCGAGGCGCCGGCCCAGCAGGAGCCCGTGGTCCGCTCCTACTTCGACCGCGCCGCCGGCGCGCCGATGAGCGCCCCCGAGGCGGCACCGGTCGAGACGACGGCCGTGGTGGCGCCCGCGCCGGCCCCAGTGGCCGCACCGGCCGCCCCCGTGGCAGCCAGCAGCGGTCTGCCCAAGGTGCAAGCCTTCGCCCTGCCGGTGGACGAGCTGGCCCAGGTCGCGCAGAGCTCGGGCCTGCAGTGGGTCAACTCCGACGCCGACAAGGTTGCCGCGGTGCAGGCGGCGATCGCCGCCGAGCCCAAGCCGGTGCACATGCCGCGCGAGCGCCCGCCGGTGGTGGTGCTCGATGAAGGCCCGCTGGTGCTGGTGGAGACCAAGAAGGACCTGCGCAACCTGAACCTGCCGTTCTGAGCGGGCGATGCACAGGCCGCGGAGAGCCCGCGGCCTGAAGCCAGGGCCGAAGGCGCAAGCCTCCGGCCCTTTTGCTTTGGGGATGTCGTCCTTGTGAGAAGCGCGCCGCGCGGCCAGAGATGGCCGGCAAGCCGGCGTATCAGCCCTGGGCCGCCCGCTTCCAGGCCTGGGCGGCGGCCGCGGTATCGCCACGTTGCTCGGCCAGCTGCGCCAGGGCGCGCCAGGCGCTGCGCAGCAGTCCGGCGTCCTGCAACCCATGGGTGGACTGGCTCAAGAGCTGCTGGGCCTTGCCCCAGAGCTGGCGCCGCATGCAGGCCATGCCGGCCAGGTACTGCAGGCCCGCGTCGCCCGGCAGGCGCTGCTGGGCCGCTTCGATGCGGGCCAGCCAGTCGCGGGCGGCCTGGTCGTCCAGGCTGCCCAGCCCAGCTTCCAGCGCGCGCACCAGGCGCACGCGCTGGGCATCCGCCAGCAGGCCCGGCTGCTCGAGCACGCGTTCCCACACCGGCAGCAGCCAGGCGCGGGCCTTGGCATGGTCGCCCTGCAGCGCGGCCATGCGCTGGGCGGCCTGTATGGCCAGCTCGGGCATGGCGCGCTCGCCCGCGTCCAGCATCTGCCACACCCGCTCCAGCTGGGCCGGGTCGTGGGCGCCCGCGATCAGCTCGCTGGCCAGGCCGCGCACGATGCTCTGCGCCGCCATAGCCGAGAAGGCGCCGTGCTTGGCAAGCAGGCGCGCGGTCTCCAGCGCCTCCTGGGTCTGCTGGGCCAGCCGGGCCGCCTTGAGCTTGATGCGCAGGGCCAGGGTGCGGCGGCCCGCGCCCTGGGGCAGGCCGGTCAGCCAGCCCAGCGCGGCCTGCGCATCACGGTCCTCGATCGACCAGTGCGCCGCGCGCAGCTGCGCCCCTTCACGCAGCTCCTGCAGCATGAGCGTGCCGCGCGAGGCGGTTTGCGCCAGGGCCTGCTGCAAGTGCTCGTCGCGCTGCCCCCGGTTCTGCAGGGCCTGGGCGCTCTCGGCCGCCACCAGGTGCGACAGCGCGCGCAGCTGCACCGCATGGCCCAGGCTGGCGCCGGAAGCCGCCAGGGTCTTCTCGCGCGACAACGCCGCCTCGGCGGCCTTGCGGGCGCGGATGAAGCGGCCCGACATCTGGTGCGCGATCGCGTCCAGCAGGGCCGCGTGGGTGGCGCGCTCGCGTTGCTGGGCGCGCCAGCGACGCGCCTGGCGCGGCATCTCCAGCAGCACGGAGATGGCGCGCAGCGCCACGTAGAGCGCGGCGAAGCCGGCCAGCAGGGTCAGCAGCACCAGGTTCAGCGACAGGTCGATGCGGTAGGGCGGCCAGAACACGGTGACCGTGCCCTGGTTGTTGCCGGCGAACAGCGCCACGGCCACGGCGACCGCGAACAAGGCCAGGAACCACAGGGCGGCGCGCATATCAGGCCTCCTGCCGGGCCGCCCGGAGCCGTTGGTCTGCGAAGCGAACCAGGCGAAGGGCGGCCATGGCGCTGCTGCGCTGTACAGCTGCGCGCACGACGCTGCGCAGCGCCGCCCCAAAGGAGGCCTGGGCCCCCTCGGGGGGCAGCGAATACACGTAGTGATGAGCGTGGGGGCGTTTCACTTGCGGGCTACCTTCCCGCGGCCGCGGTGGCCAGGGCCGCGAGGGTTTCGTCCACGCGCGGCAGCTCGATCGCGCGCATCTGGCCCTGCACCTGCTGCAGCAGGGTCGCCGCAGCCTGGGTCTTGCGCGAGGCCGGGTCGAAATACTTGCCCAGCGCGGTGGACGCTGAGGCCACGTCGGCGCGCGCCGACTCGAGCTGGCGCGCCAGCAGGCCCAGGCGCGCGTTGAGCAGCTTGAGCTTGAGGTTCTCGCGCAGGAAGAAGCTCTGCTCGGGCGAGAGCAGCACGGCCTCGGGTTGCTCGATGCGGCTGACCCGCACCAGGCCACGTGCCTCGGTGGCGAACCGCTCCAGCAGGCGCTCCCACCAGCTGGGAGCCGCGGCAGTGGCCGGGTTCGAAGGCGCCTGCACGGCGGCCGCCGACGCGACCGCATTGAGCACCGGCAGCTCGTCGACCAGGCGCACCAGTTCGTCGAGCTTGACCAGCAGGCCCGGCGTGTCGGTCACGCTGGCCTGCTTGAGGCGGTCGACGTCGCGTGCGATGGCGCGCTGCAAGGGCCCCAGGCGCGGCTGGGCGGCGCGCACCACGCGCTGGTCAGCGGCCTTGAGGGCGGCCAGCAGGGGCTCGAGGCTGCCCGTCAGCTGGGCCTGCTGCTGGGCCAGGCGGATGGCCGACTCGATGTCGACCACCAGGTTCTCGTCGCGTGAGCGCGACAGGCTTTGCATCAACTCCTCGAGCTGGCTGCGCTGCAGCGCCACCTCGCCCACGCGGGCCTCCATCACGGCCAGGCGGGCCGCCGTCTCGCGCGTGGCGTCCTGGGCCTGGCGCGCCAGCGTGCGCGCCTCGACCGACTGCGCGCCGGCGTCGGCGCTCTGCCGCGCCAATTGTTCCTGGATGGTCGCCAGCTTCTGCCAGAGCAGGCCGCTGGCACCCAGGCCCGCTACCGCCAGCACCAGGCTCAGCCACAGCAGGCCGCGCCGCACGGGCGGCGCGGCAGGCGCTTGCCCCTCGGCAGCCACCGCCACGGAATCGGCCAGGCCGGCAGCGGGGCCTGGCTCGGGGCTGGACGCATTGTTCATGCCAGGGATTCTATCGAGGCCACCACCTCGGCCAGCGCAGGACGTGACTCGCAAACAACACCGAAACCGGCGCGCCGCGCGGCTTCGGCGATGCGCGGATGGGTGGCCAGGGCGCGCGCCCGCGACCAATCCTGGGCCGGCAGGCAGCGCAGGAGCTGGGCTATGGCCTCGGAGCTGCTGAACAGCCAGACCGAACCGTCCCGCGCCGCCTGGCCTGCCAGCGCCAGCTGCGCTGCGTCCAGCGCCGGCGGCAGGCGACGGTAGGCCAGGACCTGGTCCACCGCCACCCCGGCTGCGGCCAGCTGCTGCGCCAGCCAGTCGCGGCCGGCGCCACGGCCCTGGGCATCGCTGCCGCGTACGATCAGCACGCGCTGGCCGGCCCGCAGCCGGGCCTGCACGCGAGCCCACAGGGCCTCGGAGTCGAACTGCCCGGCCTCGGCCGGCGGGGCGTCGATCTGCGCCGCCGCCAGGCCCGCCTGCCGCAGGGCCTCGGAGGTGCCCGGGCCGGGCGACCAGGCCCGCGTCGCGAGCTGGCCGCCGCGCCAGCGCGCCAGGGGCTCGGGCAGCGCTTCAGCGAAGAAATGGGACACGGCGTTGCCGCTCACGAACATGACGGCCGCATAGTCGGGCACATGGCGCCAGGCCTGGCGCAGTGGCCCGGGGTCCGGCGCCGGGGCTATCGCGATCAGCGGCAAGGCCTCGGCGGCCAGCCCACGCTGGCGCAGCCCGGTCACCCAGTGCGCGGCCTCGCGCGGCGGGCGCGTCACCAGCACGCGGGGAAACGGCGCCTCAGGCATCGCGCCGGCCGGCGATCAGTGCGCGCCGCCCGCGCGCAGCTGCGCCGCCACGCGGCTGCCCAGGGCCTCGGCAGCCGCCAGGTCGGCCACGGGCGCGCTCTCACGCGCGCTCACCAGGGTGGCCGGCCCCTCGGGTTCGCCCCAGGCAGCCTGCAGCACGAGCTGTCCGCCCTGCAGGCTGGCATGGGCCGCCAACGGCATGGAACAGCTGCCGCCCATGGCCCGGCTGACCGCGCGCTCGGCGGCCACGGCCAGCCAGGTGTCCTGGTGCGCCAGCGGCGCCAGCGCCTCGGCCAGGTCGGCGCGATCGGCGCGCAACTCGATGCCCAGCGCGCCCTGCCCCACCGCGGGCAGCATCTCGGTGGTCTCGAACACCTGGCGTATGCGTGCCTCCAGGCCCAGGCGCTTGAGGCCGGCCGCGGCCAGCACGATGCCGGCGTACTGCCCCTCGTCGAGCTTGCGCAGCCGCGTGTCCAGGTTGCCGCGCAGCGGCTCGATCCTGAGGTCGGGGCGCAGGGCGCGCAGCAGCACCGTGCGGCGCAGGCTGGAGGTGCCGACCACCGCGCCTTGCGGCAGTTCGGCCAGCGTGGCGTACTGCGGCGACACCCAGGCGTCGCGCGGGTCCTCGCGTTCCATCACGCAGGCCAGGGTGAAGCCCTCGGGCAGGTCCATGGGCACGTCCTTGAGCGAGTGCACGGCGATGTCGGCGCGGCCCTCGGCCAGCGCGAGCTCGAGCTCCTTGACGAACAGGCCCTTGCCGCCGACCTTGGAGAGCGAGCGATCCAGGATCTGGTCGCCCTGCGTGGTCATGCCCAGGAGGGTGACGCTATGGCCGCGCGCCTGCAGCAGGGCCTTCACATGCTCGGCCTGCCACAGGGCCAGGCGGCTTTCGCGGGTAGCGATCGTAATCTTCGTCAAAGTCGTAACCTGCTCGTAATCGGGACAGCCTCGTCGATGCTAGCATGACGGGCCCGCTCGGCGGGCGACACGCCCCATTTCTCCCACTACGAGACGACGAGACGAGCCCACCCATGAAAACGGCCCCCCAGGACCCGCCCGCCCGAAAATCCCGCGACAACGAGCGCCCGCTGGTGGAGGACATCCGCCTGCTCGGCCGCATCCTGGGGGACGTGATCCGCGAACAGGAGGGCGCGCCGGCCTACGAGCTGATCGAGCAGATCCGCAAGCTCTCGGTGTCCTTCCGGCGCGACGCCGACCACGAGGCCGACAAGGCGCTCAAGAAGCTGCTCAAGGGCCTGTCGAGCGAGCAGGCGGTGAGCGTGATCCGCGCCTTCACCTACTTCAGCCACCTGGCCAACCTGGCCGAGGACCGCCACCACATCCGCCGCCGCGCCCTCCACGAGCGCGCCGGCAACACCCAGGAAGGCAGCATCGAGGTCGCCCTGTCGCGGCTGCGCTGGGCCGGCATCACGCCCAAGACGATCTCCCAGACCCTGGCGCACAGCTACGTCGCGCCGGTGCTCACGGCCCACCCCACCGAGGTGCAGCGCAAGAGCATCCTGGACGCCGAGCGCGACATCGCCAAGCTGCTGACCGAGCGCGACGAGATCAAGGCCCGCGCCGCCGCGGTGAACGCCGCGCGCGACGCCCTGACCCCGCGTGAGCTCGCGGCCAACGAGGCCCAGATCCGCGCCCGCGTGATGCAGCTGTGGCAGACCCGGCTGCTGCGCTTCACCAAGCTCACGGTGGCCGACGAGATCGAGAACGCCCTGTCCTACTACGAGGCCACCTTCCTGCGCGAGATCCCCAAGCTCTACGCGGCGCTGGAGCAGGAGCTTTCCGGCCAGCCTGTGGCCAGCTTCCTGCGCATGGGCCAGTGGATAGGCGGCGACCGCGACGGCAACCCCAACGTCAGCGCCCAGACCCTGGACTACGCACTGCGCCGCCAGGCCGAGGTGGCGCTGCGCCACTACCTGACCGAGGTCCACTTTCTTGGCAGCGAGCTTTCGCTGTCGGCGATGCTGGTGCAGGTCTCGCCCGACATGCAGGCGCTGGCCGAGCGCTCGCCCGACCGCAACGAGCACCGCCAGGACGAGCCCTACCGCCGCGCCCTGACCGGCATCTACGCGCGCCTGGCCGCCACGCTCAAGGAGCTGACCGGCGGCGAGGCCGCGCGCCATGCGGTCGCGCCGCAGAACCCCTACGACCGGGCCGAGGACTTCCTGGCCGACCTGCGCGTGATCGAGGCCTCGCTGCGCACGCACCACGGCGAGGCCCTGGCCAGCCAGCGCCTGCACCCGCTGATCCGCGCCGTCGAGGTGTTCGGCTTCCACCTGGCGACGGTGGACCTGCGCCAGAGCTCGGACCAGCACGAGGCCGTGGTGGCCGAGCTGCTGGCCACGGCCCGCGTCGAGCCGGCCTACGCACGCCTGGACGAGGACGCCAAGCGCGCCGTGCTGCTGCGCCTGCTGAACGATGCGCGGCCGCTGCGCGTGCTCGGCGCGGCCTATTCCGAGCACACGCTCGGCGAACTCGCCATCTTCGAGACCGCCAAGCGCATGCGCGAGAGCTTCGGCGCCCAGGCCATACGCCACTACATCATCAGCCACACCGAGACCGTGAGCGACCTGCTCGAGGTGCTGCTGCTGCAAAAGGAAGTGGGGCTGATGACCGGCACGCTGGACAGCGACGAGGCCCGCAACGAGCTGATCGTCGTGCCGCTGTTCGAGACCATCGAGGACTTGGCGCAGTCCGCGCCCATCATGCGCGCCTTCTACGCCCTGCCCGGCGTGGCGCAGTTGGTGCAGCGCAGCGGCGCCGAGCAGGACATCATGCTCGGCTACTCCGACAGCAACAAGGACGGTGGCATCTTCACCAGCAACTGGGAGCTGTACCGCGCCGAGATCGCGCTGGTCGAGCTGTTCGACGAACTGTCCAGCCGCGGCTTGAGCGCCGCCGGGCCGTCCCAAGGCGCGAAGGCCCCCTCGGGGGGCAGCGAGGACACGCGAGTGCCGAGCGTGGGGGCCACACCGATTCAATTGAGGATGTTCCACGGCCGCGGCGGCACCGTGGGCCGCGGCGGCGGCCCGAGCTACCAGGCCATCCTGGCCCAGCCGCCGGGCACGGTGCGCGGCCAGATCCGCCTGACCGAGCAGGGCGAGGTGATAGGCTCCAAATACGCCAACCCCGAGATCGGCCGGCGCAACCTCGAGACCCTGGTCGCCGCGACGCTGGAGGCCACGCTGCTGCAGCCGACCAAGCCGGCGACCAAGGCCTTCCTCGACGCTGCGGCCGAGCTCTCCCAGGCCAGCATGGCGGCCTACCGCAGCCTGGTCTACGAGACGCCGGGCTTCACCGACTACTTCTTCAGCGCCACGCCGATCCGCGAAATCGCCGAGCTCAACATCGGCTCGCGCCCGGCCTCGCGCAAGGCCACGCAGCGCATCGAGGACCTGCGCGCCATCCCCTGGGGCTTCAGCTGGGGCCAGTGCCGCCTGACGCTGCCGGGCTGGTTCGGCTTCGGCTCGGCGGTGGCGGCCTTCCTCGAGCGCCCCACGCCGGCGGCGCGCAAGGAGGCGCTGGCCCTGCTGCAGAAGATGTACCGCCAGTGGCCGTTCTTCCGCACCCTGCTGTCCAACATGGACATGGTGCTGGCCAAGAGCGACCTGGCCCTGGCCTCGCGCTACAGCGAGCTGGTGGGCGAGGCGCGGCTGCGCAAGAAGGTGTTCGCGACCATCGAGGCCGAGTGGCAGCGCACGGCCGACGCCCTGGCCCAGATCACCGGCGAGAAGCAGCGCCTGGCCAACAACCCGGCGCTGGCGCGCAGCATACGCCACCGCTTCCCCTACATCGACCCGCTGCACCACCTGCAGGTCGAGCTGGTGCGGCGCTACCGCCAGGGCCTGGCCGACGAGCGCGTGCGCCGCGGCATCCACATCTCGATCAACGGCATCGCGGCCGGGCTGCGCAACACGGGCTGAGCACGGCGCGGCGGCAGACTCAGCCGCCCGCGATCGCCTCGCGCACCGCCGCCAGCTGGCGCCGCGACACGGCCAGCAGCTCGGCTATGCCGTCCAGGCGCACCGCCCAGCCCTCGCCCTCCTCGGGGTCGTGGTGCTTCTCGAGCGCGCGCAGGGCGCTGCGCGCCACCAGGGCGTTGCGGTGGATGCGCATGAAGCGCTCGCCATAGCGCTCCTCGAGCTCGCTCAGCGCGCCCTCCAGCAAATGGCTGCGGCGCGCGGTGCGCACCGTGACGTACTTGAGCTCGGCCTTGAAGTAGAGCACCTCGGCCAGCGGCACGCGCTCGGTGCGGCCGCGCTCCTGGATCACCAGGCAATCCTGGGACGGTGCGGCCGCGGGCACCGGCTCCATCGGCACCAGGCGCGCCGCCTTGCCCAGGGCCGCCTGCAGGCGCTCCAGCCGCACCGGCTTGGTCAGGTAGTCGACCGCGTCGAGCTCGAAGGCGCGCAGCGCATGGCCGGCATGGGCCGTGACGAACACCGTGGCCGGCGGATGGGGCAGGCGGCGCAGCGCGTCGGCCAGCGCCAGGCCGTCGCTGCCCGGCATGTGGATGTCCAGCAGGGCCAGGTCGAAGCGCTCGCGCTGCAGCCAGGCGATCGCCTCGGCCGCGTTGGCGGCCTCGCCGCCCAGCGCCGCGGCGGGCGAGCGGCATTCGGCCAGCAGCCGGCGCAGGCGGCTGCGGGCCAGGGCTTCGTCGTCGACGATCAGGACCTTGAGCGCCATGCCTCAGCCTCCCTGCAAGGGAATCTCGATGCGCACCTGGTAGACGCCGTCGACCAGGGCGGTACGGAAGCTGCCCTGCAGGTCGTGCAGCAGGCTCAGCCGGTCGCGCACATTGTCCAGCGCCAGGCCGTGGCCGCCGCGGCCCTGGCCGGCCGGCACGGTGTTAGTGACCTTGATCACCACCTGGTCGCCGCGCCGCTGGGTCGAGATGCGCAGCTGCGCGCCGGTCTCGCTGGGCTCCACGCCGTGCCGCACCGCATTCTCCAGCAGCGGCTGCAGCAGCAGCGGCGGCAGGCGGGCCGCGCCGGCGCCCTCGTCGAGCGACCATTCCACGCGCAGGCGCTCGCCAAAGCGCGCCTGCTCGATCTCCAGGTAGCGGCGCGCCAGCGTGATCTCGTCGGCCAGCGTGGCCGACTCGCCCGGCTCCATCAGCGCATGGCGGAACAGCTCGCTGAGGTCCTCCAGGATGGCCTCGGCCCGGGCCGGCTCCTCGCGCACCAGGGCCATGGCGGTATTGAGCGTGTTGAACAGGAAATGCGGGCGTATGCGCGACTGCAGCTCGGACAAACGCGCCGCCGTCGCCGCCGGGGCGCGCCCCTTGAGGCGCCAGACCAGGGCCTCGACCAGCAGGGCCGACATCAGGGCGCCGGCGCAGGCGCTGGCCAGCCAGGGCGGCGCGGCCAGCAGGCCGGTCAGCGACAGCAGGCCGCAGCCGTAGAGCCCGGCCAGCGCGCCCAGGCCCACGCCGGCCGCGCGCTGCAGGCGCTGCGGCCAGCGCGCCAGCACGCGCTTGAGACCGCAGGCCGCGAGCAGCCAGACCAGGGTGGCCGACAGGGCGCCCGCCGTCAGCAGCGACAGCCGCCCCAGCCAGTCGGCCAGGCCCAGCGCGCCGAACAGGGCGCCCACCGCCACCACGGCCTCGACGAACAGCACGGCGCGCAGCGTCACGCCCAGCTGGCAGGCGTCGAACAGCGGCGCAGCCGGGGACAAGGACGCACGCGGCCGGGGGCGTTCCTCGAAGCTCGATAAAATTTGCGAATCTTTCATCCGGTCATCAGCGGGGCTTGGGGTTTTGGCCCTGGCGCCATTATTGGTGATCCGCCGCTGCAACCCCAACCTGCGGCCCGGTTTCCGGGCCCGCCCAAGCCATGTCCAAGAACCAACTCGACAAGAAATCCGAAGCCTGGTCGGCCCTGTTTTCCGAACCCATGAGCGAGCTGGTCAAGCGCTACACGGCCAGTGTGTTCTTCGACAAGCGCCTTTGGCAGGCCGACATCCAGGGCAGCCTGGCGCATGCCGAGATGCTGGCCGCGCAGGGCATCATCGCGCAAGCCGACCACGCCGCCATCCAGAAGGGCATGGCGCAGATCACGCAGGAAATCGAATCCGGCGCCTTCGAGTGGAAGCTCGATCTGGAAGACGTGCACCTGAACATCGAGGCGCGCCTGACCCAGCTGGTCGGCGACGCCGGCAAGCGCCTGCACACCGGGCGCAGCCGCAACGACCAGGTGGCCACCGACGTGCGCCTGTGGCTGCGCGGCGAGATCGACCTGATAGACGGCCTGCTCAAGGAGCTGCAGACCGCCCTGGTCGACGTGGCCGAGCGCCATGTCGAGGTCATACTGCCCGGCTTCACCCACCTGCAGGTGGCGCAGCCGGTCAGCTTCGGCCACCACCTGCTGGCCTATGTGGAGATGTTCGCGCGCGACGCCGAGCGCCTGGCCGACGTGCGCCGGCGCACCAACCGCCTGCCCCTGGGCTCGGCCGCGCTGGCCGGCACCACCTACCCGCTGGACCGCGAGCGTGTGGCGAATACCCTGGGCATGGAGGGCGTGTGCCAGAACAGCCTGGACGGCGTGAGCGACCGCGACTTCGCGATCGAGTTCAGCGCCGCCGCCAGCCTGTGCATGGTGCACATCAGCCGCTTCTCCGAGGAGCTGATCCTCTGGATGAGCCAGAACTTCGGCTTCATCAAGATCGCCGACCGCTTCACCACCGGCAGCTCCATCATGCCGCAGAAGAAGAACCCCGACGTGCCTGAGCTCGCGCGCGGCAAGACCGGCCGCGTGGTCGGCCACCTGATGGGCCTGATCACGCTGATGAAGGGCCAGCCCCTGGCCTACAACAAGGACAACCAGGAAGACAAGGAGCCGCTGTTCGACACCGCGGACACCTTGAAGGACACGCTGCGCATCTTCGTCGAGATGGTCGGCGGCCAGCCCGACCCCGCCACCGGCCAGAAGGAAGGCGGCATCACGGTGAACGCCCAGGCAATGGAGCAGGCCGCCTCGCGCGGCTATGCCACCGCGACCGACCTGGCCGACTACCTGGTGAAGAAGGGCCTGCCCTTCCGCGACGCGCACGAAACCGTGGCCCACGCGGTCAAGGCCGCGGTCTCGCACAACTGCGACCTGTCCGAGCTGCCGCTGGCCGTGCTGCAGCAGTTCAACCCCTCGATCGAGAAAGACGTCTACGACGTGCTGAGCCTGCGCGGCAGCCTGGACGCGCGCAACACCCTGGGCGGCACGGCCCCGGTCCAGGTGCGCGCGCAGATCGCGCGGCACCGCGCGCGGCTGGTCTGAGCCTGAGCCGCGCCCGGCGCGCGCGGTCTCAGGCGGCGCGCCAGAAGATGTAGTCCGCCTGGTACCTGACCACGGTCTTCTGCCCCGCCTTCTCCGCACCGCAGGCCTCGGCGGGCGCCACGCCGCCACGCGTGGCCAGGCGCTGGATGTAGGTCACGCCCTGCATGGCACCGCTGCCCATGGCCGGGTTCGCCTTGACCAGCTGCAGCGGCAAATGGCCTTCGCCTGCGGGGGCCACCGCCTGCTGCACGCCCGTCACGCGCGAGCCGTCCAGGCTCTCCCAGGTCGCGGGCGGGCCGTAGTAGCGGCCCACGCGCTGGCCGCCGCGCGCCGTCAGCGTCGCCTCCGGTCCGACGAACACCCACTCGAACTGGCCCGGCCGATCCCGGCTGGCGCGGCACTCGTAGCTGACCTCGCCCGCGCCCACCGTCTCCATCGCGACCCGGTGGCCGTCAGGCACGCGGACGGCGTCGGGCAGTCCGGCCTGCGCCTGGGCGTTCATGGCCATGCCCCCACCGCCCTGGCTGGCGCAGCCCGACAGGACGACGGCACCCAGCAGGGCCGTGGCAATGTGCTGTTGCATGCTGCGTTCCCCTCGCGCTTCAGGCACCGAAGGACAGGGCGCCCGCCGGCAGGGCACGGCCCAGGGCCTGGGTCAGCACGGTGTAGTGCAGGGTCTCGTCGGCGGCCAGGCTCAGCACGTCGGCCTGGCTCTTGAGCGTGTCGGCCTTGAGCGCCTTCGCATAGTCGTCCGGCTTCATCTCGGCCATGGGGTTGCCGCCGAGCTTGCGTATGGTGGCGACCAGGGCGTCGCGGTGCGCCTTGTGGTGGCCCTGGAACTGCAGGGCCAGGTCCAGCACCGGCTTTTGCAGCAGGCCGCTGCCCGCGCCGAGCTGGTAGGCGTTGATGGCCTCGTGCTCCAGGCCCAGGGCCACGTTGAGAATGCCCACGTCCTTGGCGGCATCGCCGCCCATGGCCTGGCTGGGCCTGATCGTGCGCAGCCGGGCCCTGGACCATCTGCGCCGGCGCGCGAGCGAGCGCGAAGCCCTGACCCAGCCGCTGGACGGCCCGCTGTCGGACAGCCTGGCCAGCGACGCGCCCAACCCCATGGACACGGCCCAGGCCGGCGAGCAGGCCTGGGCCCTGCACCAGTGCCTGCGCCAGCTCGAGTCGCGCCAGCGCGAGGTGCTGAGCCTGGCCTATCTGCGCGACCTCAGCCACAGCGAGCTGGCAGCGCAGCTCAGGCTGCCGCTGGGCACCGTGAAGACCTGGATCCGGCGCGGGCTGGACCAGTTGCGCGCCTGCATGGCGCGCTTTGCCTGAGGGGTGGGCATCATGAACCTGATCGGCCACCCCGAACTGCTGGACCGGCTGGCCAGCGCCTACGCCTTGGGCACCCTGCGCGGCGGCGCGCGCCGCCGCTTCGAGGCCCTGGCGCGCGAGCAAGCCCCGGTGCGCGCGGCCGCCCTGGTCTGGCAATCGCGCCTGGCCAGCCTCAACGAATTGCAGCCCGAGGTGGCGCCCGACCCGGTGGTCTGGCAGCGCATCGCCAGGCGGCTGCAGGCCGACCGTGAGGCCCCAGTGTCGCGCTCCCGCCCAGCGGGCATTGCGGACTGGCTGCGCAGCCTTTGGCTGTGGCGCGGCGCTGCGGCCGCCGGCGCGCTGGCCAGCGTGGTGGCCCTGGTGGCAGGCCTGAACCTGCGCGAGCAGCTGGGCGGCCAGGTCCGAGAACTGCAGGCCCGGCTGCTGGCCAGCCCGCAGATCGCCTACGTGGCGGTGCTGGCCGACGAGCAGGCGGCGCCCGCCATGCTGGCCACCTATGACCCGCGCCAGGGCCGGCTCACGCTGCAGCGCGTGAACGCCTACCGCGAGGCCGCCGACCGTTCGCTGCAGCTGTGGGCCTTGCCGCCTTCGGGCGCGCCGCGCTCGCTGGGCGTGCTCGGCCCGGATGCGGTGCTGCGCCTGCCTTCAGCGGAGGACGAGGTGCGCAATGCGTCGGCGCTGGCCGTCAGCCTGGAGCCCCAGGGCGGCGTGCCCAGCGAGCGCGGGCCGACCGGCCCGGTGCTGTTCAAGGGCGCCCTGATACGCAAGGCGCTCTGAGAGGGTGTAGACGAAAACAACATCTCGCGCGTTATGCTCTGATCGAAGCATGCGGACACGAGGTGGCAGATGGTGAAGAAGGCGCGAGGCGAGCAGCCGGGACGTCCGG
>SCMQ01000053.1 GCA_005503335.1 Comamonadaceae bacterium 2FH
CAGATGGGCCATGTATCGCTCGAATTCCTGCAAGTCTTCCATCAAGGTTCGCCCTTCGCTTGAAGAAGTGCGCATAATGCCTTGAATTCGTTCAAATTACTAACACAGTAAGACTAGAAAGGTCGACTGTTTAACTTGTTTCAGGTATCCAGCAAGCCCAACATGCGGGCCCGGTCCACCAGATGCTTGCGGCTCCCGGCATTCAACTTGACGAACAGGTTCTTGAGGTGCCACTTCACGGTCTGGATGCTCAGGTCCAACGCCGAGGCGATTTCCTTGTTGGACAGGTTGCTGGCCAGCATGCGCAGAACGTCGCGCTCCTTGGGAGTCAGCAGGACGCTGGGCGCGACACGCGCCTCCTTGCGGCCGCCAGGCTCCGCTGGGCCCGGAGGGGCCGCACCGGACCTGGCATCGGGGCGGGTCAGGCTGCCGGTCTCGTCCCGCAGACGACTGGCCCAGTCCTGTAGCGCCGGGTGGGTGTCGGTCAGGATGCGGTTGAGGCCCAGCGCGTCGACGATGAAGAGTCCCTCGCGGAACATGGTTTCGCCGTCAGCGCCCAGACGCTGCGCGGCCAGCGCATTTAGCAGGTGGATCTGCAGCAGGTCGCGATTGCGACGCAACGACTCGGCCAGCGCCTTGGCGGGTGCCAGGGCTGCTGCGACCTTGCCCCACTCCTGATGCGCAATTTGGCGGTATGCTTCGGCCAGGGCCGTCTGGACGTCGACCTGCGGTTGCAGCAGGCCCCAGCCCCTGGCCTGACCCGCCCGAGTGACCGCTTGCAGGCGTTCGGCAATCACGTCACAGGATGCGGTCCGTCCTTGTAACGCGGTCATGCGCATCAGTTCTGCCAAACTGATCACGCTCAGGCGCGCCAAGCCATGGTTGGCACCAATGGCGTGCAGCCGCTCCAGCAGTTCGTAGGCCACGCCCATCGCACCACGCTGCAGTGCCATGCGGGCCGCCACCACATAGCTCAAGGCGATCACGTCGGGCATGGCGTACTGGTCGATGACGTCGCGGCGGTCTGCCAGCAGGCCTTCGATTTCCGCAGGTGCATCGAGTTCCCACAGCGTCATCGCCAGGGTCGCAGCCAGCATGGAAGCAATGGGACTGCGCCGGCCCGCCACGGGCTGCACGTTAGCCAGCGCACGGCGCAACTCGCGTTCGGCGGCCACCACCTGTCCTTGCCAGAGGTAGCTGGCGGCCACGAACCAGTCCTTGACCCCGGTCGCGTAGGGCCCCGCACTTTCGTCCTGGCACCCGGGCTGCGACAGCAGGTAGCGTGCCTGCTCGGGCGCTCCCTGGTACAAGGCGAGGTAGGCATCAAAGATGGAGGACACCAGCCGCTGCGTAGGAGTGAATCCTTGGAAGCGGGAACGCCAGGGCGCCAGCGTCGCTTGGACCAGATCGGGTTTGTCGGCATACAGCGCCGCGTTGGCCACGATTTGCACGCTTTCGAAGCGGTCTGCAATATCGGCGGCAGGGTCATCGATGATGGGGCCCACAACTTGCGCGGCTTCGGTGTTGCGCTCGATCTTGGCCAATGCCCAGCCCAGCGCGATCCGCAGCCGAGGCCGGCGTTCCAAGTGGCTGGGCGAGATGCGGTCTAGCCATTGCGCCACGCGCGACAACTGTCCGGTGCGATAGGTCTCGTAGAGCGATTGCTCCGCCAGGTCGAAGGCCATTTCTTCCTGCCCGGCCCGCAAAGCATGGCGGGCCGCTTCCTCATGGAAGCCATGCTGGGCCAGCCACTGCGCCGCCGCCGCGCTGATGCGGCGCTGCTCGTCCTGCTCTAAAGCACTGAAGCGTTCGCTGAGGAACTCCTTGCCAAGGGTGTGGATGCTGTACCAGGGACCCTCGATGGCCTGGGTCAGGAACGGGGTCTGCTCGCAAAGGCGGTGCAGCACCTCGGCACTGTCGGCGCGGCCGGTAACGGCGCGACAGAGGTCCGGATGCAACAGGTCGACGTTGCACAACGCCACGAGGAAGTCGGCGTCCCGGCGATCCATGTGACGCAGCATGGTCTCGATGAAGAAGCGGTGGGCCTGGCCGGAGTGGTTCAGCAGGGACAGAGCGGTCTCACTGAGGTCGGATTGTGGTCCCATGCCCGCCATAATCAACTGCACCCCCAGCGGCCAGCCGTCGGTGAGGTCGTGCAACCGGGCACAGGTGTCTACATCGGCGCGGGGGCCAAAGCGGCTCTGCAGCACGGTGGTGGTCTCCGGCAGTCGCAGGCGCAGCGCCTCTGCGTCCACCAGCGCGTACTGGCCCTTGGCCATGAGTTCCGCGACAGAGAAGGGCAGCGGTTTGCGTGAGGCAAGCACCACACGCAGGTTCTGCGGCAGGTGGTGCAGCAGGAACGCCAGCGTATCGTGCGCCGATTCGGGCAGTCCGTGCACATCATCCAGGATGAGCAGGACTTCGCCTGCAAAATCCGCCACCTGCGCCAGCCAGCGCGCCACCCGCGTGAAGGGCGCGTCGTAGCCGCCCACATCGTGGAAGTCATGATCTCGCATGACCTTCTGGGTGCCGACCATCATCGCCAGCCGCAGCCCGTCGACGAAACGAAGGGCATCGTCCGACGCATCGATGCCCAGCCAGGCGACCGCACCACCCGATGCGATGGCCTCGCGCCGCCACTGGGCCAGCAAGGCGGTCTTGCCAAAACCCGCCGAGGCACTGACCAGGATCACTGACTTGTCGTCCAGGTCTGGCGAGTTCAGACCCAGCCGCGCGCGGTGCAGCACGGATTTGGCCACCTTGGGAGGTGTGGCCTTCAGTACCAGCCGCGGATCGAAGCGCTCACTGTCTGGTGACATGAAATGACTCAATCTAAGGATGGGCTCCACCTCTGCATGGACAGCCCGCCGGAGTGCGGGTGCGCCAGCCGAAAGCGGAAAGTCCTGTCTCTCCCGGGTGGGGTGGCCGCGACGATGTTATCAGTGTGCCGGCCCACTCTCCGAGAGTGGTGTCGGACGGCCGCAAATCCGAAGAATAGATCAACAGGTACGGCCAGCAGGTCGGCCGAAACCCAGATTCCAATCTCCAGGAGACTCCCCATGGCCCAATACCCCGTCGTCGTCTACGGTGCTTCCGGTTACACCGGCATGCTGATCATGGACTGGCTGATCGACCAGAAGATTCCTTTCACCGCAGTGGCCCGCGACGCGAAGCGAGCCAAGGAAATGATGGCCCAGCGCGTGGTGCGGCTGGAGTCAGCCACCTACGAACTGATCGAGTGCGAACACAACGTCGAGGCTCTGACCAAAGTCTTCAGGGGAGCCAAGGTGGTGTGCGACACCGTCGGTCCGTTCGCGCGTTTCGGATTGACCACGGTCGAGGCAGCACTCAAGGCAGGCTGCCACCACATCGACACCACGGGCGAACAGTCCTACATGCGGGCCGTGCGCGAGCAGTTCGGCCACCTGTACGCGCAGGCCGGCCTATTGGTGTCGCCTTCCATCTCCTACATGTACACCTTCGCCGAGATCGCAGCGGAACTGGCGCTGGAGACCCAGGGCGTGGACACGCTGGAGACCGCCACCCTGTGCCGCGGTCCACGCGACAGCGCTGGCGTGAGCGTGGGATCCGCCGCATCCATCTTCGAGCTGCTTCGCTCGCAACACTTCTACCTGTGGGAAAAGCAACTGCTCGCCCATCCGGTGACCGCCTCGTTCAACGTGGTCGACCCCAACTTCATCCAGCCGATCCTGGCGCTGCCCTGGGGTGGAACCTCGCTGCCGATCTATTTCGAGAACGACTCCCGTGTGCGCAGCTGCAGCTCCTGCGTCGGCTTCTATGACAACAACGTCATGCAGCTGGTGCATGGCCTGGCACAGAAATGGGACGCCGAATACAAACACCTGCCTCCCGAGCAGCAGGACTCGGTGCTCAAGAGCATGGTCGATTCCACCACGCCGACCATGCCGCCGCGCGAGCGCACCACCATCCAGCGCACGGTGGACGTGGCCATTGGCCGCGGCCAACTGGCCGCCGTTCGCGCCACGGTGACCGGCGTCACGCCTTACATCTCCACCGGCGCGTTGCAAGTCGCTGCCGTCACACGCCTGCTCGATGGTGACACCGCCAAGGTGGGCTTTGCGTCGGCCTCCAAGGCCTTCGGCCACCGCTACCTGCTGGGCTTCCTGGAGCAGCGCGGTCTGGCACGTGCCACCGTGCAGGCCCTGTGATCGGCTGACACATCCACAGGAGCAACGACCCATGGCAGTCATCGACTTTTTCGACCGCGGCTGGCAGATCAACCCACACGGCGCCGCCTACATTCAGGACGAGCGCGCGTACAGCTTCACGGAGGTCGGTGAGCTGTCCTGCCGGGTGGCCCACGCGCTGATGGCGGCCGGCCTGCCCGCCCAGACCAATGGCGCGGTCTGGGCCCTCAACGACGTCACCGCCTGGTCGTGCACGCTGGGCCTGTGGCGCGCCAACATGCGCTGGATTCCGGTCGGCGCACGCAACACGGCGCAGGAGAACCACCATGTGCTAGACGCCTTCGACTGCGAGGTGTTGTTCTTCCAGCAGGCGTTCGCGCCGGTGATCGCCGAACTGCAACCTCGCCTGCCCAAGGTGCGCTTGTGGATCTGCGTTGACGGCGAGGCGCCGGAGGTCCAGGGATCGGTGTCCCTGACCGACTGGTCCAGCGGACAGCCTGCAAGCCGGCCGAATGTCGCGGTGGACATGGACGACGTGGTCGTCCTGATGTCCACCGGTGGCACCACGGGCGCCCCCAAGGGGGTGATGAACACCCACCGAAGCCTGCAGACCTTCTGGGCGCACTTCATCATGTCCTGCCACTACCGGGCCGAGGACAAGATCGTCAACCTGGCGGCGGCGCCCATGACTCACACCGCCGGGCTGCTGTCCATGCCAACCACTGCCCGGGGCGGCACGGTGGTGGTGGTGACCAAGCCGGAGCCGTCCCTGCTGCTGGCCGCCATTTCCCGGCACCGTGTGACTGAGATGTTCCTGCCGCCCACCGTCATCTACCGCCTGCTCGACGTACCCGACCTCAAGCAGAACGTGGACTCCAGCTCGCTGCGCTATTTCATCTATGGTGCAGCACCCATGTCGGTGGAAAAGCTCAAGCAGGCCATCGAGGTGTTTGGCCCGTGCATGATGGGCGGTTACGGGCAGACCGAAGCGCCGGCCTCCATCGCCTACCTGCCGCCGGACGAACATTTCCGCAATGGCCGCCTTGCGGACGACGACCGGCTGTCCTCGGTGGGCCGACCCAATCCGCTGATCCGCGTCGAGATCATGAACGATGCCAACGAGATCCTGGCGCAAGGCCAAACCGGCGAGATCTGCGTGCAGGGCGACCTGGTGATGAAGGGCTACTACAAGGCGCCTGAGAAGACGGCTGAGACCATCATCGATGGGTGGCTGCACACGGGTGATATCGGCCACATCGACGTCGAGGGTTACCTTCACATCACCGACCGCAAGAAGGACATGATCATCTCGGGCGGCTTCAACGTCTACCCGAGCGAGGTGGAGCAGGTGATCTGGAGCCACCCGGCGGTGCAGGACTGTGCCGTCATTGGCGTGCCCGACGAGCAGTGGGGCGAGGCGGTCAAGGCCATGATCGAGCTCAACCAGGGCCAGAGCGTGAGCGCCGAGGAACTGATCGCGCTGTGCAAGGAGAAACTGGGGTCGGTCAAGTCGCCGAAGACGGTGGACTTCGTGGCGACGCTGCCGCGCAGCCCGGTCGGCAAGGTCCTCAAGAAGGACTTGCGCGCCAGTTACTGGCAGGCCAGGGACAAGAAGATCTGACACCGCCATGAGGTGCCGGGCCTGCCCTTGCAGACCCGGCTTTTTCCATTTCAAGCATCAGGGAATCCAAGCATGAGCCAAGCCATCTACGTCGCCGGCATCGCCATGACGGTGTTCGGCCGCCACCCCCAGCGCAGCCTGGCCGATCTGGCGCAGGAGGCGTTGCAGGGCGCGCTGCGCGACGCCGGCTGCGCCATCGCCGATCTCGGGGCCGCGTACTACGCGGGCATGACCAACGGTCCTCTGCAGGGCCAGTGGGCCATTCCCGGCCAGGTGGTGCTGGGGCGCATCGGCATCTCGGGCATCCCCATCTACAACGTCGAGAACGCCTGCGCCTCGGGCAGCTCGGCCTTCAACCTGGCCGTTCAGAGTCTGCGTGCCGGAACCACCGACGTCGCCCTGGCCCTGGGTGCCGAGAAGATGAACATCGATGACAAGGCGCGTGCCTTTGCCGTTTTCGAGGCAGGCTGGGACGTCTCCCGGGTCGAGGAGAACTACCAGCGCCTGGTCGCTATGGGCGAGGGTGTGGTGGCGCCGCCCGGCACGCAGTCGGACCGCCCCTACAGCCGATTCATGGACATCTATGCTGCCATGTGCCGCTGGCACATGAAGACCTATGGCACTACGCAGCGCCAGATCGCAGCCGTCTGCGCCAAGAACCATGGGCACTCGGTGAACAACCCCTATTCGCAGTTCCGCAAGCCGTTCACTATCGACGAGGTGCTGGCGGCGCCGCCCATCACCTACCCGATCACCTTGCCCATGTGCGCGCCGCTGTCCGACGGAGCGGCCGCCGCCATCGTCTGCACCGAGGATGGCCTCAGGCGCCTGGGACTGGACCGTCGCCGTTGTATCCGGGTCGCCGCCAGCGTATTGCGCAGCTTCGGCACGCGCGGACTGGATCAGCCCGAGCAGCATGTTGGCCGGCTGGCAGCGCTTCAGGCCTACGAGATGGCCGGACTGGGCCCCAGTGACATGCATGTCGCCGAGGTGCACGATGCCTCGGCCATGGGCGAGATCATCCAGGCCGAGAACCTCGGTCTGGCCTCCCTGGGGCAAGGGGGAGCCTGCGCCGAGCGCGGCGACTTCACGCTGGGAGGCCGCGTACCGATCAACACCTCGGGCGGGCTGGAGTCCAAGGGCCATCCGCTGGGCGCCACCGGCATTGGCCAGCTGCATGAGCTGGTCACGCAATTGCGTGGCGAGGCCGGTGCGCGGCAGGTGCAGGGCGCGCGCCACGCCATTCAGGAAAACGGGGGCGGCTTGCAGGGCATCGAGGAGGCCGCCGTGGCCATCCACATCCTGAGCAAATAGCGATGAAGCCTCGGACCATTTTCGTTCTGGTCGGTCCCAACGCCGCTGCATCCGGGCAGCATGCCGGTCTGGTGCAAGACCATCAGGTCCGTTGTGACCAACGCCAGGGACGTCGACAAACTCTCTTTCTCGAAAGGATCTGACGATGAGCAAGATAAGCATCCCCACGAAGCCGACAGCAGGTATCAGAGTCAGCGACACCGACTCCCGCGGCCAGTACTTCTGCGGAGTCGGCATCATGCTTGGCTCGCCTGCTACTGACGCACTCCTATTCATGAGCTATCCAACCACAAGGAAATGCCCCAGCTGATCTGCAAACCAAGATCGATACGAAGCGGCTGGCTGAAGAACTGGGCGTCCCGGTGGGGGTCAACGGGGGACGTTTCGTGGTCTGCGACGAAATTGGCTATCTCTCCAGCGAAACCGTGGACTTCCATGGCGTCAAGTGCGCCTGGGTTGAAAACATGGATGTGAAGGAGATGATGCATGCATTGACGCACAACGACTATCAGCCTGTCTCTGGCAACCGTTACACCACCTTCGTCTATAAGGCAGGCCAACCGATCTATCTGCTGCGGCAGCCGGATGGCAAGTGCTGGGTCATGCAGGATGCTGGCAACGATGTGATCAAGGATCTGAACGCCAACAACCTTGATCAGGTGGGCAAACACCTGAAGAACCTCCCAGCCGGCTGGATCTGGGAGACTAAGGTAATCACCAAGGACCTCGTTCTGGATACGAGCCTTTCCGGCGGCTACATCAAATTCCTCCGGGACGAAGTGGGCTGCGCCAACCAGGCCGTGGGTTTCGACAACAGCGCCAACTACATTCCCTAGTCTTACTGTGTTAATAAAATAGAGGCATTATTCACGCCTATATGGGCAAGGGGTGAGCCTCGATGGACGAGTTGCAGGAGTGTGATCGGTACATGGCGCACCTGAGCGAGGGGCTGGGGCACGCGGACCGACACGCGGGACTGCGCGGGTACTGCAGCGGGCTGATGTCGCCACTGACGCGCAAGAGCGTGGAGCCGATGGCCGCGCACGTCGATCCGATGCGGGTGCGCTCGCGCCACCAGTCGCTGCACCACTTCGTAGCCGATGCGAACTGGTCCGATGAGCAGATGCTGCGGCGCGTGGCACAGTGGGTGGTGCCGCTGATGGATTTCACGGGCGGCGGCTGGTGGATCATCGACGACACGGGCTTTCCCAAGCAGGGGCGGCATTCGGTGGGCGTGGCGCGGCAGTATTGCGGCATGCTGGGCAAGCAGGACAACTGCCAGGTGGCCGTGAGCGTGTCGCTGGCGTGTGAGACGGCCAGTCTGCCGGTGGCTTGGCAGCTGTACCTGCCCCAGGAGTGGGCCGAAGACCCGGTGCGCCGCGCCAAGGCCGGCGTGCCCGAGGCAGTGGGGTTCGCCACCAAGCCGACCATCGCACTGCAGCAGATCGAGCATCTGCTGGCCCAGGGGGCACCGCGGCACTGCGTGCTGGCCGATGCGGGCTACGGCGTGGACACCGCCTTTCGTGAACGGCTCGGCGAACTGGGGCTGCGCTACGTGGTGGGCGTCACTGGCGCAGTCACGGTCTGGCCACCCGGTCATTCACCCTTACCGCCGCTGGCCTACAGCGGGCGTGGGCGTGTCCCCAAGCGCCAGCGCCTGGGCGAGCAGTCGCACCAGCGGCCCCAATCGGTCAAGGATGTGGCCTTCGCCCTCGGGCCCGAGCACTGGAGCGAGGTCGCCTGGCGCGAAGGCACGAACGACACGCTGCGCTCGCGCTTTGCCAGGGTGCGGGTGAGCGCGGCCCACCGCGGACACCCCCGCGAGCAGCAACGCCCGAGCGAGTGGCTGCTCATCGAGTGGCCCGAAGGCCACAAGGAGCCCATGAAGTATTGGCTGTCCACGCTGAGCGAGGACACTTCATTGCAGCGCATGGTGTACGAGGCCAAGATGCGCTGGCGCATCGAGCGCGACTACCAGGACCTCAAGCAGGACGTGGGGCTTGGACACTACGAAGGCAGGGGCTGGCGCGGTTTGCACCACCACGCCAGCCTGAGCATTGCCGCCTACGGCTTCCTGCTGGCCCAGCGGCTGCGCCACCCCGATGAGATGGCCGGCAAAAAAAACTCCGCACCAAGCCAGGAATCTGCCCTACCCACGCATTACGTACCTCGGGGAAGCCCAGCGCGCGCAGCGCCACGTTCCGTCTTCGATCACCAGCTTGCGGCTGCGCCTGGCAGCGCTGCTGGTTCGTAGCTCGCAGCGATGCCCGTGTTGCATGCGCGCTCAGGCTGGGTGACATTATTAACACAGTAAGATTAGGGCGTGTTAACACTAATCGAGCCAATGATGCAGATTGGCCACACTGCCGGCCATGGAAATCACACCCTGCTCGACCATCGGGGCGAGTGGCCCAAGGACATCGATGCGACCAGCATCGCGCGGCTGTACCGCAAGCGCTGGCGCATTGAGGGCATGTTCCAGCGGCTCGAATCGGTGCTGCACAGCGAGATCAAGAGCCTGGGCCATCCGTGCGCGGCGCTGCTGGGCTTTGCGGTGGCGGTGCTGGCGTACAACGTGCTGGCGCTGCTCAAGCGGGTGACCGAGCAGGCACACCGCGCCGCGCACCCCGATCTGGACGTCTCCCCCTACCACCTGACAGTGGAGATCACCAGCAGCTACGAAGCGATGGTGCGCCGGCTGCCGCCCGAGCATCTGCCTTGCGCAGACGACGATCCCATGCAGTTGCTGCAGCGCCTGTTGCTCCTGGCCAGCCGGCTCAGCCCCAGGCAGTTGGCCACCAGCAAGCGTGCGCCCAAACCCACCGCGCCCAAGGGCTACGTGGATGGCTCCATCGCACGCTCACACGTCGCCACCGACCGGGTGCTCAAGGCTGTGGCCAAAAGACGTTGAAAGGGGTGGCTCTCAGGGAATGTAGTTGGCGCTGGTGTCGCCGCCGTAGCCGCAGGCCTGGTAGGTGCAGCCCAGCTCGTCGCGCAGGATGGACGCCCAGCCATCGCTGCGCATGGTGTCCAGCGAAAGTTCTTCCATCAGCACCTTGGTTTCGAAGGTCCAGCCCGCAGGCAGGTTCTTGAGCTTGCTGCCCACCTCGTGCAGATTGTCGATGGTCAGGCTGGGATCGACCGCCTTGGTGTACTCCTGCATCACCCAGACGGGGCCCCCGGGTTCACGCAGCAGGTGCACCGGCTTGCCGACGTGGTAGATCCAGTTGGTGTAGCGCTGGATCAGGCTGGGGAGATAAGGGTTTTGGAACTGCTGGAACAGGTCTTCGGCGACCATCTCGCCCACCCAGGTCATGCGCACGCCGTGGAAGTCCACGATGTAGCCGCCCAGCAGCTCTATCTCGTCCAGCGTCCAGATCCGGCCTTTGTTGACCGCGCACAGGTCGGCGCCGAGTTCGCTCGCCAGCTTCTCGGTGTCGATCATGCCGGGGGTCTCGGGCGTCACCGCCGAGATGCCGGTGGTGGCGTGCATGCGTGCACGCCCGTTGCGTCCGCTGCCGATGATGACCGCGCAGCCGCAGAAGGGCTCGTCGCGCTGGTTGCGCATGTGGATGCGGTTGGTGGGGTTGGGGCCGGGGCGCAGCTTCATTTCGCGCGCGGCGGGTCGTTGGGTTGACAGACTCATGGCCGTGTTCTTTCTGTGGAGGGCGAGTGAACGTGGTGAACGGGGCTTATTGACAGTTGGCAGGCGGTGGTGCGTTTCCGTCCCCTTCGATCGGGAACTTGGCTTTCCACCATGACAGCATGCCGCCCTTGAGCTGGTAGGCATCCCGAAAGCCGTTCTTTCGCAGCGTGCGAACAGCCGGAATGCTGCGATGCGCCGAGAGGCAGATGGCCACCACGGGACGCGACTTGTCGAGCCCCAGGCTTTCGAGACGACCGGCAAACTCTGTCACTGGCACGCTAACCGCACCCGGAATGTGGCTGGCGCGCCATTCCATACCCGTTCGCACGTCCACGATCTGCACCCGGTTGCCGATATCGAGGCGCATGCGCTCGAGTTGCTCGGGCGAGACCTCGGGTACTTTCCCAAAAGGGATCCACCAAAACATTCCCATTTCTTGACTCCTGTGTGAGGTTGGATTGATTCAGCCCGGGACGTTGCCCGTGACCAGAGGAAGAACCGGGTCCATGGCCCATTCGGCCATGGACCCGTCGTAAACGGCCGTGTTGGCATGGCCCAGCACCGCCAGGGCCAAGGCGTTGACTGAGGCTGCGACTCCTGTGCCGCAATAGGCGATGACCCGGCGCGGCATCGCTCCCACGCTGTCGAAAGCCAGGCGCAGCAGTTCGGGGGACAACAGGCGACCGGACCCCGGATCCAGCAACTGGCTGTGCGCCATGTGGTGACTGCCCGGTATGTGGCCGGCCCGGCCGAATCGGTTGAGCCGACCGTCATACACCTCGGCGGGCAAGGCATTGAGCGTGCATACGGTCGGGTTGTGAATGGCCTGCAGCACCTCGGTCTTGTCGGCCCAGCGATGGGCCTGTGGCTTGGCAGTAAGACGCGCCACCGGGTAAGGCTGGTGCTGATTGGCGCTCGGACGTCCCTCGCATTGCCACTGCTCCCAGCCGCCGTCGAGCACGGCCGCGTTGTCGAAGCCCATCGCACGCAGCATCCACCACATGCGCGCCGACCACGCCATGCCCTGGGCGGAATAGATCACCACTGCCACGTCGTCCCCTATGCCGTGGCGCTCACACAATGCGGCGAAGCGTTCGGGCGCGGGCATCATGACCGGGACCGGCTGGCTGTTGTCGGAAAAGTCGGCCAACAGGTCCAGGAAATTGGCGCCGGGAATGTGCGCCGACTGCCACGCCGAGCGCCCGCTCTCGGTCAAGTAGCCGGCGCCATCAAGCCGTGGCACCAGGTAGACCGAGGCGTCAAACACGCGCAGCGTGCTCACGTCGAGGTGATCGGCGAGCCATTGTGTGCTTACTAGAGGGCCGGGTAACTTCATGGTGGTTCTCCTTTCGTCGAGATCAATTACGTGGCAGGTTGGTGCGTGTCAGCGACCATGGACAAGACCATCGGCCACGTGATGCGCCCAGGAAGCAATGACCAGAGCGGGCGGACCACCGGGCGGCGCCGGCAGGGCAGACGCATCGGCGATGTAGAGCCCGGGGTTGCCATAGACCTCCCCGCGGTGGTCGACCACGCCCTCGCGCGCGTCGGCGGCCAGGCGCGCACCACCGCCCATGTGCGGCGTCAGGGGCTTGCGCAAGAGGTGGACCGGCATGGCCGTGTCCGAGGCCAGTGTGCGGAAGGCCGCTCTCAGTTCGTCGTAGACGGGCTCGCAGCGATGGTCGTAATCCGAGCGCAGCCGACCCCCGGCCCATTTGACGCGGGCTGTTGCACTGTCAAAGCCCATGCCGTACACCATGTACACCCGTTCGAGGTAGCGCTTGATGAAACCTGGCAACGGCATGGCATCGAAGCCCGCCAGGCTGCCGACACCGAGAAATTTCTCCTCATGGCCCTGGATGCGCAAGGTGCCCAGTACCGGTGCGCTGCAGAAGCTCGACACATCCGCGCGTGTCTTGACCCAGGCGCCCAACATGTCGCCATTGCCGAAAAATCCATGACCCAGTGCCGGCATGGGCGCCAGTCCCTCGGGACCACCGGAGCTGGAAAACAGCAGGCGCAAGGTGTTGAGCGTGCCAGCGGCCATCACGACCCTCGGTGCGCGCACGCGGTGCGACAGCCTCTGTTCCAGGTCCTTGAACTCAACGACGTATCCACCGTCCCGCACGGTCCACACGCGCGCGACTTCGCACATGTCGCGAACGGTCACGCCCCGACCCAGTACCGGGCCGAGGTAAATGAAGTCGACCGACGCCTTGGTGCCACCTGGTGAACCGAGAAAGCCGTCGCTGTCAAAGGCCGAGCGGCGGCGCTGGAGACCTGTCGTGCCACCCCGGACAGGCTGGCCCGCCTCGTCCAGCGAGCGCGGCATGAGCATGGCGACCCGTGGCTGCGGGTCCGCCGGTTGGCAGTGCGCATAAGCGCCGTCCGGAAAGTGGTCCCACAGAGACTGGGGGCCGGGCTGATTGCGGGCCACGCGCTCGGCGCCCATGTCGCGGATGACCTTGTCATAGAAATGCTCTACCCGCTGCGGGTCAAGCTGCGGGTGCCGGGCGGCCCAGTAGTCACCGCGCAGCGGCTCGACCAGCAGAGAGCCGTAGGCGATGCTGCCCCCGCCCACGCCGTTGGCCGCCAGCGTGTGCAGGCCGGCAAAAGAGCCGAGCTCGAACAGGCCGCGACGGTTGAGCCGCAGGCTGTGTCGCTGTCCGTGGTACGAATGCAGCAGGTGGGTGAAGGCCTTGGCGCCGGCCGGGAACGGCGCGCGCCGAGCTATGCCTATGGAGCGCACAGGCACCGAATCGCGCCAGGGGCCGCGTTCCAGCACTAGCACCCGCAGTCCCGCCAGCGCCAGCTGGTTGGCCGTGACGGCACCGCCGAAGCCGCTGCCGATCACCACCACGTCATAGGTGTTGTTGCTCATGGCGGCTCGCTCAGGCCGGGCGTTCAGCCCGCTTGGGGTGCCAGCGCATCAGCAGGCCCACGACGAAGAAGGCGAACGGGATGTCGAACCAGAGGTGGGCGTGTTCGTTCGGGTAGTAGAACGCCATCGGGATCATGATGGCGCCGTGTGCCAGGTTGGCGACGATGCCGAAGTCGAACAGCGCGCGGTTGCCCCCGGGGTCCCGAGCACCCCGCAGCATCAGGTAGCCGTAGGACATGTACATCACTGCCAGCATGTAGAAATAGGGATGCAGGCCGTCGTAGGGCGACGGTGGATGGTCGAACAGCCGCGGCAGGCAGTAGGCCACTGGCAGGTCGCCCCACAGCACGCCCGGGGGGTAGAGGACGGCGAAGGCGGGCAACCCGGCCAGGCACAGCCAGCCTACGGTCTGCATGACCCGGGTGGCTTGTCGGAGGTGTGTCTCGGTGAGGTTCATGTCGAATGTCCTTGGATGGGGCGTTCTGGTGCTTCCGGGTGCTCAAGCACCACGCACCTTGGCGCGGTCTTGCAGGTAACGGGTGGACGCGAGATAGAAGAAGCCGCCCCCCAGCAGGCTGGCGACCGGAACGATGGACAGTGCTCTGTCCAGGCCCATGACATCGGCCAGACGGCCGACCACCAGCGGGCCGGGGGCGCCGCCCAGCAGCATGTAGGCCAGTGCCAAGATGGCGAATGCGGTCGCGTGGGCGGCCGGCGGCGTGACGTCGGCCGCGACCGCCAGGGCCGGGCCCAGAAAGCCGGTGCTGACCAGTAGGCCCAGGGCAATGAGCAGGAACTGGGACGTGCCGGGCCCGAAGCGGAATGCCAGCAGCAGGGCGCATCCCATCAGCGCGCCATAGGTCATTACGATATGCAGCCGGCGCAGCGGGTTGCGGCGGCTGAAGCGGTCCGCCAGCCCGCCGCCGATGATCATGCCCAGGCTAATGCAGATGATCAGCACGCCGGTGCCCATGGACGCCTTGCCGGGCTCCAGTCCATAGAAGCGATTGAGGTAGCTGGGAAGCCAGGCGATGAAGGCAGTCTGCGCGAACATGGTGCATGCGCCTCCTAGGGCCACGAGCAGAAGCGTGGGTGTGCGCACCAGTTGCCCGAGCACCTGGCCCACAGGCACCTTGGTTTGAACGCTCGCAGAGTCATCGGTCTGCTCCTTAACCAGCACGGGAAACAGCGCCGCCAGCACGAGCCCGAACGTGCCCATGACCAGGAAGGCTACCTTCCAGCCCAGGGCCTGGGCGATGACGCCACCCAACACGACGCCCAGCATCGAGCCGATCATGCCTGCGGCCAGGAAGGAGCCCATCGCGGTGGCGTGTAGCCGGGCCGGGAACACGCGCGTCAGGATGGCTGCGCCGGCGCTGCCGTAGCCGGCCTCACCCAGGCCGACAAAGGCACGCGCGATGACCAGGCTGGTGAAGCTTTCAGCCATCCCGCAGGCGATGGTTGCCAGTGCCCACACCAGGGCCATCGCGGCTGCGCTGCGCACCCGGCCAAAGCGGTCGGCCAGGATGGAAACCGGGATGCTCATGACGCCGATGGTCAGCGCCACCACGCTCACCAGTGAGCCAAGCTGGGTGTCCGTAAGGGCCCATTCCGTCTTGAGGAAGGGGAACACTGCGTTGATCACCTGACGCGACAGGTAGTCCGACAGCATGAGCCCGAACGTCATCGCGAAGACAATCCACGCGTAGGTTCGGGGCACCGGGTAGGGCGCTTCGGGATCGACCGCGATCCCTTGGCTTAGGGTGGCAATGGCCATGTTTGTCTCCAGTCGCTGTGGGCGTTGTTGTGGTGGCGCTCCCCGCGTTGGCACACATGACGGAGGGCTGCGTGCCATTCTGTGGCAGCCGCTCAGGCAATGCCCCACCCTGGGAGAGTGGGTTGGGGCGGGGCTCAAGCGCTCCATCGACCCACTCCCGCAGAGTGGGGTACTCCACGTTTCGGGATAGCAGAATGGGGCAGAAGGAAAACCGCGAGGCGCGGCGACCCTTAACCGCAGCGGTGTTCAAGGACCGCGCGGTGACCGCAGCACACACTTCAAAAGGAGACAACATGGTCTTGCGACGCAACCTTCTCTCGTCGATCGTCGCCCTTGCGCTCACCGGTCTGGTCGGCTCGCCGGCGCTGGCCAATGACTTTCCGAGCAAGCCGCTGCGCATTATCGTCAGCGCGCCGGCGGGCGGCTCGTCGGATACCTTGTCCCGCGGCCTGGCTGAGTTGCTGTCGCGCCAACTCGGCAAGCCAGTCGTGGTCGACAACAAGCCCGGCGCTGGTGGAATCATCGGCATACAGGAACTGCTAAAGTCGCCGCGGGACGGGCACACCATGCTGGTGACTGTCAACGGCGTTCTCTCGGAGATTCCTCATGCGATGAAGCTGCCACTGGATCCGATGAGGGAGGTCTATCCCCTGGCGGAAGTGGCGCGCACAGGACTGGTTCTGGTGGCCGCCCCTCAGCTGCCGGTTAACAGTCTGGCCGAGGCCATTGCCCACGTGAAGAACAATCCGGGCAAGACCAGCTATGCCTCCTACAGCGCGGGAACGTCGGCACACACCCTCGGGCTCGAGCTGAACAAACTCGCGGGTCTCGACATGCTGCACGTCCCATTCCCTGGCGAGGCTCCCGCACTGACACAAGTGATGGGAGGCCAGATCCCGTTCTCATTCAATGGGCCCGCGGCCGCGTTGCCTCTAATCAAAACCGGTAAGCTCAAGGCGCTGGCCACCACTTCGCCCAAGCGTATGCGTACGCTGCCCGATGTGCCTACCTTCACTGAGCTGGGCTATCCGAGTCTGAACGAGACAGTCTGGATTGGCGCCTTTATCACGCCCGATGTGCCGGTCGCCGTGCGAAACCAGTTGTTTGACGCGGTGCAAGCTGCCCTGCAGGACGCTTCAATGAAACAGCGCATCCTGGCCTCGGGCATGGACCTTCCTCACGCCACGCGTCCGGAGGAGCTGTACAAGAGCCTGCAACAGGCGTCGACAAAGCATGCCGCCACATTGCAGCAGGTTGGATTCAAGCTGGAATGAGTCGCCACGACCTCGGCCGCTGGTCGGTCGAGTTCTTGATTGCGGAGTATCGAAGCCGCCAACGTGGGGTGATCTCGGTTTCAATGCAAATCGTAGCGGTTTGAGTCTAGGGTAAACCCTTCATTTTCTGCGACTTGGATGCAATTCTGAAAACCGCGTCCGAAAAGCCGCAGGAGCGCCTCCTGATCGACGCATTCGGAGCCGATGGAAGCCGCGTATTCACTGAAGGCTAGGAGTCTGCGCGGCAGAAGGATTGCCTTCGTACGGCTCGACGCGCTGGTCATCATGCGAGCGGCGCCGACAGCTGCGCGCTCGACTTCGCAACTTGCCGTCGTTGGAGTCAACTGAATTTTGCAGGGCCGACTACGTAGACGTCAACCGAATCATCCCTTTGAAACGATCCGGAGAGACAGTCATGAAAATCCTCGTCCCCGTCAAGCGCGTGGTCGACTACAACGTCAAGGTGCGCGTCAAGTCCGACGGCAGCGGTGTCGACCTGGCCAACGTCAAGATGAGCATGAACCCCTTCGACGAGATTGCCGTCGAGGAGGCCGTGCGCCTCAAGGAGAAAGGCGTGGCCACCGAGGTCATCGCTGTCTCCTGCGGCGTGGCCCAATGCCAGGAAACCCTGCGCACCGCCATGGCCATAGGCGCGGATCGCGCCATCCTGGTCGAGACCAACGAAGAACTCCAGCCCCTGGCCGTGGCCAAGCTGCTGGCCGTCCTGGTCGAGAAAGAAAAGCCCGGCCTCGTCATCCTGGGCAAGCAGGCCATCGACGACGACGCCAACCAGACCGGTCAGATGCTGGCGGCCCTGGCCGAGCTGCCCCAGGCCACCTTCGCCTCCAAGGTCGAGGTGTCTGGCGACAAGGTCAGCGTCACCCGCGAGATCGACGGCGGCCTGGAGACCCTGAGCCTGAGCCTTCCGGCCGTCGTCACCACCGACCTGCGCCTGAACGAGCCGCGCTACGTGACCCTGCCCAACATCATGAAGGCCAAGAAGAAGCAGCTCGACAACGTCAAGCCCGAGGAGCTCGGTGTCGACGTCACGCCGCGCCTCAAGACCCTGAAGGTGGCCGAGCCCCCGAAGCGCGGCGCCGGCATCAAGGTGCCCGACGTCGCCACAGAGTGCCGCTGCTGCGCTGCATCGCCAGCGCGAGCTGCTCATGAAGATGCGCACCATGCAGACCAATGCCTTGCGCGGGCTGCTCTACGAATTCGGGGCCATCTTTGCCAAAGGCAGCAAGGCAATGCTGGGCGAAGTGGAGCCAGCGCTGGAGCGCTTGCAATCGCAGTTGCCCCAGAGGGTGGCCAACAGCCTGCGCGAGCAGGTGACGCGCATCAAGGCGCTGGGCGAGGACATCTCCAGCGTCGACAAGCGCCTGGCGCTGCAGCTGCGCCAAGACCCGCAGATGCAGCGCATCGCCCAGATTCCGGGCGTTGGCGTACTCAGCGCCACGACGGCCATCGCCGCTATGGGCGAGGCCAGCGCGTTCAAGTCAGGGCGCGAGTTCTGCGCTTGGCTGGGGCTGGTTCCCCTGCAAACCGGCACAGGCGGCAAGGTGAGGCTGGGCAACATCTCCAAGCGCGGCGACACCTACCTGCGCACCTTGCTCATTCACGGCGCTAGAAGTGTGCTGGGCCACGCCAATAGCCGGGCCTTTGGCTTGAAGGGCTCAAGGGCCGCAGGCCCGCCAACGTGGTGATCGTGGCGCAGGCGGCCAAGATGGCCCGCACGATCTGGGCGCTGGCGGCCAAGCAAGAGGATTACCAACGGGGCTACCAAAGCGTCAGGCCGCAAGCGGCGTGACCAACGGGACAGCCAATTCATCAACCAACCTTAACGAAAGGATATGGTCAGCCTTTGAAGGCTAGCAAGGCAGCAAAGAGTGAAGTGATGTGAAACAGGTCAGACCGGGGTGAGCTAAACCTGCATGGATGTACGGACGCAAGAGTTCGCCATAGGAGATGAGGTGCTTGCCAGCGGATATGCATCGGGGCCAGCGTGCCACCCTGGGCAACCAGGCAAACCACGCAATCAAGGCCGGATATAAGGACGCAGCCGACTTCTTCGCAGCACAACACAAATTCTTCTTGCTATCCGGGAGGCATCCATATAAGACTTCCATGAGCGAACCTCCCCGACTCCAGGTCGAAGGCTTTTTCGACCCCGAAACCTGGACCATCAGCTACGTCGTGATGGACACTGCGAGCCGCCAATGCGCGCTCGTCGACAGCGTGCTGGACTACGACCCCAAGTCGGGCCGCACGTCCACCGCCAGCGCCGACAGGCTGATCGCGCGCGCGCGCGAACTCGGCGCCCGGGTGCAGTGGATTCTGGAAACCCATGTGCACGCCGATCACCTTTCGGCTGCGCCTTACCTGAAGCAGCAGCTGGGGGGCCAGCTCGCCATAGGCAGCCAGATCACGACTGTGCAGCGGGTGTTCGGCACGCTGTTCAACGTCGGGCCCGAGTTCGCGCGGGACGGGCGCCAGTTCGACCGGCTGATGAGCGACGGCGAGACCTTCGAGATCGGCGGTTTGAAGGCCAGCGCCATGCACACGCCGGGCCACACGCCGGCCTGCATGACCTACGTGGTCAGCGACGGCCAGGACAGCGCCGCCTTCGTGGGCGACACGCTGTTCATGCCTGACTACGGCACCGCGCGCTGCGACTTCCCCGGCGGCGACGCGCGCACCCTCTACCGCTCGATCACCAAGGTGATGAGCTTGCCGCCCGAGACGCGGCTCTACATGTGCCACGACTACCAGCCTGGCGGCCGCGAGGTGCAGTACGTCAGCACGGTGGCAGAGGAGCGCGCGCACAACGTCCATGTGCGCAACGGCATCAGCGAGGACGAGTTCGTGGCCATGCGCCAGGCGCGCGACGCCACGCTCGCCACGCCGACGCTGATCCTGCCTTCGGTGCAGGTCAACATGCGCGCCGGCCAGCTGCCGCCGCCGGAAGACAACGGCACGCGATACCTCAAGACCCCGCTCAACGTGCTGTGAAGCGGGCACGCAGCAAAAGGAGATGCTATGGATGCCTCCCTCCCCAAGGGGAAGGAAATTGGAGCGCTGAGATGAAACAGTCGTTAGTCAGGAAGGAGACGCCGCGCAGGCGGGGTGGATCCTCTGATGGA
>SCMQ01000054.1 GCA_005503335.1 Comamonadaceae bacterium 2FH
CGCTGGTGTCCATCCACCAGCACCTCCAGTGTTCCGCTTGAACCGCCGTATGCGGAACCGCACGTACGGTGGTGTGAGAGGGCTGAGGGGGTAACCCCTCACCCTACTCAATTTTCGGCGGCGCCGTCCTGGATCGTCCTGTGACAGCTGTCCTCTTCTGCAACGTTGCACGCTCTGATGGTCGCCGCAGCGAACCAGTCGTCAAATGAAATTTCATAAAAATCAATGGCTTGCGCGCATCGGTGGGGCTGGCATGGAACTTGAGGAAGGTCAGGGCCCGCGAGGGCATTCCCTTCGCTTCATCGTCCATCCTGAGGAGACAACATGCTTTACGCTGCCCCCGGCGCCGCCGGTGCCAAGATCGCCTACAAGGCCCAGTACGACAACTTCATCGGGGGCCGCTGGGTCGCTCCGGTCAAGGGCGAGTACTTCGACGTCATCACGCCGATCTCCGGCATGCGCTACACGCAGGCCGCCCGCTCGGGCGCCGAGGACATCGAGCTGGCGCTGGACGCCGCCCACGCCGCCGCCGAGCGCTGGGGCAAGACCTCGGTCACCGAGCGCGCCAACCTGCTGCTCAAGATCGCCGACCGCATCGAGGCCAACCTGGAAGTCCTGGCCTACGCCGAGTCGGTGGACAACGGCAAGCCGATGCGCGAGACCCTGAACGCCGACATCCCGCTCGCCGTCGACCATTTCCGCTACTTCGCCGGCGCGCTGCGCGCCCAGGAAGGCGGCATCAGCGAGATCGACGAGACCACGGTGGCCTACCACCTGCACGAGCCGCTGGGCGTGGTCGGCCAGATCATCCCCTGGAACTTCCCCATCCTGATGGCCGCCTGGAAGCTCGCGCCCGCGCTCGGCGCCGGCAACTGCGTAGTGCTCAAGCCCGCCGAATCGACGCCGATCGGCATCCTGGTGCTGGTCGAGCTGATCGCCGACCTGCTGCCGCCCGGCGTGCTGAACGTGGTCAACGGCTTTGGCCGCGAGGCCGGCATGCCGCTGGCCACCAGCAAGCGCATCGCCAAGATCGCCTTCACTGGCTCCACCAGCACCGGCCGCGTGATCGCCCAGGCCGCGGCCAACAACCTGATCCCGGCCACGCTGGAGCTCGGCGGCAAGTCGCCCAACATCTTCTTCTCCGACGTGATGGCCGCCGACGACGGCTTCCTCGACAAGGCCATCGAGGGCCTGGTGCTGTTCGCCTTCAACCAGGGCGAGGTCTGCACCTGCCCCTCGCGCGCGCTGATCCATGAGTCGATCTACGAGCGCTTCATGGCGCGCTGCCTGGACCGCATCGCCGCGATCAAGCAGGGCAACCCGCTCGACACCGAGACCATGATAGGCGCCCAGGCCTCGCGCGAGCAGCTGACCAAGATCATGTCCTACATCGACCTCGGCCGGCAGGAGGGCGCCCAGGTGCTGATCGGCGGCGAGCGCGCGCAACTGTCCGGCGAGCTCGGCGACGGCTACTACGTCCAGCCCACGGTGTTCAAGGGCCACAACAAGATGCGCATCTTCCAGGAGGAGATCTTCGGCCCGGTGCTGGCCGTGACCACCTTCAAGGACGAGGCCGAGGCCCTGGCCATCGCCAACGACACGCTCTACGGCCTGGGCGCCGGCGTCTGGAGCCGCAACGGCAACGTGGCCTACCGCATGGGCCGCGCCATCAAGGCCGGCCGCGTCTGGACCAACTGCTACCACGCCTACCCGGCGCACGCGGCCTTCGGCGGCTACAAGGAGTCCGGCATGGGCCGCGAGACCCACAAGGTGATGCTGGACCACTACCAGCAGACCAAGAACCTGCTGGTCAGCTACAGCGAAAGCAAGCTCGGCTTCTTCTGAACCCCGCACGCGGGATGAACGCGGGGGCGGCGGGCGCCGCTCCTGCGCTGGATGTACAAGGAGAGCTGCATGGTCGACAAGGTCATTGCCACCGAGGCGGCGCTGGAATTGATCGAGATCCTCAAGCGCAAGCATGGCGCATTGATGTTCCACCAGTCCGGCGGCTGCTGCGACAACAGCGCCGCCAACTGCTACCTGCCCGGCGAGCTCACGATAGGCGCGGGCGATGTCTACCTGGGTGACATCGGGGGCTGCCCGTTTTACATCGGCGTCAACCAGTACGAGTACTGGAAGCACACCCAGCTCATCATCGACGTGATCGAGGGCCATGGCGGCACCTTCTCGCTCGAAGGGCCGCAAGGGAAGGCCTTCCACACCCGCTCGCGCGTGTTCAGCGACGCCGAATGCCGGGCGCTGGGGCTCTGAGGCCCGTCCGGCGCCATCTTTACCGGACCGATACGCAGGTATGCGAAAGGGGAAATGACGGCATTCCTACAATCGGTGCATGAAGAAAAGCCATTGGATCGCGGCGGCCGTGCTGCTGGCGCTGGCCGCGGGCGGCGCGCTGTGGTGGACGCAGCGCGGCGCATCCGAGTCGCAGGCCTACCGCACGGCCCCGATAGAGCGCGGGCCGCTGCAGGCCACGGTGGCCGCCACCGGGGCGGTGAACCCGGTCAGCCAGGTGGTGATCGGCACCCAGGTGTCCGGCCAGATCAAGGAGGTGCTGGTCGACTTCAACGCCGAGGTCAAGGCCGGCCAGCTGATCGCGGTGATCGACCCCGAGACCTTCGAATACCGCGTGCGCCAAGCCCAGGCCGACGTGGACGCCACCCAGGCTGCGGTGCTGACGGCCCAGGCCAACACCGCCGCCAGCCGCGCCGGCGTCTCGCGCGCCCAGACCGACCTGGCCGAGGCCGAGCGCACGCACGCGCGCAACCAGAGCCTGGTGGCCCAGGGTTTCATCGCGCAGAGCGAGGCCGACCGCACGCGCGCGGCGGTGAACACCGCCAAGGAGTCGCTCAAGTCGGCGCAGGCCCAGCTCGGCGTGACCGAGGCCCAGGTCAAGAGCGCCCAGGCCAACGTGGCCCAGCGCCAGGCGGCGCTGGCGCAGGCGCGCGTGGACCTGGGACGCACCCGCATCCTGTCGCCGGTCAACGGCATCGTGATCAAGCGCGCCATCGAGCGCGGCCAGACCGTGGCGGCCAGCCTGCAGGCGCCCGAGCTGTTCATCATCGCCCAGAACCTGCGCGACATGCAGGTCGATGCTGCCATCGACGAAGCCGACGTGGGCCGCATCCGCACCGGCCAGAAGGCCACGTTCACCGTCGACGCCTTTCCGGGCCAGAGCTTCGAGGGCCGCGTGGCCCAGGTGCGCAAGGCGGCGCAGAACCTGGCCAATGTGGTCACCTACGTGGGCGTGATCGCCTTCTCCAACCCCGATGCGCGGCTGCTGCCGGGCATGACGGCCAACGTGCGCATCGTCACCGACCAGCGCGAGGACGTGCTCAAGCTGCCGAACGCGGCGCTGCGCGTGCGCATTCCCGGCGTCGAACCGCCGGCGCAGCCGTCCCAGCCCGCGGCGCCTAGCGACGCGCCGGCGGCCCGTGCCCAGGGCGCCGAGGCGTTCCGCGCCCGCCTGGTGGCCGAGCTGCAGCTCACGCCCGCCCAGCAGCAGCAGGTGGACGCGATCTACACCGAGGCACGGCCGCGCTTCGCCGAGCTGCGCGAGCTGCCGGCCGAGGAGCGCGGCAAGGCGCGCGAACGCGTCACGGCCGAGATCCGTAGCCGCGTCGGTGCGCTGCTGACCCCCGAGCAGCAGCCCAAGTACACGGCCCTGGTGGCCGAGGCTGCGCAGGCGGCGCGCGGCGGGCCGGCGGCGCGCGGCCGCGTCTACCTGCTGGGCGCCGACGGCAAGCCGCGCGCACTCAGCGTGCGGCTGGGCATCAGCGACGGCAGCAGCACCGAGCTGCGCCTGGCGGCCGACAGCCCCGAGGCTGCCGACCTCAAGGAGGGCCAGCTGGTGATCACCGGCACGCCCGCCGCCAGCGGCGGCAGCGGTGCGTCGCGCCCGGCGGCCGGCCTGCGCCTGCCTTTCTGAAGGGGCGTACGGCATGGCCCTGATCGAAGCGCGCGGGCTGGCCAAGCACTACGCCATGGGCGAGCAGCAGGTGCAGGCGCTGCGTGGCGTGTCGCTGGACATAGCGGCCGGCGAGTTCGTCGCCATCATGGGCGCCTCGGGCTCGGGCAAGTCCACGCTGATGAACATCCTGGGCTGCCTGGACCGGCCCACGGCCGGTGAGTTGCGCCTGGCCGGCGAGCCCGTGGACCGCATGACACCCGACCAGTTGGCGGCACTGCGCAACCGCCAGATCGGCTTCGTGTTCCAGCAGTTCAACCTGCTGCCGCGCACCAGCGCGTTGGAGAACGTGGAGCTGCCCATGGTCTACGCCGGCGTGCACTCGGCCGAGCGGCACGCGCGCGCCATGGCGGCGCTGCAGCGCGTCGGACTGGCCGAGCGCTGGCGCCACACGCCGGCCGAGCTTTCGGGCGGCCAGCAGCAGCGCGTGGCCATCGCGCGCGCCCTGGTCAACCAGCCGTCGCTGATCCTGGCCGACGAGCCCACGGGCGCGCTCGACACACAGACCAGTGCCGAGATCATGGGCCTGCTGACGGAGCTCAACCGCCAGGGCATGACGGTGGTGCTGGTGACGCACGAGCACGACATCGCGGACTGGGCGCGCCGGCGCATCCTGTTCCGCGACGGGCTGATCGTGGAGGATGTGGTCCAGCAGCCGAAGGCGCGGGACCAGGAGACACCTGCATGAGCTGGCTGGCTGCTCTCCGATCCGCCTGGCGTGCGCTTGCCGCCAACACGCTGCGCTCCATCCTGACCATGCTGGGCATCATCATCGGCGTGGCGGCGGTGATCACCATGATCGCCGTGGGCCGCGGCGCCACCGAGCGCGTGCAGGCGCAGATGAAGGGCCTGGGCTCCAACATCATGCTGGTGCTGCCGGGCGGGGTCTCGCAGGCCGGCGTGCGCCTGGGCGCGCAGACGCGCCAGCGCCTGACCGAGGAGGACGCGCAGGCCATCGCGCTCGAGATCCCGGAGGTGCAGGTGGCCGCGCCCACTTCGCGCACCAGCGGCCAGGTGGTGGCCGGCAACAGCAACTGGGGCACGACCATCTTCGGCGTGACCAACGACTACCTCGAGGCGCGCGACTGGGGCCTGGTGTCGGGCCGCCCGTTCGACGCGGCGGAGCTGGCCGGCTCGGCCAAGGTGGCCTGGATAGGCGCCACCGTGGCGCGCGAGCTGTTCGGCGACCAGGACCCGGTGGACCAGATGGTGCGCGTGCGCGGCGTGCCCATGACCATCGTGGGCGTGCTGGACACCAAGGGCCAGAACAGCCTGGGCCAGGACCAGGACGACGTGCTGATGATCCCGATCAGCACCCTGCGCAACCGCATCTGGGGCGGCGACGCGGCCAGCCGCTTGAAGCGCGTGGGCAGCATCTCGGTCAAGGTCCACGAAGGCATGAGCATGCGTGCGGCCGAGGAGGGCATCACCGAGCTGCTGCGCCAGCGCTTCAAGGTGCAACCGGGCACCGAAGACCCCTTCGCCATCCGCAACCTGACCGAAATCCTGCAGGCCCAGGAGTCGGCCAGCCGCATCATGACGCTGCTGCTGGCCGCGGTGGCGGGCGTGAGCCTGGTGGTCGGCGGCATAGGCATCATGAACATCATGCTGGTCAGCGTGACCGAGCGCACGCGCGAGATCGGCCTGCGCATGGCCGTGGGCGCGCGCGGGCGCGACATCCTGGCCCAGTTCCTGATCGAGGCCGTGACGCTGGCGCTGCTGGGTGGCGCGATCGGCGTGGCCCTGGGCGGGCTGGCGACCTGGGGCGTGGGGCATTTCGCGGGCTGGCAGGTCAGCATGACGGCCGGCGCGGTGCTGCTCGCGGCCGGCTTCTCGGCCCTGGTCGGCGTGTTCTTCGGCTACTACCCGGCGCGGCGTGCTTCCAGGCTGCTGCCGATCCAGGCCCTGCGCTACGAGTAAGGCCGAACGAGCAAGGAAATCGCCATGTGGATGAACTTCAAGCGCGTCGCCCTGCCGTGCCTGGCCCTGCTGCTGGCGGCCTGCGCGGCCCTGCAGCCCGAGCCCCGGGTCGTCGAGATCAGCGAGGCCCGCCTGGCGGCCCTGATCGCGCGCGAGTTCCCGCGCCAGGGCCGCTACCTCGAGGTGTTCGACATCGCGCTCGATGCGCCGCGCCTGAAGCTGATGCCGGAGGAAAACCGCATCGCCACCCAGCTGCCCTACCGCCTGGGCGGGCCGCTGACCGGTGGGCGCGCCTACACCGGCCTGCTGCAGCTGAGCTACGGCTTGCGCTACGAGCCCAGCGACAGCAGCGTGCGCCTCGCCGACGTGCGGGTCGAGGAATTCCAGCTGGCGGGCCTGCCGCCGGCCCAGCAGTCGCGCGCCGGTCGGCTCGGCGGCCTGCTGGCGCAGGACCTGCTGCAGGACTTTCCGATTCACCGCTTCCGGCCCGAGGACCTGCAGCAGGCCGGCCGCCGCGGCCTGCAGCCCGGCGAACTGCGCGTGGTGCCGGGGGGCTTGCAACTGCATCTGGTTCCCGTCGAGCGCCCCTGAGCGGCCCCGATGCGGACGCCGGCGCCGGAGGGCCGCCCGCCAGCAGTTAACATGCGCGGCTCAAGCGAGGGAGAGTGATTTGGACATCGTTTTGCTGGTCAAGGCCGCCATCATGGGCATCGTCGAGGGCCTGACCGAGTTTCTGCCGATCTCGTCGACGGGCCACCTGATCCTGGCCGGCGCCCTGCTGGGCTTCGACGACGAGAAGGCCAAGGTGTTCGACATCGCCATCCAGACCGGCGCCATCCTGGCGGTCGTCATCGTCTACTGGGCCAGGCTGCGCGATACCGTGCAGGGCCTGGCCAGCCAGCCCAGGGCGCAGCGCTTCACGCTGAACGTGCTGATCGGCTTCCTGCCGGCCGTGGTGCTGGGCCTGCTGCTGGGCAAGGCGATCACGGCGCATCTGTTCACGCCCGTCGTGGTGGCCAGCACCTTCATCCTCGGCGGCTTCGTGATCCTCTGGGCCGAGAAGCGCCCGCAGAGCGAGGCACGCATCCAGAACGTGGACAGCATGACGGCGCTGGACGCGTTCAAGGTCGGCCTGGTGCAGTGCCTGGCCATGGTGCCGGGCACCAGCCGCAGCGGCGCCACCATCATCGGCGGCATGCTGCTGGGCCTGTCGCGCCGCGCGGCGACCGACTTCTCCTTCTTCCTGGCCATCCCCACCCTGATCGGCGCGGGCGCCTACAGCCTCTACAAGCAGCGCGCGCTGCTGTCGCTGGCCGACTTGCCGCTGTTCGGCGTGGGCCTGCTGTTCTCCTTCCTCAGCGCCTGGGTCTGCGTGCGCTGGCTGCTGCGCTACATCGCCAACCACAGCTTCGTGCCCTTTGCCTGGTACCGCATCGTGTTCGGCCTGGTGGTGCTGGGCACGGCCTGGAGCGGCACGGTGCGCTGGGCGGCCTGAGCGGTCAAGAGCCGCGCCGGGCCCCTTCGCTCAGCCGCGGTTCAGCTGCAGGAAGGCCTGTTCCAGGTCCTCGGTGCCGGTCCGCGCCAGCAGCGCGGCCGGCGGGGCGGCGAAGCGCAGCCGCCCCTGCTTGAGCACCAGCAGCGCGTCGGCCCGGGCCACCTCCTGCACCCAGTGCGTGGTCCACAGCACGCTGAGGCCCTGTTCGCGCACCAGGCGTTCCACCAGTTCCAGCAGCTGCTGGCGGCTGGCCGTATCCAGCCCCACCGTGGCCTCGTCCATCAGCAGCAGCCGGGGCGCGTGCAGCAGGGCGCGCACCAGCTCCAGCTTGCGCCGGTTGCCGCCAGAGAGCGTGCGCGCCCTGGCGCGCGCGACGGGTTCCAGGCCCGCCCAGTCCAGCCCTTCGGCGATGCGCTGGCGCGCCAGGCCCGGCGCCATGCCGTGCAGGCCGGCGTGGTAGCGCAGGTTGTCGAGCACGCTGAGGTCCAGGTCCAGCGTCGGCTGCTGGAACACCACGCCGAGCTGGGCCAGCGCCTCGCAGGGGCGGGCCGCCAGGTCCAGGCCCAGGATCTCTATGCGGCCCTGGTCCGGCGTGAACAGGCCGCACAGCAGCTGGACCAGGGTGGACTTGCCGGCGCCGTTCTCGCCCAGCAGCGCGCCCCATTGCCCGGGGCGCAAGCTGAAGCAGACCTCGTCCAGCGCCTTGTGGCGGCCATAGGACTTGCCCAGGCCCTCGACCCGCAGGGCGGTGTCACAGCCGGTGGCGGTCGGGGCGGGTGCGGTGGCCTGGATGTTCATGGGCAGTGTTGCAGGATGGAGCAGTTGCTCCGTATGGAGCAGGAGCCGTGCCTGCCACGCCACTGGTCCGCTTTTTGCGTTGCGTTCCAAGCCACACACAAAACGGAGACACACGATGGAGCCGCACCTCATTCACCGGCGGGCCCTGCATGGCCTGAGCCGGATCGGGCTGGTCGGGGCCTTGCTGGCCTTGCTGGCCGCGCCCGCCGCCGCCCAGGTCTACGTGAGCAGCGAGAAGGACCACCAGATCCTGGTCCTGCAGCCGGACGGCGCACTGCTCAAGACCATCGCGGTCTGCAAGCGTCCGCGCCACATGGCCTGGCAGGACGGCCGCCGCCGCATCCTGGTGGCCTGCGGCGACAGCCAGCAGCTCGGCGTGGTCGACCCGGAGGCCGGCCGGCAGGTCGATGCCGTGCCGACCGGCGAGAGCCCCGAGATCTTCGGCCTCTCGCCCGACGGCCGCACGGCCTATGTCTCGATCGAGGAGGACAGCGAGCTGGCGGCCTACGACCTGGCCACCAAAAAGCCGCTGTTCGCGGTCAAGACCGGCGGCGAGCCCGAGGGCGTGCTGGTCGCGCCGGACGGCAGGCTGGCCTATGTCACGTCCGAAGTGGCGAACGCGGTCCACGTGATCGACCTGGCCCGGCGCAAGGCCGTGGCGCAGATCAAGGTGGGCAAGCGCCCACGCCGTTTCGCGCTCAGCCCCGACGGCCGCGAGCTCTGGGTCAGCAACGAGCTGGGGGCCAGCGTCAGCATCGTCGACACCGCCAGCCACACGGTGAAGCACACGCTGTCCTTCGAGCTGCCCGGCATGCGCAAGAGCGACATCACGCCCGTGGACCTCCTGATGACGCCCGACGGCAAGACCGCCTGGGTGGGCCTGGGCCGCGCCAACCATGTGGCCGAGGTCGACGTGGCCAGCCGCGCCGTGCGCCGCGTGGTGCTGGTGGGCAAGCGCGCCTGGGGGCTGGCGCTGAGCCGCGACGGCTCGCGCCTGTACGTGGCCAACGGCCTGTCGGACGACCTGTCCATCGTCGACACGGCCGGCGGCCGCGCGCTCAAGACGGTGCCGGCCGGCCGCGTGCCGCACAGCATCCTGGTGAAGTAGGGGAGGCGCCATGCTAGCCATGCTGGCGCGCTGCCTGGCCTGGACGGCCGCGTTCGCCTTCGCCCCGGGCATAGCGGGGGCCGCGACCTGGCAGTTGCTGGTGGTGGGCCTGCAGGACGACCCGCGCCTGGACCGCACGCGCATCGAGCAGGCCTATCCCGGCCATCCCACAGGGCGGCTGCTGGCCGCCGCCCAGGTGGCAGCCGAGGAAAGCCGCCCGGTGCTCGATGCCGCCGGGCACCAGCTCAAGCTCCAGAGCCTGGAATGGGACGGCCAGGACGCCCCCGCCCTGGCGGCCCAGCTGGCGCAGCGCGGCGCCCATTACCTGCTGCTGGACCTGCCGCTGGCGCAGCAGAAGGCGCTGATGCAGGCCTGGGTCGCCCTGGCTGCGCGGCCCCCCATCGTGTTCAACGTCGCCGAGGGCAGCGACGAGCTGCGCGGCGCTGCCTGCCACCCGCAGTGGCTGCACACCCTGCCCAGCGATCGCATGCGCGCCGACGCGCTGGCCCAGTGGCTGGCCGCGCGCAGCTGGCGCGAGCTGCTCTGGCTGGTCGGCCCGCGGCCCGAGGATGCCCGGTTGCGCGAGGTCTGGCAGGCGGCGTTCAAGCGCCATGGCCTGCGCGTGAAGGCCGAGCGCCGCTTCCTGCTCTCGGGCGACCCGCGCCAGCGCGCGCAGGGCAATGCCCGGCTGCTGACGGCCGAGCCGGCACACGACGCCGTGGTGGTGCTGGACAGCGACGGCGAGTTCGCGCGCAGCCTGCCCTACAACACGGCCCAGCCACGTCCGGTGGCGGGCCATGCCGGCCTGGTCGCGCTGGCCTGGCACCCGCGCTGGGAGCGCTATGGCGCGCCCCAGCTCAACCGGCGTTTCCAGCGCCAGGCCGGGCGGCCCATGGTCGGGCAGGACTGGGCGGCCTGGGTCGCGGTCAAGGCGGTCGCGGCGGTGCTGGAGGACAGGCCTCGCGCCAGTCTGGCCCAGCAGCTGCAGGCCCTGCGCAGCGGCAGCGTGACGGTGGACGGCTTCAAGGGCGGCACGGTGAGCTTCCGCCCCTGGGACGGGCAGCTGCGCCAGCCGCTGATCCTCGCGCATGGCGACGGCGTGGCGGCGGTGGCGCCACTGGAGGGCGCCATGCACCCGCGCGAGCGGCTCGACACCCTGGGCGCCGACGAAGGCGAGAGCGCATGCAAGAAACGCTGACCCGGCCCGGCCCGCTGGCCCACCGCTGGCGCGCCATGGGCGCCATCGTGCGCCGCGAGGTCGGCCGCTTCCTGCGCCAGCCGGCCCGGCTCGGGGCCGCGCTGGTGCGGCCGCTGCTGTGGCTGCTGGTGTTCGCGGCCGGCTTTCACAACGTGTTCGGCGTGGCCATCCTGCCGCCCTACGACACCTACATCGATTACCGGCTCTACGTGCTGCCCGGCCTGCTGGCGATGGTGGCGCTGTTCAACGGCATGCAGAGTTCGCTGGCCCTGGTGCACGACCGCGAGACCGGCGCCATGCGCCTCTTGCTGACGGCGCCGCTGCCGCGCAGCTGGCTGCTGCTGTCCAAGCTGCTCGCGGCGGCCGCGCTGTCGCTGCTGCAGATGGTGGTGTTTGCCGCGCTGGCCTGGGCGCTGGACCTGGGCCTGTCGGCGGGGCAGATCCTCGCCGCCCTGCCGGTGATGCTGCTGGTGGCGCTGATGCTGGCCGCGCTGGGGCTGTGGCTGTCGGTCTACGTGCGCCAGCTCGAGAACTTCGCCGGTGCGATGAACTTCGTGATCTTCCCCATGTTCTTCATCAGCAGCGCGCTCTACCCGCTGTGGAAGCTGCGCGAGTCGGGTGCGCTGTGGCTCGAGCGGCTGGCCCAGCTCAATCCCTTCACCCACGCCGTGGAGGCGCTGCGCTTTGCCCTGCACGGGCAGCTCAACGGCGAGGCGCTGGCGGTCGTCGTCGCCACGCTGGCCGTGGCCAGCGCCCTGGCCCTGCGCGGCTACGACCCGCAGCGCGGCTGGATCAGGCGCAAAGGAGACTGAGCCTGTCTCCGCGTGGAGCAGCGGGCTGTGACAGCGCCTTGTGCCAGGCTGGAACAAGGTCGGCGTTTTCCGGGGGATTTGACCCGCGTCAGGGCGGTTTTTCCGGTGGCACGGGTTTTGCCAAAAGAGTGTTGGAACTCTGGCGCAAATGGGGACGGGGATCCAGTGGTCGGGGCCAGGCCCGGGCCGAAGCAACAACCCCCATGCAGGCAAACCCACAGGAGACAACGCGATGAAACGCAAACTGCTCAGCCTTCTTGTGCTGATGGCCGCGACCCAGCTGGGCGCACAGGCTGCCGGCGTCACCGACGCCATGATAGAGAACGACGCCAAGACGCCGGGCGACGTGCTGAGCTGGGGCCTGGGCCCGCAAGGCCAGCGCCACTCGACCCTGGCCCAGGTCAATGCCAAGACCATCAAGAACCTGGTGCCGGTGTGGTCCATGTCCTTCGGCGGCGAGAAGCAGCGCGGCCAGCAGTCGCAGCCGCTGATCCACGAGGGCAAGATGTACGTCACGGCCTCGTACTCGCGCCTGTTCGCCGTGGACGCCAAGACCGGCCAGAAGCTCTGGAAGTACGAGCACCGCCTGCCCGAGGGCATCATGCCCTGCTGCGACGTGATCAACCGCGGCGCGGCCATCTACGGCAACCTGGTGATCTTCGGCACCCTGGACGCCCAGCTCGTGGCGCTCGACAAGGACAGCGGCAAGGTGGTGTGGCGCGAGAAGATCGACGACTACAAGGCCGGCTACTCCTACACCGCGGCCCCGCTGATCGCCGAGGGCCTGCTGCTGACCGGCGTGTCGGGCGGCGAGTTCGGCGTGGTCGGCCGCGTCGAGGCGCGCGACCCGATGAGCGGCAAGCTGGTCTGGGTGCGCCCCATGGTCGAGGGCCACATGGGCTACCGCTACGACGCCGAGGGCAAGGCGGTCGAGACCGGCGTGAGCGGCACGACCAACGCCACCTGGCCCGGCGAGATGTGGAAGACCGGCGGCGCCGCCACCTGGCTGGGCGGCACCTACGATCCCAAGACCCGGCTGGCCTATTTCGGCACCGGCAACCCCGGGCCCTGGAACAGCCACCTGCGCAAGGGCGACAACCTGTACTCGGCCTCCACGGTCGCGCTCGACGTCAAGAGCGGCCAGATCAAGTGGCACTACCAGACCACGCCCAACGACGGCTGGGACTTCGACGGCGTGAACGAGTTCGTCACCTTCGACATGGGCGGCAAGCGCATGGGCGCCAAGGCCGACCGCAACGGCTTCTTCTACGTGATCGACGCCGAGAACGGCAAGCTGCAGAACGCCTTCCCCTTCGTGACCAAGGTGACCTGGGCCAAGGGCATAGACAAGGCCACGGGCCGGCCCGACTTCGTGGCTGAGGGCCGGCCCGGCGACCCCACGGCCGGCGACGGCAAGAAGGGCCAGGACGTGTTCGCCGCGCCGTCCTTCCTCGGCGGCAAGAACCAGATGCCCATGGCCTACAGCCCGCAGACCGGCCTGTTCTACGTGCCGGCCAACGAATGGGGCATGGACATCTGGAACGAACCCGTCACCTACAAGAAGGGCGCGGCCTACCTGGGCGCGGGCTTCACGATCAAGCCGCTGTACGAGGACTACATCGGCGCGCTGCGCGCCGTCGACCCCAGGACCGGCAAGATCGCCTGGGAGGTCAAGAACTCCGCGCCGCTGTGGGGCGGGGTGCTGACCACGGCCGGCAACCTGGTGTTCTGGGGCACGCCCGAGGGCTACCTGAAGGCGGCCGACGCCAAGACTGGCAAGGTGGTCTGGCAGTTCCAGACCGGCTCGGGCATCGTCGCGCCGCCCGTCACCTGGGAGCAGGACGGCGAGCAGTATGTCTCCGTGGTCTCGGGCTGGGGCGGTGCCGTGCCGCTGTGGGGCGGTGAGGTGGCCAAGAAGGTCAACTTCCTCGAGCAGGGCGGCTCGATCTGGGTGTTCAAGCTCCACAAGGGCTGATGCAGCGCCGCGGGCGGGCGATGCGCCGCCCGCGGCTTCTTCGACATTGATCTGGAGCGATGGCCATGCCAATTCCTATGCCCCATGGGCTCAAACATCTCGCCTTGTGCGCGGCGCTGTCGGCGTCCGCGGCCTGGGCCAACTCACCCGAGCAGCTGGCGCGCGACGCGGGCTGCATGTCCTGCCACTCCGCCGCGGAAAAGGTGGTCGGCCCGGCGTTCAAGGCGATCGCCGAGAAGAACCGCGGCCAGGCCGACGCCGCCGACCGGCTCACGCAGAGCGTGCGCAACGGCTCGCGCGGCACCTGGGGCCGCATCCCCATGCCGCCGCATGGCGCGCTGCCCGAGGCGGACGTGCGGCGCATCGTGGGCTGGGTGCTGACGCATTGAAGCCCCCTCTTGCGCGGCGAGACGGGGACGGTGGGCGAACGGCTCCGTTCATGTCCCCCGACGAGGGCGTGCCGCCCTCGTCTCCTCCTTGACTGCGCCCTTCACCCGCCGTCCCCTTCGGGTCCACCACCCGTCGCGCGCCTCTGCTTCGCGCACCACAGAGCTGGCCGGAGCGCTGCGGCGCGGTGTCGTGTGCAGTGAAAAGGAGGAGGCGACGGACGAAGGCCGGCGCCGGGGGACATGAACGGAACACGGCACCGCGTCGCAGCGCGGGCGCGATGGCGTGGAGCGCAACGACGGTCTTAGCGCGCCAGGGCGCGCGCCAGCACAGCCGGGTCGCGCGAGGCGGCTTCGTTGCGGAACACCAGCGGATGGGCGGCCGGCGCTGCTGCGCGCCGCACCACCTTCACCACCTGCTCGTGCTCCGGGCTCTTGCCGCAGACCGGGTCGGTGGCGGCCGCGTCGCCGGTGAACAGCCAGGCCTGGCAGCGGCAGCCGCCGAAGTCCTTGCCCTTGTCGTCGCAGGAGCGGCAGGGCTCGGCCATCCAGTCCGAGCCGCGGTAGGCGTTGAAGGCCGGGCTGTGGTGCCAGATCTCGCGCAGGCTTTGCTCGCGCACGCTGGGCAGGGCCAGGCCCGGCAGCTGGCGGGCCGCGTGGCAGGGCATGGCCAGGCCGTCGGGCGCCACGGCCAGGAACACCGAGCCCCAGCCGTTCATGCAGGCCTTGGGCCGCTCCTCGAAGTAGTCGGGCACGACGAACAGGATCTTGCAGCGCCCGTTCAGCCGCTCGCGGCAGCGGTTCACCACGCGTTCCGCTTCGCGCAGCTGTTCGGCGCTGGGCAGCAGGTGCTCGCGGTTGAGCCAGGCCCAGCCGTAGTACTGGGTGTTGGCCAGCTCCAGGTATTCGGCGCCGAGCTCGACCGCGAGCTCGATGATGCGTTCCACATGGGGCAGGTTGTGCCGGTGCAGCACCACGTTCATCACCATGGGCCAGCCGTTGGCCTTGATCAGGGCGGCGACGCGCTTCTTGAGCTCGAAGGTGCGCGTGTGGCTCAGGAAGTCGTTGAGCTCGCGCGTGGAGTCCTGGAACGAGAGCTGCACATGGTCCAGGCCGGCGGCCTTGAGCCGGCGCGCTCGCTCGGGGCTGAGGCCAATGCCCGAGGTGATCAGGTTGGTGTAGAAGCCCAGGCCGTGCGCATGGGCCACGAGCTCCTCCAGGTCTTCGCGCTGCAGCGGCTCGCCGCCCGAGAAGCCGAGCTGCACCGCGCCCATGGCGCGCGCCTCCTCGAACACGCGCTTCCAGGACGCGGTGTCGAGTTCGTCGCCCAGGCCGGCATAGTCGACCGGGTTGGAGCAGAACACGCAGTGCAGCGGGCAGCGGTAGCTGAGCTCGGCCAGCAGCCAGAACGGCGGCTGGACTGCAGCGGCCTCAGACGATCCAGCCACGGCGCGCTCCTTCGTCGACCAGCTCCTGGACCTGCGGCAAGATGCCCCGGATCTCGAACAGGCCTTCGAGCTCGGCGGTGATGGCCGCGACGTCCAGCGTGCCATCGCAGCGCCGCAGCACCTCGCTGGCCGAGGGGTTGAGCCTGGCCATGCCTTCCGGGTAGAGCAGCACCCAGGCGTTCTGGGTGGGCTCCATCTGCAGGCGCATGCCGGGGGCGATGCGGGGTTTCCAGCTTTCGTGCGTGCTCATGAGGTTCACCTTGGGCGACGGAAGTGATGTCTCAGGCGCGGGCCAGTGCGCTGCCCTGGCCGGCCGCGCAGGCCTGTGCTATCGCGTCGAGCATGGACCACAGGATGTCCAGCTTGAACTGCAGGATGTCCAGCGCGCGCAGCTGCAGCGCCCGCGTGTCGAAATGCTGGAGCGTGACGCGCAGGCCATGCTCCACGTCACGGCTGGCCAGGGGGATGCGCTGGCGGAAATAGCTCAGCCCCGCAGGCTCTATCCAGGGGTAATGCTGCGGCCAGGTCGCCAGCCGGTCCTTGTGGATCTGCGGCGCGAACATTTCGGTCAGCGAGGAGCACACGGCCTCCTGCCAAGGCGCCTGGCGCGCGAAGTTCAGATAGGCGTCGCAGGCGAAGCGCACGCCGGGAACGACGAGGCGCAGGCTCCAGAGCGCTTCGCGGTCCAGCCCCACGGCCTCGGCCAGGCGGGTCCAGGCCTCGATGCCGCCGGCGGCGCTGCCTTCGAAGTCGCCATGGCCGTCGTGGTCCAGGATGCGCTGGGCCCACAGGCGCCGGTGCTCGCGGTCGGGCATGTTGGCGAGGACGGCGGCGTCCTTGCGCGGAATGCAGACCTGGTAGTAGAAGCGGTTGGCGACCCAGGTGCGTACCTCGTCGGCGCTGCACCGGCCGCTGTTGAGCCGCAGGTTGAACGGGTGGTGGATGTGGTAGGCCGCGCCCTTGGCGCGCAGCCTGGCCTCGAAGTCTTCGCGGCTCCAGGCGGGTTCGTGCAGGGTGTCCATCAGAAGGCGATCTCCATGCCGTCGCAGGCCACTTCCACGCCGGCGGCCGCGAGCTGGGCTCGCTCGGGGCCGTCTTCGCGCAGGATGGGGTTGCTGTTGTTGATGTGGATCAGCAGCTTGCGCGTGCTGGCGGGCAGCCGCGCCAGCTGCTCGAGCATGCCGCCCGGCCCGGACTGCGGCAGGTGGCCCATCTCGAGGGCGCGCCTGGTGCCTAGCTCGCTGCGGATCATCTCGTCGTCGGTCCAGAAGGTGCCGTCGACCAGCACCACGTCGGCGGCCTGCATGGCCTGCCACACGGCTGGGCCGATCTCGGCCAGGCCGGGCGCATAGAACAGGCGCCGGCCGGTGCGCTCGTTGACCAGGGAGACGCCGATGTTGTCGCCGGGTCGCGGCGCCTCGCGCCAGGGCGAGTAGGGCGGCGGCTTGCTGCTCAGGGCCAGGGGCTCCAGGCGCGCGGCGGGCAGGAAGGGCCAGCGCAGCGCGCTGCCGTCCAGCGCCAGCGGATGCTGCTGCACGCCGCAGTAGTGGCCGAGCAGGGGGATCAAGGGAAGGCCGCTCGCGAGGTCGCCCAGGACCTCGGGCGTGGCGTGCAGCGGCAGCGGCGTGCCGCGCTCGCGCAGCATCAGCAGGCCGGTCACATGGTCGATCTGCGCGTCCATCAGCAGCACGGCGGCGATGCCGCTGTCGCGCAGGGCGCGCGCGGGCTGCAGCTGGGCCTGCGCGCGCAGCTGGGTGAGGATGTCGGGCGAGGCGTTGAACAGCAGCCAGTCCTGGCGGTCGCGGCTCCAGGCCACCGAGGACTGGGTGCGCGGCGTCAGGCCGGGCTGGCCGGCGCGCACGCCACGGCAGTTCGCGCAATTGCAATTCCACTGGGGGAAGCCGCCGCCGGCGGATGCGCCCAGGACGCGGAGGTAGGTGGATTCAGCCATGGCGGCGGGGGCTTGGCGACAGGCTGCGGTGCGGGCCAGTGTTGGCACGCGCGCCGCAGCCTGCGGCTTCAGCGGTTCGCGATGTACATCGTGATCTCAAAGCCGAAACGCATGTCGACGAAGGTGGGCGTGGTCCATTGCATGAGAGTCTCCTGAAGTGCTTGATGGGAATGCAGAGTCGGTATCGCACCGGCTGTTGCAGGCCGGAACAACAACGCTTTGCATGCCTCTTGCATGCACCATCCGTGCCATGAAGTCTCACCCCGTCTCCGGCTCCACAACGCCGGCCCTTTCAGGGCCGCGGCCCTGGCGCCTGGCCACCTCCACCGGCCTGCAGTCGGGCTGGCGGCTCGGCGAGGCCGGGGGCGCGCCCTGGCTGGCCCTGCACGGCGGTCCCGGCAGCGGCGCCTCGCCCGCGCTGCTGGCGGCCTTCGACGGCGCGCGCCATGCGGCCTGGGGGCCGCACCAGCGCGGCAGCGCCGCGGCGGGCGGCAGGCGTTCCGCTCGCCTGCCGGTGGCGGCGATGGTGTCGGACCTCGAGGCGCTGCGCGTCGCGCTGGCCGTTCCGCGCTGGTCCCTGCTCGGCGGCTCCTGGGGCAGCTATCTCGCGCTGGCCTATCTGCGCCGCCACCCGGCCTCGGTCGAGCGCCTGGTGCTGCGCGGCAGCTTCCTGGGCGGCGCCGACGATGTCTGGGGCCTGGTGCGCGCGATGCCGCGGGCTGCGCTGCGGCGCGCCGGCCTGCCGCCGCCATCGCGGCTGGGGCTGCCCGGCTGGCTGGCGGCGGCGCACAGGCTGCTCCGTTTTGCAACACCTGTGCCAGCGGCGCGCGAGCTCGCCCATGCCTGGGGGCTGGCCGAGGGCCGCAGCGCGGCGCGCGGCGCCCGCCGGGCCTGGCTGCATGCGGCCGATGCGCGGGTGGCCGCGGCCGTGGCGCCGGCGCGCCTGCGCAGCGCCTGGAGCGATCTGCGGCGCAGCGCGAACCGCAGCGCAGCGGCACAGCGCATGGGGCGGCCGCTCGCGCCGGCGCAGCAGCGCAAGCTGGCGCTGCAGGCGCGGCTGCTGTCGCGTGGCTGCGACCGCCTGCTGCGCGGCGCCTTGCCGGATTGGCGCGAATGGCTGGCGCAGGCGGGGCCGGGTTCGGTCCGGCTGCTGCACGGCCGCTTCGATGCGGTCTGCACGCCGCGCAACACGCGCAGGCTGCAGGCCTGGCTGGCCGGGGCGGAACGGGCGGGTGAGGAGGGGGAAGAGGAGGCCGTAGGGGCCGTGGTGTCGACCTGGGTCCACGCCGGCCACCTGGCGTCGGAACCGGCCATGGCGCTGGCGCTGCGGGCCGCGCTCTGCGGCGCCGCGGCGCCAGGTCCGGGCGCCTGAGCCGGCCCAGGCGGGCGCGGCCTTAGTCCTTCTTCTGCGCCAGCTCCGGCACCTTGCGGTAGATGGTGTTGCGCGACACGCCCAGCAGGCGCGCCGCTGCCGAGACATTGCCGCCACAGCGCGCGAGGGCGCTTTGGATGGCCTGGAGTTCGACCTGCTGCAGGTCCTTGTCCGCCCAGGCGGCCTGAGGGGGCGTGGCGGCAATGTCTCGGC
>SCMQ01000055.1 GCA_005503335.1 Comamonadaceae bacterium 2FH
GTCCGGCCCCGCCGCCGCGCCAGGCGGCACCCGACCAGCGCGAGGCCGAGATCGCCGTGGAGCGCGAGAAGAAGCGCCTGGAGAAGGAAAAGCAGGAGCGCCTCAAGCAGGAGCAGGACAAGCGCGAGCGCGCCAAGGCCGAACGCGAAAGGCAGGAGCGCGAAAAAGAGCGCGAGCGGCAAAAGGAGCGCGAGAAGCAGGAGCAGCTGGAAAAGGAAAAGCAGCGCAAGCTCGCCGAGGACAGGAAAAAGCAGGAGCAGGAGGCCAAGCGCAAGGAGGCTGGGGCCAAGGCAGAGGAAGATGCGCGGCGCCAGGAGCATCTGCGCCGCATCGCCGGCCTGGCCGGCGCCACCGGCGGCGAGAGCGCCAGCGGCTCGGCCCAGCGCTCGGCCGGTCCCTCGGCGGGCTACGCGGGCCGCATACGCGCGCGCATCAAGCCCAACATCGTGTTCACCGACGACGTGGCCGGCAACCCCACGGCCGAGGTCGAGGTGCGCGCCGCGCCCGACGGCACCATCGTCAGCCGGCGCCTGATCAAGCCCAGCGGCGTCAAGGCCTGGGACGAGGCCGTGCTCAAGGCCATAGACAAGACCGAGGTCCTGCCGCGCGACGTCGACGGCCGCGTGCCCTCGACGCTCGTGATCAGCTTCCGCCCGAAAGACTGACCCAGGCCAGGGCGCGCGAGCGCCCGGAGGCTTGCGGCCTCATTCGTAGACGACCTGCGCCCGCCCCTGGTCGGCCTGCGCGGTCCAGCCGGCCAGCGCGGCGTCGCTGGGGAAGAAGCGCGCTTCCTCGCCGAGCTGCAATTCGGCGCAGGCGCCCCCCTCCTCGTGCTGACGCTGCACGGCCAGGCGCACGATCAGGCCGCGCACCAGCTCGCCCTGCTCCGACATCTCGCGCCGCGCCGGGAACTCCTTGACCAGGCGCGCGATGTCGGGCGCGCGGCCGTTCACCGCCACGCGCAGGTACTTGCCGAAGCGGCAGCGCGCGGTGGGCAGGTCCCAGACCTGGCTCACGCTGAGGCGATAGCCGCCGGAGAAGCGGTCGGGCTGGCTCTTGGCCATGACGACCACCATCTCGTCGTCCTTGAGCAGGTGGCGGTGCGCGTTGATCACGTTCTCGTCGGCCGTGGCCTCGATCACGGCCGTCTTGTCGTCGAGCTTGAACAGCGCCAGCTTGCCGCGCTGGCCGTTGATGACGCGGAAGTCGCCGATGATGCCGGCCAGCAATTGCGGCTCGCGGCTTTCGGACACCTCCTCGACAGTTCGCCGCACGAACTGGCGCACCTCGCGCTGGACCTCGTCGAACAAATGGCCCGACAGGTAGAAGCCCACCGCCGTCTTCTCGAAGGTCAGGCGCTCCTTGACGCCCCAGGGCGTGGTCTCGACCAGGTCCGGCTCCTGGGTGCTGGCGCCATGCGCGTCCTCGCCCATCATGTCGAACAGGCCGGTCTGGTTGGCGTTGGCCGCGGTGGCGTTGGCGAAGTCGAAGGCGCGGTCCAGCGAGGCCACCAGGGCCGCACGGTTGAGCTGCAGCGCGTCGAAGGCGCCGGCCTTGATCAGCGCCTCCACGGTGCGCTTGTTCAGGCGGCTGCGGTCCACGCGCACGCAGAAGTCGAACAGGCTGGTGAAGGCCCCGCCCTCCTCCCTGGCCTTGACGATGGCCTCGATGGCCTGCTGGCCCGTGCCCTTGACGGCGCCCAGGCCGTAGCGGATCAGCTTGTCCGACACCGGCTCGAAGCGGTAGTTGCCGCGGTTGACGTCGGGCGGCTCGAAGGCGATGCCCATCTTGAGCGCGTCCTCGTACAGCACCTTGAGCTTGTCGGTGTCGTCCATCTCCACCGTCATGTTGGCGCAGAAGAACTCGGCGCGGTAGTGCACCTTGAGCCAGGCCGTGTGGTAGGCCAGCAGCGAGTAGGCGGCGGCGTGCGACTTGTTGAAGCCGTAGCCCGCGAACTTCTCCATCAGGTCGAACACCTCGTCGGCCTTCTCCTGGCTGATATCGTTCTTGGCCGCACCGGCGCGGAAGATGGCCCGGTGCTCGGCCATTTCCTCGGCCTTCTTCTTGCCCATGGCGCGGCGCAGCATGTCGGCGCCGCCCAGCGAGTAGCCGCCCAGGATCTGCGCGGTCTGCATCACCTGCTCCTGGTAGACCATGATGCCGTAGGTCTCGGACAGCATCTCGGCCACCATGGGGTGCGGGTACTCGATGGTCTCCCGGCCATGCTTGCGCGCCACGAAGCTGGGGATCAGGTCCATGGGGCCCGGCCGATACAAGGCGTTGAGAGCGATCAGGTCCTCCAGACGCGTCGGCTTGGCATCGCGCAGCATGCCCTGCATGCCGCGGCTTTCAAACTGGAACACGGCCTCGGTCTTGCCCTCCTGGAACAGCCTGTAGGTCGGCCCGTCGTCGAGCGGGATGTTCTCGAAGGCGAAGCCCTCCTGCCCCGGATGGCGCTTCATGATGAACTCGCGCGCGATCTCCAGGATGGTCAGCGTGGCCAGGCCCAGGAAGTCGAACTTCACCAGGCCGATGGCCTCCACGTCGTCCTTGTCGTACTGGCTCACGGCCGACTCGCTGCCGGGCTGCTGGTAGAGCGGGCAGAAATCGGTCAGCTTGCCCGGCGCGATCAGCACGCCGCCGGCGTGCATGCCGATGTTGCGCGTCATGCCCTCGAGCTTCTGCGCCAGCGCCAGCAGGGTCTTGACCTCGTCCTCCTTCTCCAGCCGCTCGGCCAGGATGGGCTCGGCCTTGATCGCGTCGGCGATCGTGATGTGCTGGCCCGGCTTGTTCGGGATCAGCTTGGAGATGCCGTCGCAGAAGGTGTAGCTCATGTCGAGCACCCGGCCCACGTCGCGGATCGCGGCGCGCGCGGCCATGGTGCCGAAGGTGGCGATCTGGCTCACCGCGTCCTTGCCGTACTTCTCCTTCACGTAGTCGATCACGCGGTCGCGGTTGGACTGGCAGAAGTCGATGTCGAAGTCGGGCATCGAGACGCGTTCCGGGTTCAGGAAGCGCTCGAACAGCAGGTTGTACTGCAGCGGGTCGAGGTCGGTGATCTTGAGCGCGTAGGCCACCAGCGAGCCCGCGCCCGAGCCGCGGCCCGGCCCCACGGGGCAGCCGTTGTTCTTGGCCCAGTTGATGAAGTCGCCCACGATCAGGAAGTAGCCGGGAAAGCCCATCTTCAGGATCGTGTTGATCTCGAACTCCAGCCGCTCCAGGTAGCGCGGGCGTTGGCCGTCGCGCTCGGCCACGTTCGCGTAGAGATGGGCCAGGCGCTCCTCCAGGCCCTCCAGCGAGACCTGGCGGAAATATTCCTCCATGGTCAGGCCGCCCGGGATAGGGAAGTTGGGCAGCTGCGGCTTGCCCAGCACCAGGCTCAGGTTGCAGCGCTTGGCGATCTCCAGCGTGTTGGCCAGTGCCGAAGGCAGGTCGGCGAACAAGGCCTGCATCTGCGCCGCGCTCTTGAAGTACTGCTCGCGCGTGAACTTGCGCACCCGGCGCGCATTGCCCAGGATCTCGCCCTCGGCGATGCACACGCGCGCCTCGTGCGCCTCGTAGTCGTCCTCGCCGGCGAACTGCACCGGGTGGGTGGCCACCACGGGCAGCTTCATGCGCGCGGCCAGCTGCACCGCCGCCACCACATGGGTCTCGTCCTCGGGGCGGCCGGCGCGCTGCAGCTCCAGGTAGAAGCGGTGCGGGAACACCGAGGCCAGTTGCAAGGCCAGCTCGTGCGCGCGACCCTCGTCGCCCTGCACCAGGGCCTGGCCCACGGCCCCGGCCTGGGCGCCGGACAGCGCGATCAGGCCCTCGTTCAGCTCCTGGAGCCAGGCCAGCTTGACCACGGCCTGGGCCTTGACCACGTTGGCGGTCCAGGCGCGCGCCAGGATCTCGGACAGATTCAGGTAGCCCTGATTGTTCTGCACCAGCAGCAGCAGGCGCGAGGTGGCGGCCGGGTCCTGGCCCAGGCCCTCGAGCAGGATCTCCACGCCGATCACGGGCTTGACCCCCTTGCCGCGCCCTTCCTTGTAGAACTTGATGGCGCCGAACAGGTTGTTCAGGTCCGTGATGGCCAGGGCCGGCTGGCCGTCGGCCGCGGCGGCCTTGACGATCTCGTCGATGCGGTTGGTGCCGTCGACGACGGAGAATTCGGTGTGCAGGCGCAGGTGGACAAACATGCTCCCGATTGTAGAAGTGGGGGCCCCGCGCCCCGGGGCTTGACAGGCTTTTTAAAATAGCGCCGTGAACCACATCCTGAACATCTCGGCCTACAAGTTCGTCCCCCTGCCCGACGCGGCCGCCCTGCGCGAGCGCCTGCACGAGCAGGCCCTGGCGCTGGCCCTCAAGGGCACGGTGCTGCTGGCCGAGGAAGGCATCAACCTGTTCCTGGCCGGCCCCGCCGAAGCGGTGCGCGGCTTCGTGGCCCAGCTGCGCCAGGACCCTCGTTTTACCGACCTGCAGCCCAAGGAGAGCTGGTCGGCCGAGCAGCCGTTTCGCCGCATGCGGGTCAAGCTCAAGCGCGAGATCATCCGCATGGACCACCCGACCATCCGGCCCGATTCCTCGCATCCTGAAGGTCGCGCGCCGGCTGTGGACGCGGCCACCGTGCGGCGCTGGCTGGGCCAGGGCCACGACGACGCCGGCCGCCCGGTGGTCACGCTGGACACGCGCAACGCCTTCGAGGTGGACCACGGCACGTTCGAGGGCGCGATCGACTGGCGCATCGCCAAGTTCACCGAGTTCCCCCAGGCGCTGCTGGCGCACAAGGACGAGCTGATGGACAAGACCGTGGTGAGCTTCTGCACCGGCGGCATACGCTGCGAAAAGGCCGCGATCTTCATGCGCGAGGCCGGCCTGGAGCATGTCTGGCAGCTCGAGGGCGGCATCCTCAAGTACTTCGAGGAGACCGACGGCGCCCATTACCAGGGCCGCTGCTTCGTGTTCGACGAGCGCGAGGCGCTGGACAAGGAACTGCGCGCGGCGGCTTGAAAGCCCGGCGCAGGCAGGGATCAGTCGCCGCCGGGCCGCCCCAAGGCGACTGCGGCCCCCTCGGGGCCGGGCTGAAGCGTGATGCCTCGGAACGTGCATAGCGCAGGCCCGGCATGGGCTCGCTGCGCTGTACAGCTGCGCGCACGGACGCTGCGCGAGCCCAGCGCAGTACACGAAGTGACAAGCGTGGGGGCCATATCAATCACGCAGGACCTGCAGCACGTCCGAGCGGAACTCGCGGCTGTAGAGGATCATGACCACCAGGGCCGTCGCCAGCACCAGGGCCAGCGGCGAGAAGAACCAGGCCATGGCGGCGAACGAGAAGTAGTAGGCGCGCAGGCCGTCGTTGAAGGCCTCGGCGGCCAGGCCGACCAGGGCGCCGGCACGCTCGGCATAGTGCTGGCGGTCGGCCCGTCCCGACAGGAAATCCTCCACCGGCGGCATGGAGCCTATCACCAGCGCGACGAAGGTGTACTGGCGCATCGACCAGGAAAAGCGGAAAAAGGCGTAGACGAAGATCGCCAACAGCACCAGGATCTTGAACTCGAACACCAGCATGGGCGTGGGCTGGGCGAACGGGATCTCGCGCACCAGCTCGGCGGCCTTGTCGGTGGTGCCCAAGAGGGCCAACAGACCGCCGATGATGATGATGGTGGTCGAAGAAAAGAAGGAAGGCGTGCTCGAGAGGTTCTGCGTGATCAGGCCGTCCAGCATGCGCGGGTCGCGCGCCGTGGCCTGCATCATCCAGTAGCCGCGGTAGCGGTTGGTGGTGGCGATCAGCGAGCGCTGGCGCAGGCCCCAGAACTTGGCGAACCAGGCATAGCCCGCCCAGAGCCCGAAAAAGCTGGCCAGGGCGAGCCAGTCGGCCCAGGGCAGCATGGAGAGGATCTTCATGGCCGCATGGTAGCAAGCGGGGCCATGCGCTCGGTGCGGCCGGTCCGGTTCAGGCCTTGAAGCGCCGCTCCGGCAGGGGCACGAACTCGGTCTCGCCGGGCACCTGGCCGAGGCGCTGTGCCAGCCAGTCCTCAGCCGCCTGCTCGATGCGCGCGCGCCGGCTCGAGACGAAGTTCCACCAGATATAGCGCGGCCCGTCCAGCGCTTCGCCGCCCAGCACCATGAAGCGCGCAGCGGCATCGGCCTGCAGGTGCGCACCCCGGTCCGGCACCAGCACAGCCAGGCGTTGCGCCTCCAGCGGCTCGCCGTCCACGCGCAGCGGGCCGTCGACCGCATACACCGCGAGCTCCTCGGCCAACGGCGGCAATTCCAGCCGCCCACCGGCGGGCAGCTGCACGTCCAGGTAGAGCGTGGGCGAGAAGGTCGACACCGGCGAGCGCTGGCCGAAGGCGTCGCCGATCAGCAGGCGCACCCGGGCGTCGCCCAGTTGCAGCTCCGGCAGCGCGTCGGCGGCCGTGTGCTCGAACCTGGGCTCGGCCTCCTCGTGCCCCAGCGGCAAGGCGGCCCACAGCTGTATGCCGTGGTTGGTGTGGGTCTGCTGGCGCAGCTCGTCGGGGCGGCGTTCCGAATGCACGATGCCGCGGCCGGCCGTCATCCAGTTGATGGCGCCTGGCTCGATGCGCTGCACCGAGCCCAGGCTGTCGCGGTGCAGGATGGCGCCCTCGAACAGGTAGGTCACGGTGGCCAGGCCGATGTGCGGGTGCGGGCGCACGTCGTGGTCCTCGCCGGGCGACACGCTGACCGGGCCGAAATGATCGAAAAACAGGAAGGGGCCGACCGCCTGGCGCTGCAGGGCCGGCAGCAGGCGCCGCACCCTGAAGCCGCCGCCCAGGTCCTTCTCATGCCCTTGCAGCACCAGCATCATGCCCATGGCCGTCGCTCCAGCAGCTTGGTATGCATGCGCATCTCCTTTTCGTGGACCCCAAACAGAGCCCCCGGGCGCAGGGCCCGGTGCCAGTTTACCCCTGCAGCCCGCCGGCTGCCTGGGCCGCGCGCCGGCCGCTCGGGCGCGCGGTCTTGCGCACGCCGGTCAGGCGTTCTCGCGCCGCGCGTCCAGGCTCCAGGCGCCGGCGCCGAAGGCGGCAAGCACCAGCAGGCCGCCGGTGACGGCGATGTTCTTGTAGAACATCAGGGACTGCATCATCTGCTGCTCGGCCGGCAGCGCCCAGTAGGCGTGGAAGAAGAAGCTGGCCACCAGGGTGAACAGCGCCAGCACCAGCGCCGCCCAGCGCGTGCCGAAGCCGACGATCAGGGCCAGGCCGCCGACGATCTCGACCACCAGGCCGACCGCCGTGCCCAGCTGCGGCATGGGCAAGCCCACCGAGGCGGCGTAGCCGACCGTGCCGGCGAAGCCGGAGATCTTGGAAATGCCCGCGGGCAGGAACAGCCAGGCCAGCAGCAGGCGGCCGATCAGGGCGAGGGGGTTTTGCAGGGTGTTGAACATCATGAGTCCTTACGGTGGGTTGAGAAAAAAAGAAATCGTTCAGGGCGCGAGGTCGAACACCAGCACCTCGGCCGCCTCGCCGTGGCTCAGCCGCAGCTCGGCCTCGTCCGCCAGCAGGGCCGCATCGCCGGCCGACAGCGCCTGGCCGTTGACCTGCAGGGCGCCGCGCACCAGGTGCACATAGGCCTTGCGCGCCGGATCCAGCACCAGGCGGGCCGATTCAGCGCCGTCGAACAGGCCGGCGTAGAGCGCCGCGTCGGCATGGATAGTCACCGAGCCCTGCGCGCCGTCGGGCGAGGCGACCAGCCGCAGCTGGCCGCGCTTGCCCGCGTCGTCGAAGCGCTTTTGCTCGTAACCCGGCGCGATGCCGCGCTCGTTCGGTTCGATCCAGATCTGCAGGAAATGCGTGGTCTGGCCCGGCGCATGGTTGAACTCGCTGTGCATCACGCCGCGGCCGGCGCTCATGCGCTGCACCTCGCCCGGCTGTATGCCCTGCACATTGCCCATGCTGTCCTTGTGCGCGAGCTCGCCCGACAGCACGTAGCTGATGATCTCCATGTCGCGGTGGCCATGGGCGCCGAAGCCGGCACCGGGCGCGATGCGGTCCTCGTTGATCACGCGCAGCTTGCCCCAGCCCATGTGGGCCGGGTCGTAGTAGTTGGCGAACGAGAAGCTGTGGTACGACTTGAGCCAGCCATGGTCGGCATGGCCGCGGTCCTGGGATTTGCGAATCTTGAGCATGGTTGATCTCCGTCAATGCCCAAACTTTAGAGCGGCATCCGGCTGCTGCGGTCCACGCGGCTTGATGGCATCATTCAAAATATTTGAATCGAAAACACCTCGCCATGCAAACGCCACGCGATGTCCTGACCCCCGACGCGCTCGCCATGCTGCAGGCCATCGCTGCGACGGGCAGCTTCGCCGCGGCCGCCCGCCAGCTTGGCCTGGTGCCCAGCGCCCTGACCTACCGCGTGCGCCAGATCGAGGATGCGCTGGACGTGCTGCTGTTCGACCGCAGCGCGCGCCAGGCGCGACCCACGGCGGCCGGTGCCGAGCTGCTGCGCGAAGGCGCGCGCCTGCTCGACGAAATCGATGCCATGGCCAACCGCGTGCGGCGCGTCGCCACCGGCTGGGAGTCGCAGTTCACGCTGGCGGTGGACAGCGCCATCGCGCAGGCCGTGGTGATGGAGCTCTGCGAGGCCTTTCTGGCGCAGAACCCGCCGACGCGCCTGCGCATACGCGACGAGACTCTGTCCGGCACGCTGGCGGCGCTGAGCTCGGGCCAGGCCGACCTGGCCATAGGCGTGCCGCTGGAGGCCGGCGCGCGCGCCGAGATCCACCACAAGCCCCTGGGCCAGATCGGCTTCGTCTACGCCGTGGCGCCGCACCACCCGCTGGCCGCGGCGGACGAGCCACTGAGCGACGCGCTGCTGCAGCAGCACCGTGCCGTGGCCGTGGCCGACTCGGTGCAGCGCGGCGGCGGCCTGACCATAGGCCTGCTCGGAGGGCAGGATGTCTTCACCGTGCCCAATATGCGCGCCAAGCTCGACGCGCAGCTGCGCGGGCTGGGCGGCGGCTTTCTGCCCGAAAGCCTGGCCCAGCCCTATGTCGAGACCGGCCGCCTGGTCGCCAAACGCGTGCAGCGGCCGGCGCGGCTGACCTCGCTGAGCTACGCCTGGCGCGGCGCCGGCGCGGGGCCTCCGGGGCGTGCCCTGCAATGGTGGCTGCAGCACCTGGAGGCACCGGCCACGCGCGCCGCGCTGCTGCAGCGGCACCGCAGCGTGTAGAGTCGAAGCTGTCTCAGCTCGCAAGCCCACCATGAAAAAGACCTCCACTCCATCGCGCGCCAAGGCGCCGCGGCATTTCGCCGTCGTCGGTGCCGGCATGGCCGGCATCGCCTGCGCCCGCACGCTGGCCCAGGCCGGCCACCAGGTCTCGGTGTTCGAGAAGAGCCGGGGCTATGGCGGGCGCATGGCCACGCACGCCAGCCCCTTCGGCACCTTCGATCACGGCAGCCAGTACTTCACCGTGCGCGACCCGCGTTTCGAGCGGGCCCTGGACACCGCGCCCGGCCTGTGCAAGCGCTGGAGCGCCAACGCCGTGCGCGTGCTCGATGCCCGGGGCCGGGTCGCCGAGGCCGCCCTGCCCGCGCTGGAGCCGCACTGGGTGCCCGCACCCGGCATGAACGCCCTGGTACGGCACTGGGCCAAGCCCCTGCACGACGGCGGCCGGGTGACGCTGCAGACGCAAGTCACCCACATCGAGCCCGACGCCCTGGACGCCGGGCGCTGGCAGCTGCGCACCACCGGGGCCGAGGACGCGCACCATGTGTACTCGGGCTTCGACGCCGTGCTGCTGGCCCTGCCCGCGGCCCAGGCGCGCGATCTGCTCAAGGACTCGCGCCAGGCGCCGGAGCTGGCCCAGCCGCTGGACAGCGTCACCGTGGCGCCCTGCTGGACGCTGATGCTGGCCTTCCCCCACGCCGTGCAGCCCGGCCTCACGACGCTGGGCCCGCAGTGGAACGCTGCGCGCAGCCTGCACCACCGCGTGGCCTGGCTGGCGCGCGAGTCGTCCAAGCCCGGCCGGGACCCGATCGAGCGCTGGACCGTGCAGGCCAGCGCCGCCTGGTCGCAGGAGCACCTGGAGGACCAGGCCGAGCGCGTGCAGGCCAAGCTGCTCAAGGGCTTTGCCGAGATCACGGGCATACGCGCTACGCCGGTCCACGCCGAGACGCATCGCTGGCGCCATGCACAGACCACGCAGGCGCTGGGTCGCAGCCACTTGTGGGACGCCCGGGCCGGCCTGGGACTGTGCGGCGACTGGTGCCTGGGCCACCGCGTCGAGGACGCCTTCGTCTCCGGCCTGGAACTGGCACTGGCCGCGGCCTGAGCATGATGGCCCCCACGCTTGCCACTTCGTGTGCTGCGCTGGGCTCGCGCAGCGTCCGTGCGCGCAGCTGTGCAGCGAAGCGAGCCCATGCCGGGCCTACGCTATGCACGTTCCGAGGCATCACGCTTCGGCCCGGCCCCCGAGGGGGCCGCAGTTGCCTTGGGGCGGCCCGGCGGCAACTGAGTCCATGAGCGGCGGCGGTCCGAGCCAGGCCTACAGAGGCCGCTTCGCCCCCTCGCCCACCGGCGCCCTGCATGCCGGCTCGCTGGTGGCGGCCCTGGCCAGCTGGCTCGACGCGCGCGCCCACGGCGGGCGCTGGCTGCTGCGCATCGAGGACGTGGACCAGCCGCGCTGCGTGCCCGGCGCCGACCAGCTCATCCTGCAGCAGCTCGCGGCCTGCGGCCTGCACTCGGACGAGCCCGTGCTCTGGCAGTCGCGGCGCCACGCGGCCTACCAGCAGGCGCTGGACCGCCTGGTCGCCGCCGGCCTGGCCTACCCCTGCGCCTGCTCGCGCAAGGACATCGCAGCAGCCCAGGCCGCGCTGGGCCAAACCCGCCAGCGCCACAGCGCCGCGGTCTATCCCGGCACCTGCCGCGCAGGCCTGCACGGCCGGCCGGCGCGCGCCTGGCGCCTGCGCACGGACGGTGTCCCTCCCGTGCAGTGGACGGACCGCCGGCTCGGGCCCCAGCAACAGGACGTGGCGGCCGAGGTCGGCGACTTCGTGCTCAAGCGCGCCGACGGCCTCTGGGCCTACCAGCTCGCGGTGGTGGTCGACGACGCCGATCAGGGCATCAGCGACGTGGTGCGCGGCGAGGACCTGGCCGACAACACGCCGCGCCAGATACTGCTGCAGCGCGCCCTGGGCCTGGCCCAGCCGCGCTACCTGCACACGCCACTGGTGTTCGGATCGAACGGCGAGAAGCTGTCCAAGCAGAACGGCGCCCAGCCGCTGGACCTGGCCGACCCGCTGGCCGCGCTCAACGCCGCCGCGGCCATGCTGGACCTGCCGCCCCAGCCAAGCCCGTTGGACAAGGCCCTGGCCGCCTGGGTGGGCGCCTGGCGCGCGCGCTGGGCGGCGGCCGCCGCGCGCTGAAACCTTAAAATCCGGGGCCCGGCCCGCACCGCGCGCGGCCTCCCTCCCCTGCCCCATGAGCACCGAACTCCCCACCGACCGCCCGAGCCAGGGCCAGCCGCCCGAAGGCGTCGCCTTTCCCAAGGCCATCAAGAGCTATGTGCGCCGCGCCGGCCGCACCACCACCGGCCAGGCCAAGGCCTTCGAGACCCTGGGCCCGCAGTTCCTGCTGAGCTACCGCGCGGCGCCGCTGGACGCCGATGCCGCCTTCGACCGCAGCGCGCCGCTGATCCTGGAGATCGGCTTCGGCATGGGCGAGGCCACGGCCCATATCGCGCGCGTGCGACCCGAGGACAACTTCCTGTGCTGCGAGGTGCACGAGCCCGGCGTGGGCGCGCTGCTCAAGCGCATCGGCGAGCAGGGCCTCACCAATATCCGCATCCTGCCCCACGACGCGGTCGAGGTGCTGGACCACATGCTGCCCGAGGCCTCGCTGGACGGCGTGCACATCTTCTTCCCCGACCCCTGGCACAAGAAGCGCCACCACAAGCGCCGCCTGATCCAGCCGCCGCTGGTGGCCAAGCTGGCCGCGCGCCTCAAGCCCGGCGCCTACATCCACTGCGCCACCGACTGGGAGCCCTATGCCGAGCAGATGCTCGCGGTGCTGGGCGCCGAGCCGCTGCTCAGGAACACCGCCGAGGGCTATGCGCCCAAGCCTGACTACCGGCCGCTGACCAAGTTCGAGAACCGCGGCCTCAAACTCGGCCACGGCGTCTGGGACCTGGTGTTCCGCCGGATTTGAGCCTTCCCCCGGCATGGCCTACGCCGTCAAGAACCCCGCGATCCCGATGCGCGACGGCGTGTCGCCCAGCTGCGTGGCCCTGCCCCAGATGCGGCGCGTGCCCTGGCCGCTGCTGCTCGACTTCCTGGCCGAGCGCCTGCCCGTGGTCAGCCGCGACGAGTGGCGCGAGCGCATGGAGGCCGGCGAGGTGGTGGACGAGCACAACCAGCCGCTCTCCCCCGAGACCCAATGCCGCAGCGGCATCCGCGCCTACTACTGGCGCCGCCTGCCGGCCGAGCCCCAGGTGCCGTTCGAGGAACGCATCCTGTTCCAGGACGAGCTGCTGCTGGTGGCCGACAAGCCGCATTTCCTGCCCGTCACGCCCGGCGGGCGCTACGTGCGCGAGACCCTGGTGGTGCGGCTCAAGCAGCGCCTCAAGCTGCCCGATCTGAGCCCGCTGCACCGCATCGACCGCGAGACCGCCGGCCTGGTGCTGTTCAGCCTGCGCCCCCAGGACCGCGACGCCTACCAGCGCCTGTTCCGCGAGCGCCAGGTGGACAAATGCTACGAGGCCATCGCGCCCTGGCGCGATGGCCTGGCCTGGCCGCAGACCCGGCGCAGCCATATCCTCGAGCAGGAGCAGGCCTTCTACCGCATGCGCGAGGCCCGGCCCGAGGAAGGACTGGCGCCCAACAGCGAGACGCGCATCGCACCGCTCGAGCGGCGCGGCGCCTGGGCGCGCTACCGCCTCGAGCCCGTGACCGGCAAGCGGCACCAGCTGCGCGTGCACATGAACGCGCTGGGCCTGCCCCTGGTCGGCGACCAGTTCTACCCCGATGTGCGACGCGGCCCCGACGAGCTCGAGGACTTTGCCAAACCGCTGCGCCTGCTGGCGCGCGCGATCGCCTTCACCGACCCGGTCACGGGCCAGGCGCGGCGATTTGAAAGCCAGCTGCGGCTGGACTGGCCTGACTGAGCTTCAGCAACGGCAAGGGGCGCCGCAGCGCCCCTTGACTCGATGTCAAGCGGTCGTCAGGCCCGCTCGGCCACCCAGGCCTGCACGCTGGCGAGCGCCGCCGCGAGCTTGCTCGCGTCGGTGCCGCCGGCCATGGCCATGTCGGGCTTGCCGCCGCCCTTGCCACCGACCTGCTGGGCCACGAAGTTGACCAGCTCGCCGGCCTTGAGCCTGGCCACGCTGTCGGCCGTGACGCCGGCCGCGAGTTGCACCTTGTCGCCGTCCACCGCGGCGAGCACGATGGCCGCGGTCTTGAGCTTGTTCTTGAGCTGGTCCATGGTGTCGCGCAAGGTCTTGGCGTCGGCACCGTCGAGCTTGGCGGCCAGCACCTTGAGACCCTTCACGTCCACCGCCTTGGCCACGAGCTCGTCGCCCTGGCTGGAGGCCAGCTTGCCCTTGAGCGCGGCGACTTCCTTCTCCAGCGACTTGACCTGGTCCAGCACCTGGACGAGGCGCCCCTGCAGCTCGGCCGGCGGTGCCTTGAGCGTGCCGGCGGCCTGGGCCACCGTGCTCTCCAGCGACTGCAGGTAGGCCAGCGCGTTCTGGCCGGTCACAGCCTCGATGCGGCGCACGCCGGCGGCCACGCCGCCCTCGGCCACGATCTTGAACAGGCCGATGTCGCCGGTGCGCGCCACATGGGTGCCGCCGCAAAGCTCGCGGCTGGTGCCGATGTCGAGCACGCGCACCTGCTCGCCGTATTTCTCGCCGAACAGCATCATGGCGCCGACCTTCTGCGCCGACTCGATGTCCATCACGCGCGCCTGGGTCGCCAGGTTGGCCAGGATCTCGGCGTTCACGCGCGTCTCGATCTCGCGGACCTGCGCGTCGCTGACCGGCGCGTTGTGCGCGAAGTCGAAGCGCGTGCGCTCGGCGTTGACCAGCGAGCCCTTCTGCTGCACATGCTGGCCCAGCACCTCGCGCAGCGCCTTGTGCATCAAATGGGTGACCGAGTGGTTGCGCATGGTCGAGCCGCGCAGCGCGGTGTCGACCTGGGCCTTGACCGCATCACCGAGCTTCAGCGCGCCGGCGACCAGGCTGCCGTGGTGGCCGTAGACGTCGGCCTTGATCTTCTGCGTGTCGGCCACTTCGAAGGTACCGGCCGCGGCCGTGATGCGGCCCTGGTCGCCGACCTGCCCGCCGCTTTCGGCGTAGAAGGGCGTGGTGTCGAGCACCACCACGCCGCTCTGGCCGGCCTTGAGCTCCTGCACCGGCGTGCCCTCGTGGTAGAGCGCGACCACCTTGGCCGCGGCCTCGAGCTGCTCGTAGCCGACGAAGTCGTTGCCATCGCCGCTGTACTCGAGCGCGCGGTCCATCTTGAACTTGCCGGCCGCGCGCGCCTGGGCCTTCTGCTTTTCCATGGCGGAGGCAAAGCCGGCCTCGTCGACCGACAGGCCGCGCTCGCGGCAGACGTCGGCCGAGAGGTCCAGCGGGAAGCCGTAGGTGTCGTGCAGCTTGAACGCGACCTCGCCGGGCAGCACCTTGCCGCCATCGGCCAGGGCCGCGTCCAGGATCTCCATGCCGTTTTCCAGGGTCTCGAAGAAGCGCTCCTCCTCGGCCTGCAGCACCTCGGCGATGCGCTGGGCGTTGGCCGCCAGGTTCGGGTAGGCCGCGCCCATCAGCGCGACGAGGTCGGGCACCAGCTTGTGGAAGAACGGCGCCTTGCGGCCCAGCTTGTAGCCGTGGCGGATGGCGCGGCGCACGATGCGGCGCTGCACGTAGCCGCGGCCCTCGTTGGAGGGGATCACGCCGTCGGCCACCAGGAAGGCGGTGGCGCGGATATGGTCGGCGATCACCTTGAGCGAGGGGTTGGCCAGGTCGGCGCAGCCGGTCTCGCGCGCCGCGGCCTTGATCAGGGCAGCGAACAGGTCGATCTCGTAGTTGCTGTGCACATGCTGCAGGATGGCGGCCAGGCGCTCCAGGCCCATGCCGGTGTCCACGCAGGGCGCGGGCAGCTTCTTGACGGAACCGTCTTCCTGCATGTCGTACTGCATGAACACGTTGTTCCAGATCTCGATGTAGCGGTCGCCGTCGGCATCGGGCGATCCGGGCGGGCCGCCTGCCACGTCGGGGCCGTGGTCGAAGAAGATTTCCGAGCAGGGGCCGCAGGGGCCGGTGTCGGCCATCATCCAGAAGTTGTCGGACTGGTAGCGCGCACCCTTGTTGTCGCCGATGCGCACCACGCGCTCGGGCGGCAGGCCGATCTCCTGGGTCCAGATGTCGTAGGCCTCGTCGTCCTCGATGTAGACCGTGGCCCAGAGCCTGTCGGCCGGCAGCTTGTAGACCTCGGTCAGCAGCTCCCAGGCCCACTTCAGCGATTCGCGCTTGAAGTAGTCACCGAAGCTCCAGTTGCCCAGCATCTCGAAGAAGGTGTGGTGCCGCGCGGTGTAGCCCACGTTCTCCAGGTCGTTGTGCTTGCCGCCCGCGCGCAGGCAGGCCTGGACCGAGGCGGCGCGCACATAGCTGCGCTTGTCCGTGCCGAGGAACACGTCCTTGAACTGAACCATGCCCGAGTTGGTGAACATCAGCGTCGGGTCGTTGCCCGGCACCAGCGGGCTGGACGCCACCACCTGATGCCCCTTGGAAGCAAAGAAGTCCAGGAAGATCCTGCGGATGTCGGCAACGGAAAAAGTGGGATGGCTCATCGTGGTGAGAAAGGCCTGGCCGGCGCCCGGGAACGCGCCCGCATGCCTGGGCCTGATTGGGTTGAACCGGTCATTATAGATTTCGGCCCGCCCTGGCGGCCGACCCGGTTTCTGCCACGGGCTATGCTTTAAAACGCTGCGAATCTGGCAAAATTACTTAACAAGTTAAATAATTACCCCTGACTTCACCGGAGACCTCATGGACACCCCCACCTCGCCCCTCGCCCTGCTCAACGACCCCAGCCTGCTCAAGACCGACGCCCTGATCAACGGCCAGTGGGTCGCCGGCCCCGGCCGCTTCGAGGTGCTGGACCCCGCCACCGGCCGCAAGCTCGCCGACGTGGCCAACCTCGGCCCCGAGCAGGCCCAGGCCGCGATCGCCGCCGCCGACGCGGCTTGGCCGGCTTGGAAGGCCAAGACCGCCAAGGAGCGCAGCAACATCCTGCGCAGGTGGTACGACCTGCTGATGGCGAACCAGGAGGACCTGGGCCGCATCATGACCGCCGAGCAGGGCAAGCCCTTCCCCGAGGCCAAGGGCGAGGTGGCCTACGGCGCCAGCTTCGTCGAGTGGTTCGCCGAAGAAGCCAAGCGCGTCAACGGCGAGACCCTGCCGACCTTCGACAACAACCGGCGCCTGCTGGTGGTCAAGCAGCCCATCGGCGTCTGCGCCGCCATCACGCCCTGGAACTTCCCGCTGGCCATGATCACGCGCAAGGTCGCGCCGGCCCTGGCCGCGGGCTGCCCGGTGGTGATCAAGCCGGCCGAGCTCACGCCGCTGACGGCGCTGGCCGCGGCCGAACTGGCCCAGCGCGCCGGCATCCCGGCCGGCGTGCTCAACCTGATCACGGCCGACAGCGCGAACTCGATCGCGATCGGCAAGCTCATCTGCGCCAGCGACACGGTGCGCCACATCAGCTTCACCGGCAGCACCGAGGTCGGCCGCACCCTGATGGCGCAGAGCGCGCCCACGGTCAAAAAGCTCTCGCTGGAGCTGGGCGGCAACGCGCCCTTCATCGTGTTCGACGACGCCGACATCGACTCGGCCGTCGAAGGCGCGATGGCCAGCAAGTACCGCAACGCGGGCCAGACCTGCGTCTGCGCCAACCGCATCTACGTGCAGGACGGGGTCTACGAGGCCTTCGTGGAGAAGTTCGCGGCCAAGGTGAAGGCGCTCAAGGTCGGCAACGGCTTCGAGGAAGGCGTGGTCCAGGGCCCGTTGATCGAGCCGGCCGCGGTCGAGAAGGTGGCGCGCCACGTGGCCGACGCCCTGGCCAAGGGCGGCCGCGTGGTGGCCGGCGGCAAGCAGCTCTCGGGCCAGTTCTTCGAGCCCACGGTGGTGGCCGAGGCCACGCCCGACATGCTCTGCGCCCGCGAGGAGACCTTCGGCCCGTTCGCGCCGGTATTCCGCTTCAAGACCGAACAGGAGGCGATTGACGCGGCCAACGCCACCGAGTTCGGCCTGGCCAGCTATTTCTACAGCCGCGACGTGGGCCGCATCTTCCGCGTCAGCGAGGCGCTGGAGTACGGCATGGTCGGCATCAACGTGGGCATCATCGCCAGCGAGCATGTGCCCTTCGGCGGCGTCAAGCAGTCGGGCCTGGGCCGCGAGGGCTCGCACCACGGCATGGACGAGTACGTGGAAATCAAGTACCTCTGCGTGGGCGACATCCTGAAGTAGAATCCGGCCGTTCGCGGGTGTAGTTCAATGGTAGAACGGCAGCTTCCCAAGCTTCATACGCGGGTTCGATTCCCGTCTCCCGCTCCATGATTCCCGAGCCCGCCCTGTGCGGGCTTTTTTGCGGTGCGCCCGGCAGGGCGCACCCACTCGGAGGTGAAAGTCCTCTACTCGCCCGGCAAGGGGAAGAGTTAGCCGAAGGCAAGGGTTTCGCGGGCGACTGC
>SCMQ01000056.1 GCA_005503335.1 Comamonadaceae bacterium 2FH
GTGGGCAGTCGGGCGTTCATGAGGCCATTGTTGGCGCCCGGTACCCATGTGTCTAATATTGAATTTCATTGATTCGATACAAGGCTTGTATTGCCATGGAGCTGCGTCATCTGCGCTATTTCCTCGCCCTGGCCGAAGAGCTGCATTTCGGCCGGGCCGCCAAGCGCCTGCACATCTCGCAGCCGCCGCTGAGCTTCAATATCAAGCAGCTCGAGGCCTCGCTGGGCGTGTTGCTGTTCGAGCGCAGCAGCCATGGCGTCAAGCTCACGCCGGCCGGCGAGGCCTTCCGCGCCTCGGCCCAGCGCGTGCTCGACGAGGCCGCGGCCGCCGCCACCCAGGCGCGCGACGTGGCGGCGGGCGTGACCCAGCGCGTGCGCGTGGGCTTCGTGGGCTCCATGCTGTTTCGCGGCCTGACCGAGCGGCTGGCGGCCTTCCAGCAGGGGCAGCCCCAGGTGCGGGTCGAGCTCATGGAGCTCAATTCGGCCGAGCAGGTCGAGGCCCTGGCGCGCGGCCAGATCGACCTGGGCTTCGTGCACCAGGCGCGCGTGCCGGCCGGCCTGAGCCAGCGGCTCTACATGTCCGAGCCCTTCGTCGCCTGCCTGCCCGCGGGGCATCCGGCCGCGGCGCAGCGCCCGCTGGACCTGCGCGCCCTGGCGTCCGAGCCCCTGGTGCTCTTCTCCAAGAGCGCCTCGCCCGACTACTACGAGCGCGTGCTGGCGCTCTGCGCCGAACAGGGCCTGCAGCCGCTGCTGCGGCACGAGGTGCGGCACTGGCTCAGCGTGGTGGCCCTGGTGGCCAAGGGCACCGGCCATGCCCTGGTGCCCGCTGCCCTGATGCACAGCGGCGTGGCCGGCGTGCAGTACTGCCCCCTGCCCGAATCCGAGATCCGCTCCGAGGTGTTCTGCGTCTGGAACGAGCGCAAGCAGCCGGCGGTGCTGCAGTCGCTGCTGGACTGCTTTCTCAAGTGAGCGTGCGCCTGCTCTCAGCGCAGGAAGGCGTCGTAGCCGGTCTTGAGGATCAGCGCGCTGACCACGGCGATGAAGGCGCCGCGCACGAAGCCGGCGCCGTGGCGCAGGGCCAGGCGGGTGCCGACCAGGCTGCCGGCGATGTTGGCCAAGGCCAGCGGCAGGGCGAGATGCCACCAGACATGGCCCTTGAGCGTGAACAGGATCAGCGCCGAGAGGTTGGTGGCGACATTGACCAGCTTGGCCGAGGCCGAGGCGTTCAGGAAGTCGTAGCCCAGCAGGCGCACGAACAGGAACACCAGGAAGCTGCCGGTGCCGGGGCCGAAGAAGCCGTCGTACAGGCCTATGACCAGACCGATCGCGCTGGCCACGCCCACCTCGTGACGGCCGGCGAAGCGCGGCGCGTGGGTGCGGCCCAGTTCCTTGCGCGCCAGGGTGTAGGCCAGCACGCCCAGCATCACGAAGGGCAGGGCGCGGCGCAGGAAGCCGGGGTCGATCAGGGTCACGGCCCAGGCGCCGGCCAGCGATCCCGCGAAGCCCATGGCCGTGGCCGGCAGCAGCACCGGCCAGCGCATCTGCACGCGGCGGCTGTACTGCGCCAGCGCGAAGGCCGTGCCCCAGACCGAAGCGCTCTTGTTGGTGCCCAGCAGGGTGGCGGGGGCGGCGCTGGGAAAGACGGCGAACAGGGCCGGCAGCAGGACCAGCCCGCCGCCGCCGACGATGGCGTCGACCAGGCCGGCCAGCAGCGACGCCAGCGAGACAATCACGAGTTCCATGCGGGGATTGTCGCACCGGGATGGTGCGTTGCCGGGCAGGGCGCGTGAGCCTGGGCCCACAAAGAAAAAGGCGCCGGGGTTGCCGGCGCCTTGAAAAAAACATCTCGTTTCGGATGCCTGAATCAAATATTTTGCTAATTAGGTTTGTCTCCTAGGCCCCTCGATTGGACGGTGCCGTCTAGGGCCCGTTCCGCGAGTGCCGTGACTGTAAGGTGTGGCACCGCACTTGTGCATAGGGGATTTCCCTCCTCGGGAATTCCCCGGGGAGGGGCCATTCAGTGGCTCAGCCGGCCTCGGCGGTGATCCACTGCGCGGCCCGCTCGGCGACCATCAGCGTGGGGCTGTTGGTATTGCCGCTGGTGATGCGCGGCATCACGCCGGCGTCCACCACGCGCAGGCCGGCCACCTGGCCGCCGCGTCCGTCGAGCAGGCGCAGGCGCGTGTCGACCACTGCCATGGGGTCGTCGGCATGGCCCATCTTGGTGGTGCCGACCGGGTGGAAGATGGTGCTCGCGATGTCGCCGGCCAGGCGTGCGAGCTCCTCGTCGCTCTGGTACTGCGGGCCGGGCTTGTATTCCTCGGGCCGGTAGGGCGCCAGGGCCGGCTGGGCCACGATGCGCCGCGTCAGGCGCAGGCTGTCGGCGGCGATCTGGCGGTCCTCGGGCGTGGACAGGTAGTTGGGCGCGATGGCCGGCGCGTCCTCGAAGCGCGGGCTCTTGATCTGCACGCTGCCGCGGCTGGTGGGGTTGAGGTTGCAGACGCTGGCGGTGAAGGCCGGGAAGCCGTGCAGGGGTTCGCCGAAGGCGTCCAGCGAGAGCGGCTGCACGTGGTACTCGAGGTTGGGGTGGGGCAGGGTCGGGTCGCTGCGCGTGAAGGCGCCGAGCTGGCTGGGCGCCATGCTCATGGGGCCGCTGCGCCTGAGCAGGTATTCCAGGGCGATCCGCGCCTTGCCCCAGGGGGTGCTCGCCAGGGTGTTGAGCGTCTTGACGCCCTGCACCTTGTAGACCGCGCGGATCTGCAGGTGGTCCTGCAGGTTGGCGCCCACGCCGGGCAGGTCCAGCAGCGGCGCGATGCCATGCTGGCGCAGCAGCTCGGCCGGGCCCACGCCCGAGAGCTGCAGGATCTGCGGCGAGCCTATGCTGCCGGCGCTCAGCACCACCTCGCGCGTGGCCGTTGCGGTGACCATCTCCTTCCCGGTCCAGACCTGCACCCCGGTGCAGCGCTGGCTGCCGTCGGCCTGGGCCTCGAAGACCAGCCGGGCGACCTGGGCCGAGGTCCATTGCTCGAAGTTGGGCCGGCCCCAGCAGGTGGGGCGCAGGAAGGCCTTGGCCGTGTTCCAGCGCCAGCCGGCCTTCTGGTTGACTTCGAAGTAGCCCACGCCCTCGTTGTCGCCGCGGTTGAAGTCGGCCGTGGCCGGGATGCCGGCCTGCTGCGCGGCCTGGGCGAAGGCGTCCAGCACGTCCCAGCGCAGGCGCTGCTTTTCCACGCGCCATTCGCCGCCCGCGCCGTGCAGGGCGTCGGCGCCCTTGTAGTGGTCCTCGTGCCGCTTGAAGGCCGGCAGCACGCTGTCCCAGCGCCAGCTGGCGTCGCCGGTCAGCTCGGCCCAGCCGTCGTAGTCGCGCGCCTGGCCGCGCATGTAGATCATGCCGTTGATGCTGGAGCAGCCGCCCAGGGTCTTGCCGCGCGGGTAGCGCAGGCGGCGGCCGTTCAGGCCCGCGTCGGGCTCGGTCTGGTAGAGCCAGTCGGTGCGCGGATTGCCTATGCAGTAGAGGTAGCCCACCGGGATGTGGATCCAGTGGTAGTCGTCCTTGTGCCCGGCCTCGATCAGCAGCACGCGCTTGGACGGATCGGCCGAGAGGCGGTTGGCGAGCAGGCAGCCCGCGGTTCCGGCCCCCACGATGATGTAGTCGAAGCTGGTGTTGCTCATGGCCGAAACGCATCCTTTACGCCGGGTCGATCCCCGCAGGGCGGGGCCCCTCGCCCAACGGCTCCAAGTCGCCCGCCCCCCACGATGATGTAGTCGAACTCGGTATGGCTCATGGCCAGAACGCTGAATGATTTGCAAAGCTCATGCGAGGCTCCTTGTGGCGGCCCGAGTTTCCGCGTTGCCTGCGAGAAAATCCAATGATTTCGCCAAAACCGTTCCAAAAATCTCCAAATACGAGTCCCAGCGCTGCCCCGCCCATGGACAGCCTGGGCGGCGCTGGAAGCGGTCTGGCGCTGAATGAAGCGGTCAAGCGAAGCTGTTACCCTCGGCAAGAAACGAAACGAGTCTTCCGCATGAACCAAACGTCCGCCGCCGCGCCCCCGCAGCATGCGTCGCCGGCCGCCGACCCGCACGACGACCCGGCCCTGCCGCTGTACGTGGACATGGACGGCACCCTGCTGCTGACCGACACGCTGCACGAGTCCATGCTGCTGGCCCTGCGCAGCGACCCGGCCAGCCTGTGGCGCTGGCCGGCCTGGCTGGCCGAGGGCAAGGCCGGCTTCAAGCGCCGCATCGCCGACCTGGCCGTGCCCGACCCGGCCGGCCTGCCCTACAATCAGCCGCTGCTGGACTGGCTGCGCGAGCAGCATGCCCAGGGGCGCCGGCTGATCCTGGCCAGCGCGGCCGACCTGCGCGTGGTACGCGCCGTGGCCGAGCACCTGGGGCTGTTCGACGACTGGCTGGGCAGCAATGCCCCGGGCGAGCCGCTGAACCTCAGCCGCGAGCACAAGCGCCGACTGATCGAGCAGCATGCGCGCGAGGCCGGCTATGCGCATTTCGCCTACGCGGGCAACAGCGCCGACGACCTGCCGGTCTGGGCCGGCGCGCGCGCCGCGATCGCGCACAACGCGCCGGCCGGTGTGCTGCGCGCGCTCAAGAGCCAGCACCCGCAGGCGCGCGTGCTGCCGGGCGAGCCGCTGCGCCTGGCCACGCTGCTGCGCGCGATCCGCATCACGCAATGGGCCAAGAACGCGCTGCTGTTCGTGCCGCTGCTGGCGGCCCACATCACGGCGCCGGACGCCTGGCTGAGCATGGTCCTGGCCTTCGTGGCCTTCGGCCTCTGCGCCTCGGCGACCTACCTGGTCAACGACATGCTGGACCTGCCCAACGACCGGCGCCATGCCTACAAGCGCCACCGGCCGCTGGCGGCGGGCCGGATCTCGATCGCGCAGGGCCTGGGGCTGATGGGGGTGCTGATGGCGGCGGCCCTGGTGCTGGCCATGGCCCTGTCGCGCGGCTTCCTGCTGATGCTGCTGCTCTACGTGGCGCTCACGCTGGCCTATTCGCTGCGCTTCAAGCGCGTGGCCCTGCTCGATGTGCTGCTGCTGTCGGGCCTGTACACGCTGCGCATCGCGGCCGGCGCGGTGGTGGCCGGCGTGATGCTGTCGAACTGGCTGCTCGCGATCTCGCTGTTCCTGTTCCTCAGCCTGGCCCTGGTCAAGCGCTGTGCCGAGCTCGAGGAGATGAGCGGCGAGGCCGGCGCGCGCAAGGTGCCGGGCCGCGGCTACCGGCGCGGCGACCTGGCCCTGCTGCGCGCCTTCGGCGTGGCCAGCGGCTTCCTGGCCGTGATGGTGTTCACGCTCTACATCGACAGCCAGAACGTGCGCCAGCAATACGCCGAGCCGCAGTGGCTGTGGGCCGCCGGCCCGCTGCTGCTGGCCTGGATCATGCGCATGTGGCTCAAGGCCGGGCGGCGCGAGCTGCATGGCGAGGACCCGCTGCAGTTCGCGCTCAAGGACCGGCTGAGCTGGCTGATCGGCGCGGCCATGGCCGCGTTCGCGCTGCTGGCCGCCAAGGGCTGCGGTTTCGAGCTCTGCCGGGCATTCGTTGGGAGGCTGTCATGAAGCTCGCCTCCGTCGCCATGGCCCTGGCCTGCGTGCTGATCTCGGCCGCCGCCCAGGTGCTGCTCAAGCTCGGCATGACGCGGCCCGCCGCGGACGGGCTCGCGCCGGCCGGCTGGCTCGCGACCTATCTTCAGGCCCTGGCCAGCCCCCTGGTCTGGGCCGGCCTGCTGCTCTACGGCCTGAGTGTCCCGCTCTGGCTGTGGGTGCTGTCGCGGCTGGACGTCAGCCTGGCCTATCCCATGGTGAGCCTGGGCTTCGTCGTCACCCTGGCGGTGGGCGTGCTGTTCCTGGGCGAGCCCTTTTCCTGGCTGCGCGGCGCCGGCTGCGCGCTGATCCTGGCGGGCGTGGCCCTGCTGGCCCTGGATGCCTGAGACCATGGGTTCTGAGGGCATGTTTCCTGCTTATTCCATCGCATCGACCATGCAGACCACCGACCTGCAGGCCCGCGGCCTGTTCCTCAAGACCTTCTGGGCGACGCTGGCGCTCAAGTTGGTGCTGGCCGCCTTCTTTCCCATGACGGGCGACGAGGCCTTCTTCTTCCAATGGGGCGTCACGCCCGACTGGGGCTACTCCGACCACCCGCCCATGGTCGGCTGGTGGCTGGCCGGGCTGCACCGCATCAGCGACCAGCCGCTGGTGCTGCGCAGCCTGACCCTGCTGGTGAGCAGCGTGATCGCCCTGGGCCTGGTCGACCTGGCGCGCCGCCACCTGCCGCCCGAGCGCGAGGCCGCGGCCTGGCTGGCCGGCGCGGTCTACCTGGTGCTGCCCTGGAGCTGGATGTTCGTGCTGGTCACCACCGACACGCCGCTGGTCTTCTTCATGGCGCTGTCGGCCTACTGCTTCCTGCGCGCCGAAGCGAGCGGCCGCGCCGCCTGGTACGCGGCGGCCGGCCTGTTCGTGGGCCTGGCCTTCCTGTCCAAGTACTTCGCGGCCCTGCTGGGCCTGGCCTACGCGGTCTACATCCTGGGCTGGCAGCGCCGCCGCTGGTGGACCCTGCCGCTGATGCTCGCCTGCGCACTGCCGTCCATTGCGCTCAACCTGGTCTACAACGCCACGCACGGCTGGCCCAACATCCTGTTCAACTTCTTCAACCGCCACGAGGGCAAGCCCTGGTCGCCGGTCAACTTCGCGACCTACCTGGGCATGGCGGCCTACCTGCTCACGCCCTGGCTGCTGTGGCAGGCCTGGCGCGCGCGGCGCGTGGCGCCCGCCTATGGCCGCGCGATGACCGTGCTGTGGCTGTTCCCGCTGGCCGTCTTCACCCTGCTGAGCGTGCGGCGCGAGGTGGGCCTGCACTGGGTGCTGGGCTTCGTGCCGCTGTTCGTGCTGTGGTGCGCGCTGCGGCTGGAGCCGGCTCAGCTGCGCCGCAGCTGGCGCTGGACCCTGGGCCTGTCGCTGCCGCACCTGGTCCTGGTGGGGGTGCTGATGGCCTCGCCGCTGGCCTGGTGGCAGGGCAGCCGGCTCTACGAGAAGCTGGTGTTCCTGCGCGAGGCCGAGGCCGTGACGCGCGCGCTCGAGCAGGACCTGCCGCCCGACGCCCAGCTGATGGGGCGCGCCTACAGCCCGGCCGCCATCCTGGCCTATTTCCACGGCCGCTACGTGCCGGTGTTCGGCCCCGGCCGGCACCACGCGCGCCAGGACGATCAGGTGGTCGACTTCCGCGCGCTGGCCGGCCGTCCCATGCGCATCTTCTCGCCCTCGCCTGTGCAGGCCGAGGAGTTCGCGCCGTATTTCGAATCGGTGCGCGTCACGCCCTTCCGGATCGAGGGCGTGAGCTACTGGCGCATCGACGGCCAGGGCTTCAAGTACCCAGCCTACCGCGACCAGGTGCTGCGCGAGGCGGCCCAGCATTTCCACCGCATCCCGCCCTGGCTGCCCAACCCGCGCAGCCCGTTCTGCGAGCGCTACGGCTTCAGCGACTGCCTGGCCGCGCCGCGCTGACCCAGACCAGATCAAGCCACCAAAGGACCGTCATGACCACCGCCACCGCCCGCGCCGCCGCGCCGGACATGGACTTCGCCGACGAGGCGCAGGCCTGGAGCGGCCGCATCGATCCCGACGAGCTCAAGCGCCCGGGCGGCCTGCTGATCGCGGCCCTGGCGCAATGCGCGAGCGAGCGCGGCCTCACGCTGCAGCAGATGGGCAAGGCCATGGGCGTGTCCTTCTGGGACATCAGCCAGCTGCGCATCGGTTTTCGCCGCCTGAGCAAGCTCGACGAAGACCTGGCCCAGGCCTGCGCCGAGTTCCTGGACCTGCCGCCCCTGAGCGTGCAGATGCTGGCCGGCCTGCTCGATCCCGAGCAGGCGCTGGCGACCCAGCCGCTGACGGCCGAGGACATCGTGCATGCGCGCCAGCTCGCGGCCTCCGAGCCGGCCGAGGTCGTGCTGGCGCCGCCCAAGGACCGCAGCCGCCCGCTGGCCGGCGCCGGGCTAGACGAGCTCGAGGCGCTGCACCGTGACTACGGCAGCAACCCGGCGGTGCGCCAGGCGCTGCAGGAGGAGCTGAGCGCCCGGCCGCCCGCGCGCATCGAGTCGCTGCGCCAGGCGGTGGGCGGCCAGGAGGCCGAGCCCGCTGCAAAGGCCAAGGCCCGCGAGGCGCAGCCGGTGCCGGCCCTGATGCGCTGCGCGGGCTGCGACACCCGCCTGCGCATCCCGCGCCTGAGCGAGCCCGGCGAGATCCGCTGCCCGTCCTGCAAGGCCGAGTACCAGGTCGAGTGGCAGGCCTCGGTCTGCCTGGTCCAGCAGCAGCCGGCCCCCGAGGAGGAGGCCGAGTCGGCGGCCGACGAAGGCATGGACGTGGACCAGGCCCTGGCCGTGCTGGGCCTGGAGCAGGGTTGCCCCTGGGACGAAGTGGAGCGCGCGCGGCGCTCGCTGCGCCAGCACTACCACCCCGACAAGCTCGGCCAGGTCTCGCCGCTGGTGCAGAAGCTCGCCGAAGACGCCTTCAAGCGGGTCAACCAGGCTTACGAGGTGCTGCGGGCTCAGCCTTGAGGGGGCGGGGGGCCGGTCGCTTGGCTACGCCTTGGTTCACAGCGCCTTGACCAGCTCCGGCACGGCCTGGAACAGGTCGGCCTCCAGCCCATAGTCGGCGACGCTGAAGATCGGCGCCTCGGGGTCCTTGTTGATCGCCACGATCACCTTGGCGTCCTTCATGCCCGCCAGGTGCTGGATCGCACCCGAGATGCCGCAGGCGATGTAGAGCTGCGGCGCCACGATCTTGCCGGTCTGGCCGACCTGCAGGTCGTTGGGCGCGTAGCCCGCGTCCACCGCGGCACGGCTCGCGCCAATGGCGGCGCCCAGCTTGTCGGCCAGCGGGGTGATGACTTCGTTGAACTTCTCGGCCGAGCCCAGGGCCCGGCCGCCCGAGACCACGATCTTGGCGGCGGTCAGCTCGGGGCGCTCGCTCCTGGCGATCTCGCTCGAGACGAAGCTGCTCTTGCCGCTGGCGGCCACGACCGCGATCTTCTCGACGGCGGCGCTGCCGCCGCTCGCTGCCGCGGCGTCGAAGCCGGTGCTGCGCACGGTGATCAGCTTCTTGGCGTCCAGGCTCTGCACGGTGGCGATGGCGTTGCCGGCGTAGATCGGGCGCTCGAAGCTGTCGGGACTGAGCACCTTGGTGATCTCGCTGACCTGGGCCAGGTCCAGCTTGGCGGCCACGCGCGGGGCGCAGTTCTTGCCGCCGGCCGTCGCCGGAAACAGGATGTGGCTGTAGGCCGGTGCCAGGGCCAGCACCTGGGCGGCGATGTTCTCGGCCAGGCCATGGGCCAGGGCTTCGCCGTCGGCGTGGATCACTTTTGAGACGCCGGCTATTCTTGCGGCGGCTTGGGCGGCGGACCCTGCGTTGTGGCCGGCCACGAGAACATGGACCTCGCCGCCGCCCAGCTTGGCGATTTCTGCCGCGGCGGTGACGGTGTTGAGCGTGGCGCCCTTGATGGAGGCGTTGTCGTGTTCGGCAATGACGAGTGCGGTCATGGTGTTTCTCCTGTTCCTTGCCTCAGATGACCTTGGCTTCGTTCTTGAGCTTGTCGACCAGGGTGGCGACATCGGGTACCTTGATGCCGGCGCCGCGCTTGGGCGGCTCGGCGACCTTGAGGGTCTTCAGGCGCGGGGTCACATCGACGCCGAGCTCTTCCGGTTTGACGTTGTCCAGTGGCTTCTTCTTGGCCTTCATGATGTTGGGCAGGGTGACGTAGCGCGGCTCGTTCAGGCGCAGGTCGGTGGTGACCACGGCGGGCAGCGAGAGGCTCAGGGTCTCGAGACCGCCGTCGATCTCGCGCGTGACGCTGAGCTTGTCGCCCGCCACTTCCACCTTGGAGGCGAAGGTGGCCTGGGGCAGCTCGGCGAGAGCCGCCAGCATCTGGCCGGTCTGGTTGGCGTCGTCGTCTATGGCCTGCTTGCCCAGGATCACCAGGCCGGGCTTTTCCTTCTCGACCAGGGCCGCCAGCAGCTTGGCCACGGCCAGGGGCTGCAGTTCCTCGTTGGTCTCGACCAGGATGGCGCGGTCGGCGCCTATGGCCATGGCGGTGCGCAGGGTTTCCTGGCATTGGGTGACGCCGCAGGAGACGGCGATGACTTCGGTGGCCACGCCTTTTTCTTTGAGGCGCACGGCCTCCTCGACGGCAATCTCGTCGAAGGGGTTCATGCTCATCTTGACGTTGGCCAGGTCGACGCCGCTGCCGTCGGACTTGACGCGCACCTTGACGTTGTAGTCGACCACGCGTTTGACGGGGACGAGGATTTTCATGGGGGTTCCTTGTGCGTTGGGGCGGCTGCGGCTCAGGCCGCGGTGAAGAACTCGGCCGACATCAGGCCGATCTCGGGCGCGAGGCGGGGCGCGAAGTCCATCTGGTCCAGCACGTCGCGCTGCAGGTCTATGCCGGGCGCGAGCTCGAACAGCTCGACGCCCTCGGGCGTGAGGCGAAAACTCGCGCGCTCGGTCAGGTACAGCACCTCCTGCTGGCGCACCAGGCCCTGCGGGCCGCTGAAGGTGATCTGCTCGACCTTCTTGACCAGCTTCCTGACGCCGCCCTGCTGCAGCACGCGCATCTGGCCGTCGCCGGTGGCGAGCTTGACGCCCTTGGCCGCCAGCGTGCCGCAGAACACCACCTTGCGCGCGTTCTGCGCGATGTCGATGAAGCCGCCCGGGCCCACGGTGAGGCCGCCGAGCTTGCTGACGTTGACGCTGCCTTCGGCGTCGAACTCGCCGAAGCCCAGGAAGGCGATGTCCAGGCCGCCGCCGGCGTAGAAGTCGAACTGCGTGGCCGCGTCGAGCATGGCCGTGGCGTTGCGCGCGTAGCCGAACAGCACGCCATCCATCAGCGTGCCGCCGTAGGTGCCGTGCTCTATGGTCTGGTAGAGGCGGTGCTGCTCGTTGCGCGCCGCGATCAGCTTGGCCACGGCGTCGGGCACGCCCACGCCGTAGTTGACCACCGGGCGCGGCTTGCCGGTGTTGAACAGCTCGACGGCTGCGCGGCGTGCGATGGCCTGGCGCTCGCCGAAGGCCTCCTGGGCCGCGGCGAGCTCGGCCGCATGGTCGGCCGCCTCGCTGGCGGCGCGCGCGGCGCCGGTCAGCTCGCCGCTGAAGGCCGGGTCGAACGGGATGTCGTAGCTGGTGCGCTGCTCGGGGTCGACCACGATGGCGTCCACCCAGGCCGAGGGAATGCGCACCTCGCGCGCCTTGAGCGCGCCTTTGGGCAGGCGCTCGGCCACCTGCACTAGAACCAAGCCGCCGCTGTTGCGCGCGGCCAGGGCCAGCGACTGGGCGTCGAGGTTGGCGGCCTCGTGCTCGAAGCTGATGTTGCCGTCCTCGTCGGCGCTGCTCGCGCGCACCAGGGCCACGTGGATGGGGAAGGGCTTGTAGCGCAGGACCTCTCGCCCGTCCATGGTGACGACTTCGGCCAGCAGATCGGGGCGGGCGCTCGCGTTCATGCAGCCGCCGCCCAGGCGCGGGTCGCAGACCGTGCCCAGGCCCACATGGGTGAACAGGCCGGGGCGGCCGGCGCCGATCTCGCGCATCAGCTGCGAGGACACGCCGCCGGGCAGGATGTAGGCCTCGATCTTTTCGTTCACCGCCAGCTGCTGCATGGCGGGCGACCAGACCCAGTGGCCGCCGATCACGCGCCTGACCAGGCCCTCGTGCGCGAAGCAGTTCATGCCCTTGGTCTTCTTGTCGCCAATGCCCAGGGCGTGGACCATGGTCAGGTTGCGCGGGGCACCGCTGGCAAGGAAGCGTGCCTGCACGGCCTCGAACAAATGCGTGGCCTCCATCAGGCCGCCGCCGCCGCCCATCAGGCCCACGGTGTCGCCGTCGCGTATCAGCTCGGCCGCCCGCGCGGCGCTCATGAATTTGTCGTTCATGATGGCCCCCTTAGCGGTTCAGGTCGAACAGGGCCGCGCCCTTCTTGAGCGCGCTCTTGGCGATCACGGTGCGGTGGATCTCGGAGGTGCCGTCGAAGATGCGGTAGATGCGCGCGTCGCGGTAGTAGCGCTCGATCGGCAGCTCCTTGCAGAAGCCCATGCCGCCGAACACCTGCACCGCGCGGTCGACCACGCGGCCCAGGGTCTCGGCCGCGTGCACCTTGACCATGGCGATCTGCTCGCGCGCGTCGAAACCCTGGTCCAGCATCCAGGCGGCCTGGTAGACCATCCAGCGCGCGGCGTTGATCTCGATCACGCTGTCGGCCAGCATCTGCTGGACCAGCTGGAAGTCGCCAATCTTCTGGCCGAACTGCTTGCGGTCGTTGGCGTACTCGACCATCAGCTCGCAGACATGGCTGGCCTTGCCCACGGCGCGCGCGCCGACCTGGGCCAGGCGCACCACGTTGAGCGCGCCCATGGCCAGCTTGAAGCCCTGGCCCTGCTCGCCGAGCAGCGCGACCGGCTCCAGTGGCACGTTGTCGAAGAACAGCTCCAGGTGCGGCGTGCCGCGTATGCCCATCATCTTCTGGTCCTTGCCTACGGTGAAGCCGGGCAGGCCCTTGTCGACCATGAACATGCTGATCTCTTTCTCGCCGGTCTTGGCCGAGACCAGGAAGAAGTCGCTCCACTCGCCGTCGCTGATGAAGTGCTTGCTGCCGTTGAGGGTCCAGGTCCCGTCCTCGTTGCGCCTGGCGTGGGTCTTGATGCCGGCCGCGTCCGAGCCGGCGCCGGACTCGGTGATGGTGATGGCGCAGGTGCGCCGGCCTTCGACGGCGGGCTTGAGCCAGCGCGCTACCTGCTCGCCCTTGCAGTGCAGCAGCGGTTCGTAGACGTTGCCGAAGGCGCGGCGGATCAGGATGTCGGTGGTGTGGCCGAACTGCTCCTCGCACAGGATGCGGTCCAGATTCGACAGGCCGCCGCCGCCGAGCTCGGCCGGCATGTTCATCGCGTACAGGCCGAGCGCCTTGGCCTTCTCGTGCACGGCCTGCGCCTTCTCCTGGGCCAGGAAGCCCTGGTTCTCGATCTCGTCCTCGAGCGGCTTGAGTTCCTCGGCGATGAAGCGACGCACGGTGGCTATCATCATCTTCTGTTCTTCGTTGAGCGAAAAGTCCATGGTGTTTCTCCAAATTCGGTGTCTAGGTCGGGGTTGAGCACGTGAGGGGCGGGGCCCGTCTCACGCGCTGCTGAACCAGCGCGCGCCGAAGAAGAACGGCAGGCGGGAGACCGGATCGGTACTTGTGGACATGGATGGTTCCGCGGGAATCAGGCGCCCGGCTCCAGGACGGCGCGGCTGGCCGCGAGCGCCTGGCGTGCCCATGCGGTCTGGTCGACCTCGGCCATGCGCTCAAGGTGCACCACCTCGACGCTGACCGGCAGGTCCTGGGGCAGGGCGGCGAACAGGGCCTTGATGGCTATGCCACCTTCGCCGGGCATCAGGCGCGCGCAGCGCGCGGTGTGGATCATTTCCGCTACGGTGAACGGCCGGCCGATCTGGGCGCTGGTGGGCGCGTCGCAGATCTGCGCGTAGTGCAGCAGTTCGCGCGGGATGGCGCGCAGGTCGTCCAGCGTGGTGGTCGAGCGCGCCACGTGCAAGGCATCGACCAGGATGCCGGCGTTGGCCGGCTTGCCGGCGGCGTGAACGATGCGCAGCGCGGCCCGGGCGTCGGGCACGGCGGTCCAGGGCATGAACTCGAGGTCGGCCGTCATGCCGTAGGGCGCCATCAATTCGCACAGGCGGGCGTAGCCCTCGGTCAGGCGCGCCTCGTCGGTATCGTCGCCGGCCACCAGCACGGCCTTGGCCTTGAGCGCCGCGCCGGCCTCCAGCAGCGGCAGGTAGCTGCGCGCGTCGAAGCCCTCGGCTATGCGGATGATCTCCAGGTCGAAGATGCCGACGCCGGTGTCGCGCATGGCGGCCAGGGTCTCGCGCAGCAGCTCGGGCTGGGCTATCAGCTGTTGCTGCGGCCCGCCCGGGCCGTTGGGCAGCAGGCGCAGGCCGACGTAGGCGTAGCCCAGCTCGGCCGCGAGGCGCACCGCCTCGGGCGGGGTGCAGAGGTTGGAGCTCAGGTAGGCCAGCGAATAGATCCGTGACATGACGTGCCCCTGATTCACTTCAGAGGCGACACCGCCGTCGGCAGCGCGATGGTCGAGCTCATGGCCGTGGTCAGCCAGGCCGGGCCGCCCTTGGGCGGCCAGAGCCCCAAGGCCACGGCATCGGCGCGGATCTGGCTGCGCGCGTTCAGGCTCTCGTAGGCCCAGATGTTGGTGAAGCGCAGCGGGCCGTCGAGCGCGAGCATAGCCACCACGCAGGGCGAGAGCTGCTCGCGCGGCGGCAGGTACTGCTCCCACAGGTCCAGGGTCGGCTGCACGCCGCCCGGCTTGATGCCATAGCTGCGGATCTCGTAGACCGGGCCGGCGAGGCCCGACTCGGCGGAGGGGCGCACCGGCTTCATCCAGGGGAAGCCCTTGTAGCTGTGCTGCTCCAGGCTCTGGAAGATCTCGCCGCAGCCGAAGGGGCTGGCGCTGCGCTGGGTGCGCTCGCGCTCGGCCTGCAGCTGGTCCAAGCTGGCGAATCCGCGCAGCACGATCATCTGGTTGAGCTGGCCGATGTCGGTGAACCAGCAGCCCAACAGCTCGCCCTGGGCCTCGGGCGCGCCGGCGAAGGCCTGCACGTTCTGGGCGGCTTGGCCGGCGGTGCCGAAGGGCAGGGTCAGGGTGGCGAGTTCGTAGTACATGGGGGTCCTTTCAGTCGGAATGGGGGGAGGGGGCCGAGGGGGCCGGGTCGCGCCCCGCCGCGTGGTGCGCGGCGATGAAGCCGAAGGTCATGGCCGGGCCCAGGGTGATGCCGCCGCTGGGGTAGTGGCCGCCCATGACGCTGGCCATGTCGTTGCCGCCGGCGTACAGGCCCGGGATGGGCGCGCCCTGCGTGTCCAGCACCTGGGCGCTGGCGTTGACCGCTAGGCCCGCGAAGGTGCCCAGGCTGCCCGCCACCACCTTGACGGCGTAGAACGGGCCGCGTTCGAGCGGCGCCATGCAGGGGTTGGTGTGGCCGGCGGCGGCGTCGCCCTGGATGCGGTTGTAGGGCGTCTCGCCCTTGGCGAAGTCCTCGTCGCGGCCGGCGCGGGCCTGGTCGTTGTAGCGCTCCACCGTGGCCTGCAGGGCAGCGGCGTCCACGCCGCAGGCCTGGGCCAGCTCGGCCAGGCTGCGGCCGCGCTTGAGGTAGCCGTTCCTGAGCCAGGGGCCCAGCGGCATGGGCGCGGGCTTGACGGCGCCCAGGCCGTAATGGCGTATGAAGCGGTGGTCGCAGACCAGCCAGGCCTCGGCCGGCTCGCCCTCCTGCGTGGCCGCGAGCAGGCCCTGCATGAAGTCGTGGTAGGAATCGGCCTCGTTGGTGAAGCGCTTGCCGGCGGGCGTGACCGCGATCAGCCCCGGCTTGGCGCGCTCTATCAGATGCGGAAAATGCGCGACCGAGCCGTCGGCGCGCGGCACCAGCGAGACCGGCGCCAGCGCCGCGGCCTGCACCAAGTCGCGCGCCACCTGCCCCCCCGCGCCCTCGCCCAGGCGCAGGCCGTCGCCGGTGTTGCCGCGCGCGGCTGCCGACCAGTGCTCCTGCCCGGTCGGGGCGTGCGGCAGCAGCTCGCGCTTGCGCGCCGCGTCGTGCGGAAAGCCGCCACAGGCCAGCAGCACGCCGCGCGTGGCGTGGACCTCGATGTCGCCCTGCGGCGAGCCGACCAGCGCGCCGACCACGCGGCCGTTGCGCTGCAGCAGGCGACGCGCCGGGCTGTTGACGCGGATCTCCACGCCGGCCTCGAAGGCCGAGGTGGCCAGCGCGGCGACCAGGGCGTTGCCGTTGACCAGGCGCTGGCCGCGGCCGTGCAGCAGCAGGTCGCGAAAGTGGCGCAGCACCAGCTTGCTCACGTACCAGAACGAGGCCGGCTTGCGCAGCGCGTTGAGGAAATGCCGCAGCTCCGCGCCCGAGGCTAGCCCCAAGCCCCAGAGCGTGGTCTCGGCCAGCGGGGCTTTCAGCTGCCGCAGCTTGTCGCCCAGGCGCCGCCCGTCGAAGGGCGCGGCGCCCACCGAGCGGCCGCCGGTGGCGGCAAAGGGTGTGCGGCCGTGAAAGTCGGGGATGGCGTTGCCGTCGATGAACTGCAGGGCGCTGTGGCTGCGGAAGAACTCGACCATGCGCGGGCCGTTGTCCAGGAAGGCGCGCGCACGCGCCTCGTCGAACTGGGCGCCCAGCTCGTGGCGCAGGTAGGACAGCGGCGCCTCGATGTCCTCCAGCAGGCCGGCCGCGACGGCCAGCGGGTTGCGCGGGATCCACATCCAGCCGCCCGACCAGGCCGTGGTGCCGCCGAACTGGGCCTCCTTCTCGATCACCAGCACCTTGAGGCCGAGCCGGGCCGCGGTGACGGCGGCCGACAGGCCGCCGGCGCCGGAGCCGATCACGAGCAGGTCGCAGTGGGCGGGCGGGTGTGGCGGCTGTCTCTTATACACCCCTGACGCCGCCGACCGAATGGACTGTGTGCTCCATTGTTGGCCTCGATGCAGTAACACACCAAATATCGTATACTCTT
>SCMQ01000057.1 GCA_005503335.1 Comamonadaceae bacterium 2FH
TGCCCTGGGCGTAGGCACGCTCTATCGAGTCGCCCAGCAGGCTTTCGTAGGCCGTGGGCGGCGCGCTGCGGGTCTGGTGGGTTTCGTTGTAAAGCTCTTTGGTGCGCATGGGGCCTCCGGTGCAGGCTGTGGGACGAATGAAATGAAGGGGGTCAAGCCTTGGGCTTGTCGGTCATGAAGCGGCCGCTGGGCGCCTCGGCGTTCTTCTGGCGGCGCGTGTGGCCGTCGATGCCGCCCTTGATCGCCCATTCGGCGAACACCGTGGGGCCGGGCGTGAACTCGCGCGGCTGCCAGTCGGCGGTCAGCTCGTCCTCGTCCGTGTAGTACTCCACCAGCGCGCCGGCGGGGCTGACGAAATACCAGAAGATGGCCGAGGAGATCGGGTGCCGGCCCGGGCCGAGCTCGGTGTCCCAGCCGCAGCGCGACATGTGCATGCCGCCGCCGAACACCTCGTGCACGTCGCGCACGGTGAAGGCCACGTGGTTGAGGCCGCGGCGCGGCTCGGGCGGCTGCAGCAGGAACAGGTCGTGGTGGCCGCCCTCGGGGGCGCAGCGCATGAAGGCGCCCCGCTCGGGATAGCGGTCGGAGACCACGAAGCCCAGGCAGTCCTGGTAGAAGGCGCTGGTGGCGGCCAGGTCGGTCACGAAGAACACCACATGGCCGACCTCGACCGGCCGGGCGCGCTCGTAGGCCGGGCTGGGCTGGTTCACGCGCGGGCGCTCGCTCCAGGTGTTGGTCTTGGCGCAATCGAGCTGCAGCGCGCGCTTCTGGCTCAGCTGCAGGCGCACGGCCAGGCCGTTCGGGTCGGTGCAGCCTATGCGCTCGCCCGCCTCGACGAAGCCCGGGCGGTCCGCGATGCGGCTGCGGTACAGGGCCAGGTCGGCCGGCGAGGCCACGCCCCAGACCACCTCGCGCAGCGTGGGGTCTGGCTCCACGCCGGCCGGCAGGCCCGGCTTGTCGGAATGGGCCACCACCACGCGGCAGCCGTTGAGCGACTCGAACACCAGCTCCTGCGCGGCCTCGGACACCAGGTTCAGCCCCCAGTCCAGGAAAAACTGGCGGCACTTGGCCAGGTCGGCCGCGCCGAAGGTGATTTCGTCAATGCCCAGAACGCTCATCGCTGACTCTCCTGCTGGATGCGTTTCGTATATAAAACAAAGTTTCTTAACTGAAACGAGCAAATTCTAAGACAAGAACTTGAAAAACGCAAAGTGGTCCAAACCCGGGGCCGGGCCAGGGGCTTGGCCCGGCGCACCCGGCGCCGGATTTCAATGCCCTTCGAAATCGACCAGGGTGAACAGGGGCAGGCCCGAGTCGCGCAGGCGGCGCGAGCCGCCGAGCTCGGGCAGGTCCACGATGGCCGCGCCCTCCATGACCGTGGCGCCTAGCTTCTCCAGCAGGCGGCGCCCGGCCATCATGGTGCCGCCGGTGGCGACCAGGTCGTCGATCAGCAGCACGCGGTCGCCGGACTTCACGGCGTCGGCATGCAGCTCCACGGTGGCGCTGCCGTACTCGAGCTCGTAGGTCTCTTCCACCGTGGTGAAGGGCAGCTTGCCCTTCTTGCGTATCGGCACGAAGCCCACGTTGAGCTCGTAGGCCACCACCGCGCCCAGGATGAAGCCGCGCGCGTCCAGGCCGGCCACCACGTCGGGCCGCAGGGCGCGGTCCATGTAGCGGTGCACGAAGGCGTCGATCAGCACGCGGAACGGCTTGGGGTCCTGCAGCAGCGGCGTGATGTCGCGAAACTGCACGCCCGGCGCCGGCCAGTCCGGCACGGTGCGGATGTGGCGCTTGAGGTAGTCCTGGATGCTGAGGTCTGGCATGGGGGGGTCCCGGCAGGGCAATGCCCGATTCTGCCGCGGGACGGCGGTCCTGTGCTGCGCCGGACGGCCCTTGCTTTCGGCAGGTATATTGGTATGATGACCTCATGACTGATGATCATCTGGTGTTTGTGGATACGGGCCGTGCGGCCGAGGCCAGGGAGCCGATTCACCGCCGCAAGCTCTCTCACGAGGTGCTCGATCGCCTGCTCAGCCGCTTGCGCACAGGCGAGTATCCGGTCGGTTCCTGCCTGCCCTCGGAGCGCGAGCTGATGCAGATGTTCGCGGTCGGACGGCCTGCCGTGCGCGAAGCCCTGCAGGCGCTGGAGCGCATGGGCTTCGTCAGCATCGTCCATGGCGAGGGCGCGCGCGTGCAGGCGCTGTCCGCCGACCGGCTGATGGCCCAGCTCTCGGATCCGGCCATGCATCTGCTGTCGAATTCCGAGCTCCTGCTGGAGCATCTGAAGGAGGCGCGCCTGAGCTTCGAGCTGCTGATGGTGCGTCAGGCGGCGGACAAGGCCTCGCCCGAGGACATCGCCGTGCTGCGCAGCGCGATGGCCGAGCAGCGCGCGAGTGTCGACGACCCCATGCGCTTCCTGCAGGCCGACATGGCTTTTCACCGGGCGATCGCGGGGATCTCGCGCAACACGGTGTTCATGGCGGTTTCGCGCGCGATGCTCGAATGGCTGGAGCATTTCCACAAGGATGCGGTCACCGATCCCGGCGCCGAGCGCGGCGTGGTGGCCGAGCACGAGCAGGTGCTCGAGTGCATCGCGGCCCACGACCCGGAGGGCGCCGCGACGGCCCTCGCCAACCACCTCAACCGCGCGAACGACCGCTACCGGCTGGGCGCCTGAGCCTCGCCTTCTCCTCTCCGTCCCTTGCGCCGCCGCAGCCAACGCAAAGCCCGCCCATGAACGCCGTCAACATCGAAGACCTGCGCCGCCTGGCAAGACGGCAACTCCCGCGTGCCGTGTTCGAGTTCGTCGACGGTGCCGCCAACGACGAGCAGACGCTGGCGGCCAACCGGCGCGACTTCGAACGGATCTGGTTCGCGCCCCGGGTGCTGGTCGATGTCGGCGAGCGCAGCCAGGCCGTGCGCGTGCTCGGCCAGGACTACGCCTCACCCTTCGTGTTCGGCCCGACCGGCCTGGCCGGGGTGCTGTGGCCGCACGGCGACCTGGCGACGGCGCGGGCCACGGCCAAGGCCGGCGTGGGCTATTGCCTGAGCACCAACGCCAATGCCTCCATCGAACAGGTCGCGCAGCAGGGCCGCAAGGACTTCTGGTTCCAGCTGTACGTGCAGCGCGACCGCGGCCTGGCCAAGGAACTGGTCGACCGGGCGCGGGCGGCCGGCTGCCCGGTTCTCTGCGTGACGGTGGACCTGCCCGTTCAGGGGCCGCGCGAGCGCGACGAGCGCAACGGCTTCACGGTGCCGCCGCGCCTGGGGCTGGACAATGTCTTCGACTACGCCAGGCGCCTGGGCTGGCTGTGGCGCATGGCGACGGGGCCGCGCATCGGCTTCGGCAACCTCGAGGCGCCCGGTGCGCCCAAGTCCGGCCTCACGACGGTCGCCCAGCACATCGGCAAGCAGTTCGACCCCACCGTGAGCTGGAAGGAGATCGACTGGCTGCGCGGCATGTGGAGCGGCCCGCTGGCGGTCAAGGGCATCCTGCACGCGGACGACGCGCGGCTCGCGGTGCAGCATGGCGTGGACGCGGTCATCGTCTCCAACCATGGCGGCCGCCAGCTCGACGGCGCGCCCTCGGCCATCTCGGCCCTGCCCGGCATCGTCGACGCGGTCGATGGCCGGGCCGAGGTGCTGGTCGACGGCGGCGTGCGCCGCGGCTCCGACATCGTCAAGGCGCTGGCGCTGGGCGCGCGCGCCTGCCTGCTGGGCCGCGCCTCGCTCTACGGCCTCGCCGCCGGCGGCGAGGCCGGCGTGAGCCGGGCCATCGAGATCCTGCGCAAGGAGATCGACATCACGCTGACCCTGCTGGGTCGGCCCGACATCGCGGCATTGAATCGGTCGGCCTTGCGGCCGGGCGCGGAAGCGGCGTTCTGGAGCCCGCCCGGTGGGGCGGGCTGAAGGACGCCATTGGCAGGTCGACAGCTCAACCAACCCGAGGAGACATCGAATGAAACGTCGAGGCATGATCAAAGCGGCAACGGCCGCTTCGCTGGCAAGCGTCGCGGCGGCGCCGGCCATAGCGCAGTCCCAGCCGAACATCCGCTGGCGCCTCGCGTCGAGCTACCCGAAGACGCTCGACACGATCTACGCGGCGGCCGAGACCGTGGCCAACCGCGTGTCGGCGGCCACCGGGGGCAAGTTCGAGATCCGTGTCCATGCCGCGGGCGAGATCGTGCCGGCCTTCCAGGTCATCGACGCGGTGCAGCAGGGCTCGGTCGAGTGCGGCCATGCGGGCGCGCTGCTGATGTTCGGCAAGGACCCGACCTTCGCGCTCGACGCATCGATTCCCTTCGGCATGAACTCGCGCCAGATGTCCTCGTGGATGGTCGACGGCGGCGGCCTGGCCCTGCTGCGCGATTTCTACCGCGAGTTCAACATCGTCAACTTCCCCTGCGGCAACACCGGCACCCAGATGGGCGGCTTCTTCCGCAAGGAGATCAAGTCGGTCGAGGACATCAAGGGCCTGAAATTCCGGATCGGCGGCTTCGGCGGCACGGTGATCGAGCGGCTCGGCGGCGTGCCGCAGAACATCCCGCCGGGCGACATCTACCCCGCGCTCGAGAAGGGCACGATAGACGCGGCCGAGTTCATCGGCCCCTACGACGACGAGCGCCTGGGCCTGCACAAGGTGGTGAAGAACTACTACTACCCCGGCTTCTGGGAGGGCGGCTCCCAGGTGACCTTCTTCGCCGGCGCCAAGGCCTACGAGAGCCTGCCCAAGGAATACCAGACCATCCTGGCGGCGGCCTGCTACGAGGCCCATGTCGAGATGCAGGCCAAGTACGATGCCCGCAACCCGGCCGCGCTCAAGCGCCTGGTCGCCGGCGGCGCCAAGCTGCGGCCCTTCCCGAGGCCGGTGCTCGAGGCGGCCTGGAAGGCCGCCAACGAACTCTACGCCGAGCTGTCGGCCAAGAACGCGCACTGGCGCAAGATCTACGAGAGCTACGCGAAGTTCCGCGACGACAGCATCCTCTGGGCGCGCTTCTCCGAAGGCAGCTTCGACAGCTTCATGTCCGCGATCAAGCGCTGACGCCCTGCTGCGGCGCCCCGGTTCAGCCGCGCTGCAGCTTCTCCTCGGCCAGGGCCAGCGCCTCGGCCCGGCCCGACAGCACCAGGGTGTCGCCTGCCTGCAGCTGGGTGTCGTCGTCGGGCGTGATGGACTGGCCCGAGCTGCGGCGCAGGCTGACCACGCGCACGCCCACCGCGTGCAGGGCCAGGTAGGCCAGCGGCCGGCCGACCGCGGGCGTGCCCAGTGGCAACGTGTAGGGCGACAGGCGCTCGTTTTCGAGGTCGTCCACCGTGCGGTCGTCGGCGCCGTGGAAATAGCCGCGCAGCAGGTTGTAGCGTGCGTCGCGCTGTTCCTGCACGATGCGGATCACGCGCCGCATGGGCACGCCGACCAGGGCCAGGGCATGGCTGGCCAGCATCAGCGAGCCCTCGATGGCCTCGGGCACTACCTCGGTGGCGCCGGCGGCCTGCAGCTTCTCCAGCTCGCGGTCGTCCTGGGTGCGCACGATCACCGGCACCTGGGGCGCGTGCGAGCGGGTATGGGCCAGCACCTTCATGGCGCCCGCCACGTCGAGGTAGGTCACGACCACGGCGCTGGCGCGCGCCAGGCCGGCCGCGATCAGCGCCTGCAGCCGCGCGGCATCGCCGAACACCACCGAGTCGCCGGCCGCCGCGGCCTGGCGCACGCGGTCCGGGTCCAGGTCCAGCGCCATGTAGGGAATGCCCTCCTGCTCCAGCATGCGCGCGAGGTTCTGGCCGCAGCGCCCGTAGCCGCAGATGATCACGTGCTTGTTCACGTTGATCGACTTGCGCGCGATGCTGGTCATCTGCAGCGACTGCTGCAGCCATTCACTGGCCACCAGCTTCATCACCAGGGCGTTGCTGTAGAGGATGATGAAGGGCGTGGCCAGCATGGACAGCACCATGCTGGCCAGCACCGGGTTGAACAGCGCCGGTGCCACCAGGCCGTGCTGGGCGCTGAGGGTCAGCAGCACGAAGCCGAATTCGCCGGCCTGGGCCAGGTACAGGCCGGTGCGCAGCGACACGCCCATGGTGGCGCCGAAGGCACGTGCCAGCGCGGTCACCAGCAGCAGCTTGAACAGCACCGGCCCCGTGACCAGCAGCAGCACCAGGGGCCAGCGCTGGGTCACTTCGCGCCAGTCCAGCAGCATGCCTATGCTGATGAAGAACAGGCCCAGCAGCACGTCGTGGAAGGGCCGGATGTCGGTCTCCACCTGGTGCTTGTACTCGGTCTCCGAGATCAGCATGCCGGCGATGAAGGCGCCCAGGGCCAGGCTCAGGCCGGCCAGCTCGGTCAGCCAGGCCAGGCCCAGCGTGACCAGCAGCAGGTTGAGCACGAACAGCTCTTCGCTCTTGCGCCGCGCCACCAGGGTCAGCCACCAGCGCATCAGGCGCTGGCCGCCGACCAGCAGCACGGTGATCAGGGCCGTGGCCTTGACCGCCGCCAGCGCCAGGGCCGAGAACAGGGTCTCCGGGGCCGAACCCAGGGCCGGGATCAGCACCAGCAGCGGCACCACGGCCAGGTCCTGGAACAGCAGCACGCCGACCACGCGCTTGCCGTGCTCGGCGTCGAGCTCGAGCCGGTCGGCCATCAGCTTGATCACGATGGCCGTGCTGCTCATGGCCATCGCGCCGGACAGCGCCAGGGCCGTGCGCCAGCCCATGTCCCAGAGCCGGGGTGCCAGCGTGGCCAGGAACAAAGAGCCCAGGGTGACGATGCCTATGGTCAGCACCACCTGGAACAGGCCCAGGCCGAACACATGCTGGCGCATCGCGCGCAGCTTGGGCAGGTTGAACTCCAGGCCGATCACGAACATCAGGAACACCACGCCGAACTCGGCCAGGTGGCGCAGGTCGGCCGAGTTCTGCCCCAGGCCCAGCGCGTTCGGCCCGATCAGCACCCCCACCACCAGATAGCCCAGCATGGGCGGCAGCAAGAGCTTGCGGCAGGCCACCACCCCCAGCACGGCGGCCAGCAGGTAGAGCAGGGTGAGCTCGAGCGCGGTCATTGTTCGAATGCTAGCAAGCCACGTGCCCATAACCGTGACCGGCCTCTATAAAATCGCGCCATGACATTCGACCCCGCACAGGCCGTCCGGCTGGCCCATGAAACGCTGGACATCGAGGCGGCCGCCCTGCTGGGCCTCAAGGCGCGGCTCGGCGACGACTTCGCGCGCGCCGTGGCCATGATGCTGGCCGTGCGCGGCCGCGTGGTGGTCACCGGCATGGGCAAGAGCGGCCATGTGGGCCGCAAGATCGCGGCCACGCTGGCCTCCACCGGCACGCCGGCCCTGTTCGTGCACCCCGGCGAGGCCAGCCATGGCGACCTGGGCATGATCAAGACCGTGGACCTGGTGCTGGGCATCTCCAACAGCGGCGAGAGCGACGAGCTGGTGTCCATACTGCCGGTGCTCAAGCGCCAGGGCGTGCCTCTGATCGCCATCACCGGCGGCCTGGCGTCCACGCTGGCGCGCCATGCCGATGTCGTGCTCGACAGCAGCGTCGAGAAGGAAGCCTGCCCGCTGAACCTGGCGCCCACCGCCAGCACCACGGCCCAGCTGGCGCTGGGCGATGCGCTGGCCGTGGCCCTGCTCGACGCGCGCGGCTTCAAGGCCGAGGACTTCGCGCGCTCGCATCCCGGCGGCTCGCTGGGCCGGCGCCTCTTGACCCATGTGAGCGACGTGATGCGCCAGGGCGAGGAGGTGCCCCTGGTCGGCCCTGACACCCCGTTCACCGAGCTGATGCGCGAAATGAGCGCCAAGGGCCTGGGCGCCTCGGCCGTGGTCGACGCCGAACGCCGGGTGCTGGGCATCTTCACCGACGGCGACCTGCGCCGCCTGGTCGAGAAGGGCCAGGACCTGCGCGGCCTCACGGCGCGCGAGGTCATGCACCCCAACCCGCGCACCATCCGCCACGACGCCCTGGCCGTCGAGGCCGCCGAGCTGATGGAGGAGAGCCGCATCACCAGCGTGCTGGTGCTCGACGCGCAGGGTCGCCTGTGCGGCGCCGTGAACAGCAACGACCTGATGCGCGCCAAGGTGATCTGAACATGTCAAACCTCGTGCCCGCACTGACCTGGCCCGCCGAACTGCTGCTCAAGGCGCAGGACATCCGCGTCGCCTTCTTCGACGTCGACGGCGTACTGACCGACGGCGGCCTCTACTTCTCCGAGCATGGCGAGACGCTCAAGCGCTTCAACACCCTGGACGGCCATGGCCTCAAGCTGCTGCGCCAGGCCGGCATCACGCCGGCCGTGATCACCGGTCGCGACTCCAAGCCGCTGCGCGTGCGCCTGCAGGCCCTGGGCATCGCCCATGTGCGCTATGGCACGGAGGACAAGCTGCCGGCCGCCCAGGCCCTGCTGAACGAGCTGGGCCTGGACTGGCGCCAGGCCGCGGCGATCGGCGACGACTGGCCCGACCTGCCCGTGATGCAGCGCTGCGCCTTCGCCTGCGCGCCGGCCAACGCCCATGCCCAGGCCCTGGCCCTGGCCCACCACGTGACCCTGGCCCGCGGCGGTGAGGGCGCGGCGCGCGAGTTCTGCGACCTGCTGCTGGTGGCCGGCGGCCACTACGCGGGCCTGCTGGCCCAGCTGCGTGGCGCATGAGCGGCGCCGGGCCGTCCCAAGGCGCGAACGCCCCCTCGGGGGGCAGCGCAGTACACGAAGTGACAAGCGTGGGGGCTAACACATGACGCCGGGGACGGAGGCTTCATGAAGCGCCTGCGCTGGGCCTGGGACCGCCTGTCCATCTACCTGCCCATCGTGCTCATGGGCATGTTCGCCCTGGGCAGCTGGTGGCTGGTGCGCAACGTGCCCATCATCGTCGCGCCCGGCCAAGCCGCGCCGCCGCGCCACGAGGCCGACTATTTCATGCGCCGCTTCTCGGTCAAGAGCTTCGACGTCGCGGGCAAGCTCAAGAGCGAGCTCTGGGGCGCCGAGGCCCACCATTACCCCGACACCGACATGCTGGAGATAGCCCAGGTGCGCATGCGCGCCTTCGACGAGCAGGGCCGGCTGACCGTGGCCACGGCCAGGCGCGCCGTCTCCAACGCCGACGGCTCCGAGGTGCAGCTGATGGGCGACGCGCGCGTGGTGCGCGAAAGCAGCACCGGCCCCGGCGGCGAGGCCCTGCCGCGCATGGAGTTTCGCGGCGAGTTCCTGCACGCCTTCGTCAAGCAGGACCGCGTGCGCTCGCATTTGCCGGTGGAGCTGACGCGCGGCAGCGACCGCTTCACGGCCGACGCGCTGGACTACGACCACCGCAGCCAGGTGCTGGACCTGCGCGGCCGCGTGCGCGGCCAGCTGGCGCCGCGCCAGCGCTGAAGAATGATGCCCCCACGCTTGCCGCTTCGCGTGCTGCGCTGCCCCCCGAGGGGGCCCAGGCCGGCTTGGGGCGGCCCGGCGCCGACCTGACATGGGCAGGCTGGCCTTCATCACCGGCGCGTCGAGCGGCATAGGCCAGGCCCTGGCCCTGCGTTGCTATCACGCCGGCTACGACCTGGCCCTGGTGGCGCGCCGCACCGAGGCCATGGCGGACTGGGCGCGCGGCCAGGGCCTGCAGGCGGCGCGCTGGCGCGTCTACGGCGCCGACGTGGCCCAGGTCGACAGCATCGTGGCCGCGGGCCAGGCCTGCCTGGCCGAGCAGGGCCTGCCCGATCTGGTGATCGCCAATGCCGGCATCAGCGTGGGCGTGGACACCGCGCTGCGCGAGGACCTGCCCGTGATCGCCGAGGTGCTGGCCACCAACACCCTGGGCCTGGCCGCCACCTTCCACCCCTTCATTGCGCCCATGGTCGCGCGCGGCAGCGGCAGACTGGTCGGCATAGGCAGCGTGGCCGGCATACGCGGCCTGCCCGGCCATGCGGCCTACTGCGCCAGCAAGGCCGCCGTGATCAGCTACTGCGAGAGCCTGCGCGGCGAGCTGCGCGCGGCGGGGCTGCGCGTCGTGACCCTGTGTCCGGGCTACATAGACACGCCGCTGACGCGCCAGAACCGCTACCGCATGCCGTTCCTGATGACGCCGGCCGACTTCGCGGCGCGCGCCCTCAAGGCCATCGAGGCCGGCGCCAGCTACCGCGTGATTCCCTGGCCCATGGGCGTGGTGGCCAAGCTGCTGCGCCTCTTGCCCAACCCGCTGTTCGACCGCCTGCTGGCCGGGCGGCCGCGCAAGCACCGCCAGGGCGGCGGTGCCGCTTCGGCCGACCTGTCCTAACCGAGCAGCCCGCGCGCAATGATGTTGCGCTGCACCTCGGACGAGCCCTCGTAGATGCGCAGGATGCGCGCGTCGCGCACGTAGCGCTCGAGCGGCAGCTCGCGCGTGAAGCCGTAGCCGCCGTGGATCTGCAGCGCGGTGTCGGTCACGAAGCCCACCATCTCGGAAGCATGCAGCTTGGCCATGGCCGACTGCTGGCTGAAGGGCAGGCCGGCGCCGCGCAGCGCCATGGCCTGCAGCGCCAGGCCCCAGGAGGCCTCGAGCCTGAGCTTCATGTCGGCCAGCATCCACTGTATGCCCTGCTTGCTCGCCAGCGGATCGCCGCCGATCTGGCGCTCGCGCGCCCATTGCACGGCCGCGGCCAGCGCCGCCTCGGCGATGCCCAGCGAGGTCGCGGCGACGTCGAGCCGGCTGTTGTCCAGCACCTTCATCGCGGTCTTGAAGCCCGTGCCTTCCTCGCCCAGGCGGTTGGCCGCCGGCACCAGGACCGACTCGAAGGCGAGCTCGTGGGCATGGCCGCCGCGTATGCCCATCAGCTTCTCGGGCGAGGACAGGCACAGGCCGGGGCTGTCGGTCTCGACGATGAAGGCGCTCACGCCGCGCGCGCCGGCGGCCGGGTCGGTCTTGGCGAACACCACCAGGAACTGGGCCTCGGCGGCGTTGGAGATGAAATGCTTGACGCCGTCGATGCGGTAGTGCTCGCCCTCGCGCACCGCGCGCGTGCGCAGGTCGGCCGGGTGCGAGCCGCCGCGCGGCTCGGTCAGCGCGAAGCCGGCCAGCCACTCGCCGCTGGCGGCCTTGGGCAGGTAGCGTGCGCGCTGTTCGTCGTTGCCGCCCAGCAGCACCGCGTCGGTACCCAGGTAATGCGCACCAATCATGGACGAGGTCGAGGCGCAGGCGCGCGCGACCTCGACCAGGGCCAGCAGCAGGGCGGTGGGCGAGACGCCCGGGCCGCCCCAGCGCTCGGGCAGGTTCATGCCCATCAGGCCCAGGGCCGCGAGCTGCGGCACATGGCAGGCCGCCGAGCGCTCTTGCTCGTCGATGGCGCGCGCCTGCGGTGCCAGCGCCTCGCTGGCGAAGCGCGCGACGGCCTCGGCCAGGGCCTGGTCTTCTTCGGTGATGCCGAGTCGTTTCATGTCTGTCCTCAGGTTCAGGGGGTGGTGGTGGCAGGGCCGAACACGCCGGCCTCGCGCAGTTCGGCCAGCTTGCTGGCGCCGCAGCCCAGCAGGCTGGCCAGCAAGTTCTCGGTGTGTTCGCCCAGGGCCGGCGCGCGGCCCGCGCGGTTCGGCGCCGCGCCGTTGAAGCGCACCGGCTGGGTCGGCAGGCGCAGCCCCGGCAGGCGCGGGTCATCCACGGGCTGCAGCAGCCCGCGCGCCCGGGCCTGGGCCGAGTCCAGCGCCTGGGCGATGTTCCAGATCGGCGCCGCCGGCACGCCGGCCGCCTCCAGGCGCTGCACCACCTCGTCGACCGCCAGGGCCGTGGCCCAGTCCTCGATCGCGGCGCGCAGCAGCGGCTCGTGCGCCGAGCGCGCCGCGTCGCTCGCGAAGCGCGGGTCCTGCGCGAGTTCGGGCTGGCCCATGGCGCCGGCCAGGGCCTGGAACAGCTTGTGGTTGAGCACGGCCAGCGCGAAATGCCCGTCCCGCGCGCGGTACACGCCGAAGGGCGTGGACAGCGGATGCCGGTTGCCGACGCGCCGCGCCGGCTCGCCGGTGAACAGGTAGCGCGCGGTCGAGGTGGCGAGGAAGCTCAGCGTGGTGTCGAACATGGCCACGTCCACATGCTGGCCCTGGCCGCTGCGCTGGGTCTGCAGCAGGGCGGCCAGCGTGGCCCAGGAGGCGAACAGGCCGGCCACCACGTCGGACACGGCCTCGCCGACCAGGGTGGGCGCGCCATCGGGCTCGCCGGTCGCCTCCATCAGGCCGCTGAGCGCCTGCACGATGATGTCGTAGGCCGGCCGCTGCGCGTAGGGGCCGGTCTGGCCGAAGCCCGAGACGCTGACATAGACCAGCCGGGGGTTGGCCTGGCGCAGCGCCGCCGCGCCCATGCCCAGGCGCTCGGCCACGCCGGGGCGGAAGTTCTCGATCACCACGTCGGCCCGGGCCGCGAGCTGCTGCACCAGCTGCACCGCCTCGGGCTGCTTGAGGTCCAGCACCAGGCTCTTCTTGTTGCGGTTCATCACCGTGAACAACGCGCTCTGGCCGTTCTTCATGGGGCCGATGGCGCGGTAGTCGTCGCCCTGCGGCGGCTCGATCTTGATCACCTCGGCGCCCAGGTCGGCCAGCAGGGCGGTGGCCAGCGGGCCGGCCAGCACGCGCGTGAAATCGAGGATGCGGATGCCGTCCAGCGGGCGGGCGGCGGGGGTGGCTTCGGT
>SCMQ01000058.1 GCA_005503335.1 Comamonadaceae bacterium 2FH
GGGCTCCGGCTCGGACGCGAACAGCCTGTCCCAGCCACCCTTGAGCGAGCGCCACAGGCGCGTGAAGATGCCGGTCTCGTCGGGCGCGGAGAAGCGGACCTGCGGGTCGACCGCGCGCGAGCGCAGGGCCTGCTGGAAGAACTCGCCCACGATGGGCAGGGCGCTGTGCGCGCCCTGGCCCCAGTAGTCGCTGCGCAGCGTGATGCGGCTGTCGTTGAAGCCGACCCAGGCGCCGGCCACCAGCTGCGGGTGCATGAGGATGAACCAGCCGTCGGCATAGTCCTGCGTGGTGCCGGTCTTGCCGGCCAGGTCGGCGTGCAGGCCGTAGCGGCCGCGTATGGCAGCGCCGGTGCCGCGCTCGACCACGCCGCGCAGCACGTCGACCAAGGTGTAGGCCACGCGCTGGGGCAGCACGGCCTCGGGCGGGTCGGCGCTGAAGCTGGCCAGCACGCGGCCCTGGCGGTCCTCGATACGGCTCACCATCACGGGCTCGATATGGGCGCCGCCGTTGGCCAGGGTGCCGTAGGCCGAGACCATTTCCTTGAGCGTCACCGGGCTGGTGCCCAGCGCGAGCGAGGGCACGAGCTCGAGCCGGCTTTCGCGCACGCCCATGGCGCGCGCCAGGCGCGCGACCTCGGCCGCGCCCACGGTCTGCATGAGCTGGGCGGTGATGGTGTTCTTGGAATAGACCAAGGCGTCGCGCAGGCTCATCTCGCGCCCGCTGGGCGGCTGGTCGTCGGCGGGGCGCCAGACCTCGCCGCCGCTGAGCGTCATCTCCACCGCCTGGTCGACGAAGCTGTCGTCGGGGCTGGCGCCCTGCAGGAAGGCGGCACCGTAGACGAAGGGCTTGAAGGTCGAGCCCGGCTGGCGCCGCGCCTGCTGCACATGGTCGAAGGCGTCCTGCTCGAAGTCGCGGCTGCCGACCCAGGCGCGCACCTGGCCGCTTTGCGGGTCCAGCGCCAGGAAGCCGGCCTGTATGCGCGTCTTCTGCTCGCGCAGGGTGCGCAGGAAGGCCCCATCGGCCTGCAGCTTCTTCAGGGCCTGCTCGTGGGTTTGCCCGGCTTCGCGCGCCGCGCGGTATTCGGGGGTCTCGCGTACCAGGGCCTGGACCAGGGGCTGGCGCAGGCTCCAGCCGCCGCCGGGCGCCCAGGCGGCGTCGGCGATGGACTGCAGCAGCCGGCCCTGGCGCGCCACGGCCTGGTTGGCCCAGGCCTGCAGGCGCGAATCGATGGTGGTGCGCAGCACCAGGCCGTCGGCGTAGACGTTGTAGTCGTTGCGGTCGGCCCAGGCGATCAGCCACTTGCGCAGCTGCTGGGCGAAATGCGGCGCCGGCCCGGGGGGCTCGCTCTGGCGCTCGAAGTCCAGGCGCAGCGGCCGTCCTTTCAGGGCCTCGTAGCGCGCCGGCTCCAGCCGCTGGCGCTTGACCATCTGCGCGAGCACCGTGTTGCGGCGCTGCAGCGCCCGCTCGGGGTTGAGCACCGGGTTGTAGTAGCTCGTGCCCTTGAGCATGCCGATCAGGGTGGCGCTTTCCAGCAGGTCCAGCCTTCTGGCCGATTTGTCGAAATAGGTGCGCGCCGCCATCTCTATGCCGTAGGCGTTGTAGAGAAAGGGCACGGTGTTGAGGTAGGTCTCGAGGATTTCGTCCTTGGTGTAGAGCGCCTCGATCTTGAACGCCGTGATGGCCTCCTTGATCTTGCGCGTCAGCGTGGGCGCGCGGCCGATCTCCTCCGGGTAGAGGTTGCGCGCGAGCTGCTGCGTGATGGTGGAGCCGCCCTGGCGATCGCCCGACAGGGTCTTGAGCGCGGCCGAGGCGGTGCGCCGCCAGTCCAGCCCCCAGTGCTGGTAGAAGCGGTGGTCCTCGGTGGCGATCAGCGCGGCCACCACCTGCGGCGAGATCTCGGACAGACTGACCCACTCGCGGTTGGCACGCTTGAACTCGGCAAGCAGCTTGCCGTCGGCCGAGAGCACCTGGGCCGGCTGCTCGGACTTGGCCTTGCGGATGTCGCTGATGCCCGGGGTGAAGGGAATCAGTACCAGCGCGTAGAGCAGGAACAGGGCCGGCACGGCGAGCAGGACCCGCGCCAGGCCGCGCCGGCTGACCGGCGGCAGGTCGCTGCGGAGGCGGGCAAGGAGGTTTGTTATCTGGGCGAGGGCCAGTTTCATCGGGGAGGCATCAGGACGCGGTGGCGCGGAAGGACTGGCAAATGTAGCGCTTTTAGCGGCGGGCCGGCCGCTGCACGCGCGGTACCATCTGGGCCTGCCCACTCCCAGGATCCCGGAGCCCCCCATGCAATACCGCCCGCTCGGCAAGAGCAACCTGCAAGTCTCGGCCCTGTGCCTGGGCACCATGATGTTCGGCGACCAGACCGGGCCCGAGGAGGCCGCTGCCATCGTGGCCGATGCGCGCGAGCGCGGCGTCAACTACATCGACACGGCCGACATGTACAGCAAGGGCGGGGCCGAGACCCTGCTGGGCGCGATCCTGCAGGGCCAGCGCCACGACTGGGTGCTGGCCACCAAGCTGGGCAACAGGATGTCGGCGCGCGTGAACGAAGGCCATTACTCGCGCAGCTGGATGCTGCGCGAGCTCGAGGCCAGCCTGCAGCGCCTCGGCACCGACCATGTGGACATCCTCTACCTGCACCGCGACTACGACGGCATGGACCTGGAGGAGCCGCTGCGTGCGCTCGACGCCATGCTGCGCGACGGCAAGATCCGCTACTGGGGCCTGTCCAACTTCCGCGGCTGGCGCATCGCGGAAATCATGCGCGTGGCGGGCCAGCTCGGCATGCCGGGGCCGGTGGTCTGCCAACCCTACTACAACCTGCTCAACCGCATGCCCGAGGTCGAGATCCTGCCGGCCTGCCGGCACTACGGCATCGGCGTGACCTCCTACAGCCCGATCGCGCGCGGCGTGCTGACCGGCAAGTACCTGCCCGGCCAGGCACCGGCCGAGGGCACGCGCGCCGGCCGGGCCGACAAGCGCATGGTGGAAACCGAGTTCCGCGAGGAATCGCTGCAGATCGCGCAGCAGCTCAAGGCGCATGCCGAAGTGCGCGGCATCACGCTGGCGCAGTTCGCCACGGCCTGGGTGCTGGCTCACCGCGCGCTCAGCGCGGTGATCGCCGGCCCGCGCACCCTGGCGCAGTGGCAGGACTACCTGCCCGCGCTGGACTATGCCCTCACACCGGAGGACGAGGCCCTGGTCGACGCGCTGGTCAGCCCTGGCCACCCCTCGACGCCGGGCTATACCGATCCGTCCTACCCGCTCGAGGCGCGCGGGCGGGCTGAGCGGCCATGAGGCGCGCAGCGGAAGGCGGGCTGGTTTACTCGACGGAGGGCGGGCGCATGTGCCCGGCCTGCCGCCAGCCGCTGGCGCAATGCCTGTGCCGGCAGCGCCAGGACGCGCCGGCCGGCGACGGCAGGGTGCGCGTCTCGCGCGAGACCAAGGGCCGCGGCGGCAAGGCCGTCACGCTGGTGCGGGGCCTGGCGCTGGACGCGGCGGCGTTGGCGGCGCTGGGCAAGCAGCTCAAGGCGGCCTGCGGCTCGGGCGGCACCGTCAAGGACGGCGTGATCGAGGTGCAGGGCGACCATTGCGAGCGCGTGATCGAGGCGCTCAAGGCGCAGGGCCACAGCGTCAAGCGCGCCGGAGGGTAGTTCGGATGGATGCCGAGCAACTGCAGAAGCTGGTCACGCGCGAGATGCCCTACGGCAAGTACAAGGGCCGGCTGATCGCCGACCTGCCGGGCAACTACCTCAACTGGTTCGCGCGCGAGGGCTTTCCGCCCGGCGAGATCGGCCGGCTGCTGGCGCTGATGCACGAGATCGACCACAACGGCCTGGGCGAGCTGCTCGCGCCGCTGCGCCGCCAGGCCGCGGCCCACGGCGCCACTGCCGCTACTTCAGCAGCTCGAGCAGGCGATCCAGCCCGCCGGCGTTGATCGCCACCATGGCCTGCTCGCGCACCTTGGGCTTGGCGTGGTAGGCCACGGACAGGCCGGCCTCGCCCATCATCGGCAGGTCGTTCGCGCCGTCGCCCATGGCGATGGCCTGCTTGGCTGAGATGCCCAGTTGCTCGCAGGTCTCGAGCAGCATCCTGCGCTTCTCGGCACCGTCGCAGATGTCGCCCCAGGGCTGGTCGACCAGGCGTCCGGTCAGCACGCCGTCCCTGATCTCGAGCACGTTGGAGCGCGTGTAGTCGATGGCCAGCAGCTCGCGCAGGCGGTCGGTGAAGAAGGTGAAGCCGCCCGAGACCAGCAGCACCTTCATGCCGGCGGCCTTGCAGGCGGCGACGAGCTCGGCCGCGCCGGGATTCAGGCGCAGCCGCTGCTGGTAGACGGCGGCCATGTCGTCCACGGTCACGCCGGCCAGCAGGGCCACGCGGCTGCGCAGGCTTGCCTTGAAGTCGGCGATCTCGCCGCGCATCGCGGCCTCGGTGATGGCCGCGACGTCGTCCTTGCGGCCCACGGCTTCGGCGATCTCGTCCACGCACTCGATGTTGATCAGCGTGGAGTCCATGTCGAAGGCGATGAGCTTGAAGTCATTGAGCTTCAGCGGCGGCGTGATGCCCTGGATCACGAGGCCGGGGGCGAATTCGGTGGCTTGGGTCATGTCAGTCTGGAGGGAAATCAGGCGGTTTCGAGTTTCTGCGGCTGGCCCAGCGAGCGCAGCACGTCGCGCACCATCTGGGCTCGGGCCTTGGGGTCGGGCAGCTCGCGTTCTATGCGCAGCTTCTCGTTGCCGGCCAGCTTGATGTGGCGGTTCTTCTGGATCAGCTCGATGATGCGCATCGGGTCGATCGGCGGCTTGGGCCGGAAGGTGATGTTGATCACGCCGGGCGCCGCGTCGACCTTGGCCACGCCGTAGGGCTGGCTCAGCACGCGCAGGCGGTGCACGTCGATCAGGGTCTGGGCCTGGGCGGGCAGCTTGCCGAAGCGGTCGACGATCTCCTCGAGCAGCGCGTCGATCTGGTCCGAGGTCCTGGCCGTGGCCAGCTTCTTGTAGAAGGACAGGCGCAGGTGCACGTCGCCGCAGTAGTCGTTGGGCAGCAGGGCGGGGGCGTGCAGGTTGATGTCGGTGGTGACCGAGAGGGGGCTGAGCAGGTCCGGCTCCTTGCCGGCCTTGAGGCAGCGCACGGCCTCGGCCAGCATCTCGTTGTAGAGCTGGAAGCCCACCTCCAGCATGTTGCCGCTCTGGCTCTCGCCCAGCACCTCGCCGGCGCCGCGGATCTCGAGGTCGTGCATGGCGAGATAGAAGCCCGAGCCCAGCTCCTCCATCTGCTGGATCGCGTCCAGCCGCTGCTGGGCCTGCTTGGTCAAGCCTTCGATGTCGGGCACCATCAGGTAGGCATAGGCCTGGTGGTGGCTGCGGCCCACGCGGCCGCGCAGCTGGTGCAGCTGGGCCAGGCCGAACTTGTCGGCGCGCGACATCACGATGGTGTTGGCGCTGGGCACGTCGATGCCGGTCTCGATGATGGTCGAGCACAGCAGCAGGTTGTAGCGCTGGGCCACGAAGTCGCGCATCACGCGCTCGAGCTCGCGCTCGGGCATCTGGCCGTGGGCCACGGCGATGCGTGCCTCGGGCAGGATCTCCTCGAGTTTCTGGCGCCGGTTCTCTATGGTCTCGACCTCGTTGTGCAGGAAGTAGACCTGGCCGCCGCGCTTGAGCTCGCGCAGCACGGCCTCGCGGATCACGCCGTTGTTCTCGCTGCGCACGAAGGTCTTGATCGCCAGGCGCCGCTGCGGCGCGGTGGCGATCACGCTGAGGTCGCGCAGGCCTTCGAGCGCCATGCCCAAGGTGCGCGGGATCGGCGTGGCGGTCAGCGTGAGCACGTCCACCTCGGCGCGCAGCTGCTTCATTTGCTCCTTGTGGCGCACGCCGAAGCGGTGTTCCTCGTCGATGATGAGCAGGCCCAGGTTCTTGAAATGGGTCGATTCGCTGAGCAGCTTGTGCGTGCCGACCACGATGTCCACGCTGCCGTCGGACAGCCCCTTGAGCGCGGCCGTGATTTCCTTGCCGGATCGGAAGCGCGAGACCTCGGCCACCTTGATCGGCCATTTGGCGAAGCGGTCGACCAGGGTCTGGTAATGCTGCTCGGCCAGCAGCGTGGTGGGCGCGAGAAAGGCCACCTGCTTGCCGCCGGTGACGGCGACGAAGGCCGCGCGCAGCGCCACCTCGGTCTTGCCGAAGCCCACGTCGCCGCAGACCAGGCGGTCCATGGGGCGCGGGCTGATCATGTCCTGGATCACGGCATGGATGGCGGCGTTCTGGTCGGCCGTCTCCTCGAAGCCGAAGTCGTTGGCGAACTGCTCGTAGTCCTGCGGCGAGTACCTGAACGCATGGCCTTCGCGCGCGGCGCGCCGGGCGTAGATGTTGAGCAGCTCGGCCGCGCTGTCGCGCACCTGCTCGGCGGCCTTGCGCCTGGCCTTCTCCCACTGGCCGCTGCCGAGCTTGTGCAGCGGCGCCTCGTCGGCGCTGACGCCGGTGTAGCGGCTGATCAGCTGCAGCTGGCTGACCGGCACGTAGAGCGTGGCCTTGTCGGCGTACTCGAGGTGCAGGAACTCCTGCAGCGCGGGCGAGCCGTCGGGGTTCTTCTCGCCCAGGGCCATGTTCACCAGGCCCCGGTAGCGGCCTATGCCGTGCGCGTTGTGCACCACCGGGTCGCCGACGTTGAGCTCGGACAGGTCCTTGATCAGCGCCTCGACGTCGCTGACCTGCTCCTGCTTCTTGCGCCGGCGCGTGGTCGGGCCGGCGGCGAACAGCTCGGTCTCGGTGACGAAATCTATGCCGTCCTCTACCCACGAGAAGCCCACGGTGAGCGCGGCCGTGGCGATGCCCAGCTTCTCCTCGCTGGCCTGGAACTCGGCCAGCGCATCGAAGGCCGGCGGCTGCACGCCGCCGGCGCGCAGGAAGTCCAGCAGGCTCTCGCGCCGGCCCGCGCTCTCGGCCAGCAGCAGCACGCGCTGGGCGGTGCCGCGGATATGCGCCTGCAGCCGCGCCAGCGGCTCCTCGGCGCCGCGCAGCACGGACAGGTCGGCTAGCTTCTGGAACTGGGCGTTGTCGGCCACGTCCTCTATGCCCGGGCGTATCGCCAGCTGCGCGTGCGCCTTGGCGCGCGCGTAGAACTGCTCGGCCGAGAGGAACAGGGCCTCGGGCGGCAGGGCCGGGCGCTCGGGGTCACCCTGCACCAGGCGGTAGCGGTCGCGGGTGTCCTGCCAGAAGCGCTGGAAAGCCGGCTCCAGCTCGCCGTGCAGCACCAGGGCGGCGGCCTCGCCGAGGTAGTCGAACACGGTGGCCGTCTCGTCGAAGAACAGCGGCAGGTAGTACTCGATGCCGGCCGTGGCGACGCCGTTGCCCATGTCCTTGTAGATGCGGCTCTTGGTCGGGTCGCCTTCCAGCAGCTCGCGCCAGCGGCTGCGGAACTTGGCGCGCGCGGCCTCGTCCATGGGGAACTCGCGGCCGGGCAGCAGGCGCACCTCGGGCACGGGGTAGAGGCTGCGCTGGCTGTCCGGGTCGAAGGTGCGGATCGAGTCGATCTCGTCGTCGAACAGGTCGACGCGCAAGGGTACGGGCGAACCCATGGGGAACAGGTCGATCAGGCCGCCGCGCACCGCGTACTCGCCGGGGCTGACCACCTGGGTCACGTGGCTGTAGCCGGCCAGCGTGAGCTGGGCCTTGAGCCGGGCTTCGTCGAGCTTCTGCTTGACCTTGAAATGGAAGGTGTAGCCGGCCAGGAAGGCCGGCGGCGCCAGGCGGTAGAGCGCCGTGGTGGCCGGCACCAGCACCACGTCGGCGCCGTCTTCCTTGTCCTGCTGCGAGATGCGCCACAGCGTGGCCAGGCGCTCGCTGATCAGGTCCTGGTGCGGCGAGAAGCTGTCGTAGGGCAGGGTCTCCCAGTCCGGGAACAGCGCGCAGCGCAGCTCGGGCGCGAAGAAGGCGATCTCGTCGATCAGGCGCTGGGCGTCGCCGGCGTCGGCCGTGACGATGGCCGTGAGCCGGCCGGCCGCGCGTTCGCGCGCGGCCAGCCGCGCCAGCAGCAGGGCGTCGGCCGAGCCGGCGGGCCTGGGCAGGGTGAAGCGCTGGCCGGGGGTGAGTTTGGGTAGGTGCATGGAAGGTGCAAATGGCGCGCACCCCCCGGCCGGGCAGGCGGGGGGTGCGCTGCCGTGGATTTTAGAATGGGACGCCTGTCATGAGCGATTCCATCTCCCCATCCCCCCAAGGCGGCGCCGCGCCGCGCTGCTTCGCCCTCATCCCCTGTGCGGGCAGCGGCTCGCGCGCGGGCGCGCCGGTGCCCAAGCAGTACCAGCCGGTGGCTGGCCAGCCCATGGTGCGCCACACGCTCGCCGCTTTTGCCGCCGCGCCGCGCATTGCGCACTGCCTGGTCGTGGTGGCGCCGGGCGACGCCTTCCTGGGCCCCGGCGCACCCGGCGTTGCCATAGCCGATTGCGGCGGCGCGAGCCGCGCCGAGAGCGTGTTCAACGGCCTGGGCGCGCTGCTGGCCGGCGGCGCAGGGGCGCAGGACTGGGTGCTGGTGCACGACGCCGCGCGCTGCCTGGTCACGCCGGCGCAGATCGAGGCCTTGATCGACGCCTGCCTGGGCGACGCGGTCGGCGGCCTGCTGGCCCTGCCGCTGGCGGACACGCTGAAGCTGGCCGATGCGGGCCGCGTGGCGGCGACGCTGGAGCGCGCCGACAAATGGCTGGCGCAGACGCCGCAGATGTTCCGCATAGCCGCGCTGCGCGGGGCGCTGGCTGCGGCGGCGCCCGGCGGCTTCGCCGGCGTCACCGACGAGGCCAGCGCCATCGAGGCGGCCGGCCAGCGCCCGCTGCTGGTGCCCGGCAGCGCGCAGAATTTCAAGGTCACCTACCCCGAGGACTTCGCCCTGGCGGAGGCCGTGCTGAGGAGCCGCAACGCATGAGCATTCCATTTCGCATCGGAGAAGGCTGGGACGTGCACGCCCTGGTGCCGGGCCGCCCGCTGGTCATCGGTGGCGTGACCATCCCGCACGAGACGGGCCTGCTCGGTCATTCCGACGCCGACGTGCTGCTGCACGCCATCACCGACGCCCTGCTGGGCGCCGCCGCCCTGGGCGATATCGGCAGCCATTTCCCCGACACCGACGCGCGCTTTCGCGGCGCCGACTCGGCCCGGCTGCTGGCCGAGGCCGCGCGCCGCGTGCGCGCCCAGGGCTACGAGATCGGCAACGTGGACAGCACGGTGGTCGCGCAGGCGCCCAGGCTCGCGCCGCACATCCCGGCCATGCGCGAGGCCATCGCGCGCGCCCTGGGGCTGGAAGTGGGCCAGGTCAACGTGAAGGCCAAGACTGCGGAAAAGCTGGGCCCCGTGGGCCAGGGCCTGGCCATGGAGGCGCGCGCCGTGGTGATCCTGTTCAGGGCGCCAGCTTCAGCTTGATGTGGGCGGCCAGGCCGCCGCTCGGGCTGTTGGCCAGGGTGAAGCTGCCGCCCATGCGCTGAATCGTCTTGTCGACGATGGACAGGCCCAGGCCGGCGCCGGTGGCCGAGGTGCGGGCCGCATCGCCGCGGAAGAAGGGCTGGGTCAGGTTCTGCAGCGCCTCGGGCGCCACGCCCTGGCCATGGTCGCGCACCTTGATCAGCACCCAGGACTCGCGCGATTTGGCCGTGATTTCCACCAGCGCCACGCCGGTGTCCACGCCCTTGCCGTAGCGCCGGGCGTTTTCGAGCAGGTTGGAGAGCACGCGGCCGAGCTCGACCTCGTCGGCCATGATGCGCAGCTCGTGCGGCACCTCGACCTTGACGCGCATGTCGTCGGTGTCGCGGAACGGGTAGACGCAGCCCTCGACCACATCGGCCAGCACCACGGGCTTGAGGTCCACATGGTCGGGCCGCGCGTAGTCGAGGAACTTGTCGATGATGGCGTCGAGCTGGGCGATGTCGGCGGCCATGTGGTCGCGCGCGTCGGGGTCGGCCACGCTGAGCTCGGTCTCCAGGCGCAGGCGCGCCAGGGGCGTGCGCAGGTCGTGCGAGATGCCGGCCAGCATCACGGCCCGGTCCTGCTCGATCTTGGCCAGCTGCTCGGCCATGCGGTTGAAGCCGATGTTGACCTCGCGGATCTCGCTGGTCACCACTTTCTCGTCGAGGCGGCTGGCCACGAAGTCGCCGTCGCGCAGCCGGCTGGCCGCGAACGACAGCTGCTTGAGCGGCCGGTTGATCAGGCGCGCGATCACGGCGGCGCCAGCCAGCGAGAGCGCCGCGGCCGTCAGCAGCCAGACCAGCCAGGTCTTGCTGCCCAGCGGGGTCACGCGCGAGGGGTCGGTCAGCAGCCAGTAGGCGTCGTTGTCGATCACGAAGCCAATCCACAGGCCGGGCTCGCCGTTGACGCTGCTGGCCACCACCGTGCCCGGCCCCAGGCGGGCCGCCAGCTCCTCGGTGATGCGCTCGTCCAGCGCGCTCTTGTCGAAGCGCTCGTACTTGTCGCCGGGCTCGCGCGGCAGGATGCGCACGCCCTCCTGGTCCGCCAGGGCCTTGATCAGCGAGACCCGCGCGATCGCGTCGGAGTAGACCAGGGCAGCGCGGCTGAGGTTGACCAGCGAGGCGATCTGCTGCGCGGTCTGGATGGCGCGCGGCTCGTACTCCAGCGCGCGGAAGGTCTGCAGCCAGGCCACCGTGCTGCCGATCAGCAGCAGGGCCAGCATGAAGAAGGTGCGCCAGAACAGGTTCAGGCCGAACTTGCGGCGGCCGGAACCCGTGCCCGCCTCCAGCGCGCCTAGGCCGGATTCGTCGATGCTGAGGGGGGG
>SCMQ01000059.1 GCA_005503335.1 Comamonadaceae bacterium 2FH
TCCATCAGAGGATCCACCCCGCCTGCGCGGCGTCTCCTTCCTGACTAACGACTGTTTCATCTCAGCGCTCCAATTTCCTTCCCCTTGGGGAGGGAGGCATCCATAGCATCTCCATTGTCTGTCGTGAGGGCCGCTCAGGCCAGGATGCGCCCAGGGTTCAGCAGGCCCTGCGGGTCCAGCGCCTGCTTGAGCCGGCGCATGAGTTCGAGCTCGCCCGCATTGCGCGTGACATGCAGATGCTCGCGCTTGAGCCTTCCTATGCCGTGCTCGGCGCTGACCGTGCCGCCGCGCCCGCCCAGGGCGCCGTAGGCAATCTGGTCCACCAGGTGCAGCCCGGCCTCGTCCACCGGCCCGCTGATCAGGTGCAGGTTGTTGTCGCCCAAGTGGCCGAGAAACAGGTGCTCGGCCTGAGGCAGGCGCTCGCGCAGCGCGGCCTCGACCTGCTGCACGTAGGACGCGGTCTGCGTTCCCGGCAGGCCGATGTCCAGCGTGGCCGCGGGCTTGAGGTGGGTCAGGATTTCGGGAATCGACTCGCGCAGCCGCCAGAAGGCCGCGGCCTGGGACAGGGATGCGGCGACCGCACAGTCGACGATCTCACCCCCCTCAAGGGCTTGTCCCAGCGCGGCCTGCAGCGGCTCGTCCATGGCCTGGTCCACCGTGCCCGCGGCCTCGACCAGCACGTACCAGGGCGCCTCTTCCCGCAGCGGCGAAGCCACCCCGGTCAACCGGCTGGCCAGGCGCATGAAGGGGGCCGACATGAACTCGAAGGTGCACAGCGCATGCCCCAAGCTGCGCTTGAGCGAGCGCAGCAGCCGGGGCAGGGCCTCGGAGTCCTGCGCGGCCACCAGCGCCGTGGCCAAGGCGCCGGGCGGCGGGTGCAGGCGCAGGGTGAGGCGCGTGATGATGCCCAGCGTGCCCTCGGTCCCCACGAACAGGAAGCGCGGATCCAGGCCGCTGCTGTTCTTGACCAGGCGCGTCAGCGAGGACACCACGCTGCCGTCGGCCAGCACGGCCTCGACGCCCAGGACCGCGTCGCGCATGGTGCCGTAGCGGATCACGCGCACGCCGCCCGCGTTGGTCGCGGCATTGCCGCCGACCTGGCAGCTGCCGCGCGCGCCGAGGTCGACGGCGAACATCCAGCCCTGCGCGGCCGCCGCCTCCTGCACCTGTTGCAGGGTGGCGCCGGCCTGGACCTGCATCACGCCCTCGATGGGGTCGAGCTGCTCGATGCGGTTCATGCGCTCGAGGTTGATGACCACGTCGCCGTCGGCAGGCACGGCGCCGCCGGCCACCCCGGTGAGGCCGCCCTGTACCGTGATCTTGCGCCCCGCCTCGTGGCATTGGCGGACGATGGCCGCCACCTCCTCGGTGCTGGTGGGGCGGTGCAGCTCCTGCGGTCTTCCGAGCTTGAGTCCGCTCCAGTCGCTGAGAAAGCGCTCCTCGATCTCGGTGCCGGTGAGTGGCAGGCCGACGCGGGTCATGGATTCGCCCTTTGCGCTCATGCGGCCGCCTTGGCCGTCACCGGCGTCGAGGTCGAAGAGCCCATGAGGTGGGCCGCGTCGGGGCCGCCCATGCGGCGGATCAGCTCGGCCTGGTCGGCCTTGGCCTGGCGGTCCACCGCGCCTGGGTCGCAGATGGCCAGCAGCTCGGCGTGCACGCGCGCCAGCACCTCGGCGTATTCCGGCTGGCCGGCCAGGTCGTTCAACTCCTCGGGGTCGGCCTCCAGGTCGAACAGCTCGGGGCGGAAGCCGACGTAGTGGTGGTATTTCCAGCGGCCCTTGCGCAGCATGAAGCCGGCGCTGTTGCTGCCGGCGGCGTGGTACTCGCTGAGGATGGGGCGCTCGAGGTCGGGCGCCGCGGTGGCGACCTCGAACAGCGAGCGACCGGGACGCTGCGCCATCTCCGGCGCGGGATCGAGGCCCGCGGCCTGCAGGATGGTCGGGAACAGGTCCAGCAGGTCCACCGGTGTGTCGCAGACCGCCGGCGCGACGCCAGGGCCGGCCAGCAGCATGGGCACCTTCACACTCTCCTCGTAGAGCGTGGACTTGCCCCAGACCCCGCGCGCGCCGAGGTTGTCGCCATGGTCCGAGGTGTAGACGATCTGGGTGCTGTCGGCCAGGCCCGAGGCCTCGAGCGCCGCCACAATCTGGCCAACGTTGTGGTCGAGCCAGGAGCACAGGCCGTAGTAGGCCGCAAACGCGCGCAGGCGCTCGGCGGCGTCGGCGAACTTGTCCTCCGAACCCATGAAGTCGGCGTATTCCTGGACCCAGGGGTGGCGCTGGTAGCCGGTGCCCGGGTGCAGCTTGGGCTCGGGCAGGCGGTCGGTCGGATAGAGGTCGTAGAACTCCTGGGGCACGACGAAGGGGAAATGGGGCGCGACCAGGCCGATGTAGAGCACGAAGCCGCGCTCGTCGTCCTGCCCGGCCTCGTGCAGCCACTGCACGGCGCGCTGCGTCACCGAGCGGTCGTACTGCGTGTAGGAGGACTCGCCGGGGCCGATGCGCTCGCCCAGCATGCGTACCCCATCGGTGCGTGGCCGGTAAGGGTTGCGGATCGAGGCCCAGACCATGCCGTAGCCGCCGAGCACATGCATGGGCAGGTGCTCGGCGTCGAAGCCCACCGGGTCCTCGGTGTTGCGGTAGTGCAGCTTGCCTATGCTCTCGACGCGCACGCCATGGTCCTGCAGCACATGGCCCCAGCCGCGCTGCGCGCCGGTGTAGGGCATGGCGTTGTCCCAGTGGCGGATCTGGTGCACCCGCAGGCCGGTGGCGAAGGCCGCGCGCGCCGGCACGCAGATCGGGCTGGGCGTGTAGGCATTCGTGAAGCGAACCCCCCGGCACGCCAGGGCGTCGAGATGGGGGGTCTTCACGAAAGGGTGACCCGAGCAGCCCATGATGCGCGGGTCGTGCTCGTCGGACATGATGACCACGAGGTTCTTGCGGGGCATGTTGTCTCCTGTTGGATGGGCGCCCATGCGCCTGGATGGAGGAGACTCTGACGCAATCCCGCGGGCGAATCCAATACTGTCTGGGAGGGTCGGGGTATCAGGTTTTCTTATGGGCCGTGTCGATCAGGCGGCCGCGCAGCCGCCCCTCGCGCACCAGGGCGGCGACCAGGTCGACGACCGCGTCGCGCACCGCCAGGGCCGCCGGCGTCAGCGGGCGCCCCTGCAGCCAGACCAGCGCCTGCACGCGGCTGAGCTCGGGGTCGACGATGGGGCGCCCGGCCACGGCCTTGGCCGCCACGGCGTCGACGCAGGCGCTGTCGGGCAGTATGGTCCAGGCCAGCCCCTCCTTGACCACGCCTAGCAGCAGCGCCGCGCTGTTGAGCTCGTAGCGCACGTCGAGCGCGAGCTCGGCGGCGCTGGCGGCCCGCTCGATGACCTTGCGCAGGTCATGGGCCCGATCCGGCGCGGCGAGCGGGCGGCGCGCGAGCTCGGCGAACGGGATCTGCCGGGGCGCCCTGCGCATCGCCGCATAGGCCCCGAAGAGCAGGAAGCGCTCCTCGAACAGCGGCAGCGACGCAATGCCCTCGAGCTCGGCGGCGCTGGGCATCAGGGCCAGGTCCGAGCGGCCCGACTCGACCTGCATGCGCGCCTCGAAGGACAGGCCGTAGCTGATGGCCAGCTCGATCTCGGGGTAGCGGGTCTCGACCGCGCGCAGCGTCGGCGCGATCAGCACGCCGGCCAGCGAGGCATCGAGGCACAGGCGCACGCGCCCCGCAGGGCGCGCCTCGCGGCCCGCGACCAGCTCGCGCAGGCCGTCGAAGCCGCCGAGCAGCTCGGTCGCGCGCTGGTACAGGCGGTGTCCCTCGGGCGAGAGGTCGACCCCCTTGGGGTGGCGCTCGAACAGCCTGGCACCGAGCTCGGCTTCGAGGGCTGCGATGTTCTGGCTCAGTGCCGGCTGGGCGACGGCCAGCTGCTCGGCCGCGCGCGAGAAGCTGCGGCTGTGGGCGATCTCGACGAAGTAGCGCAGCTGGCGCAGCGTCAGGCGCGTCAGGGGCTTGGAGGCCGCCATGGGCGGGCGCTTGGCATCGGCCGGCGGTCGGGAGGGCATCTGGGCGGTCGGGCGAAGGCGGACGGCCATGGTAGCACCCTGGCCGCCGGCGCCGGTCCGCCGCTCACTCGCCCTGGCTGCCCCGGTGCGCCCAGGCCGTGGTGTGCTTTTCCACCAGGCTGAACAGCTCGTACATGATCATGGCCATGGCGCCCACGACCACCAGGCCGGCGCTCCACTCTGCGCTGAGCACCTCGAAGCATGTGTATCGCCCCATTGACATCATGTAGCCGTATGGCTACATTGATGCATGGTTGAGATTCGCAAGACAGCCGTCTTTGTCCAGTGGCTCGATGGTCTGCGTGACATCCATGCCAGGGCGCGTGTTCAAGCCAGAATCGAGAGGCTTGCGACCGGAAACCCGGGGGACGTCGCGCCAGTCGGCGAAGGCGTGTCGGAGTTGCGAATCCACTACGGCCCAGGGTACCGGGTCTATTTCAAGCAGCAGGGGCGAGAGCTGATCATTCTCCTGGCTGGCGGCGACAAGAGCGCCCAAGCCAAGGACATCAAGGCTGCCTTGCGCCTCGCGCGTCATTTATCGGAGTAGCCGCTATGGCCAAGACCGCTACCACTCGCTACGACGTTGCCGAACACCTCAGAACACCTGAGGAAATGGCCGCCTACCTCGAAGCCTGCCTCGAAGAGGCGGACGGAGACGCCGCTTTCATTGCCAAGGCGCTTGGCGACATCGCCCGTGCCAAAGGCATGGCACAGGTCGCGCGAGATGCCGGGCTCTCCCGCGAAAGCCTTTACAAGGCGCTCTCCGGTGAACGCAGCCCCGGCTTCGATACCATCCTCAAAGTCATCGGGGCTTTGGGGCTCAAGCTGCATGCCGAGGCCAGTCATCGCTGACTGAGGTGTCCAGCCCATTGCGCCAGGGGACCTTCCTTATTCCACCGTGCCCGTCTCCATCGAGGCAGCCAGCCGCCACCGGCGCTCACTCGCCCTGGCTGCCCCGGTGCGCCCAGGCCGTGGTGTGCTTTTCCACCAGGCTGAACAGCTCGTACATGATCATGGCCATGGCGCCCACGACCAGCAGGCCGGCGAAGGCCAGGCCCATCTGCATGGCCGAGCCGGCGCTGATCAAGAGGTAGCCTATGCCCTCGTTGGCGGCCGTCATCTCGGAGACCGTGGTGCCGACGAAGGCCAGCGTGATCGCGACCTTTAGCGAGGCGTAGAAATAGGGCAGGGAGCGCGGCAGGCCCACCTTGACCAGCACGTCCCAGCGCTTGGCGCCCAGCACGCGCAGCACGTCCTCGAGCTCGGGCTCCAGCGTGGCTAGGCCGGTGGCGATGTTGACCATGATGGGGAAGAAGCTGATCAGGAAGGCCGTGAGTATGGCGGGGCCTATGCCTATGCCGAACCAGACCACCAGGATGGGCACGAAGGCCGCCTTGGGCAGGGCGTTGAAGGCCGTCATCAGCGGGTACATGGCGGCGTAGGCCAGGCGCGAGCTGCCGATCACGAAGCCCAGCAGCACGCCGACCACGATGGCCAGGCCAAAGCCCGCCATGGTGACCCAGAAGGTGCGCCAGGCATGGCCGGCGATGATCCACTTGAACTCCAGGAACTGGGTCCAGATGCGCCAGGGGCTGGGGAAGATGAACTCCGAAACCTGGAAGGCCGAGCAGACGATCTGCCACAGCAGCAGCACGGCCGCCAGCAGCAGCCAGGGCGACCAGCGCTCGAGCAGCCTGCGGTTCATGGCGCCACCTCCGCGCCGGCTGGCGCCGCTTGTGCGCGCAGGGCGCCGATGTGGCCGCGCAGCTCGTGCACGATGTCGGTGAACTCGCGCGTGTAGGTGATCTCGAGATCGCGCGGGCGCGGCAGGGCGATCTGCTTCTTGACCACGAAGCGGCCCGGGCTCTTGCTCATGACGTAGACGGTGTCGGCCAGGAAGACGGATTCGCGCAGGTCGTGCGTGACCAGGATCACGTTGAAGCGCTGCTCGGTCCAGAGGTCGCGCAGGATGCACCACAGCTCCTCGCGCGTGAAGGCGTCGAGCGCGCCGAAGGGCTCGTCCAGCAGCAGCATCTTGGGCTCGTGGATCAGCGCGCGGCAGATGCTGGCGCGCTGCTGCATGCCGCCCGAGAGCTGCCAGGGGAATTTGTCCTCGTAGCCGCCCAGGCCCACCTTCTGCAGCAGGGCGCGGGCGCGGGCCTCGTAGCTTTTGCGCTGGGCCTTGAAGCTGGAGCGGTAGGGCTCGACGATCTCCAGCGGCAGCAGCACGTTGTCCACCGTGGTCCGCCAGGGCAGCAGCGAGGGCGCCTGGAAGGCCATGCCCGAGATCTTGAGCGGGCCGGTGACGGGCTGGCCGTCGATCAGGATCTTGCCCATGGAGGGCATCTTCAGGCCGGTGGTCAGCTTCATGAAGGTGGACTTGCCGCAGCCCGAGGGGCCGACGATGGCGATGAACTCGCCCTGCCGCACCTGCAGGTCTATGCCTTCCACCGCGAAGTGGTTCTGGGCCAGCAGCTCCTCGTTGTAGGCCAGCCAGACGTCGCGGAACTCGACGAAGGGGCCGGTGCCGGCGCCCGTCATTTCTTGGCCGGCAGGATGTTCAGCTCGGCCTTGGCCGGCAGGAAGCTGCCGTTCCAGACCGCTTCGGGGTTGACGCGGGTCTTGGTGCCGAAGGCGTCCGAGACCTGCGAGGCCATCAGCGAGAGCCGGCTCGGCACGACCTGGCCGAAGCCCTCGGCGCGCGCGTCGGGGCTGTTGACCACGGTGTCTATGGCCAGCTTGAGGCGGCGCGTCTCGAGCTCGGTGTTGATGATGCCGTCGCGCTGCTTGACGTATTCGATGGCGGCCTCGGGCTTGGCGATGACCTCCTTGGCGCCCTTGGTGAAGGCCTGCAGGAAGGCCTTGACCGCGGCCGGGTTCTCGCGGATCAGCTTAGGCGTGGCGATGATCACGTTGCCGTAGAGCTTGACGCCGAAATCGGCGTAGGGCAGCACGACCACCTCGCTGGCCTTGGCGCCGCGCGCCTCAAGGTTGAGCAGCGAGGTGAAGGTGAAGCCGGTGATGGCGTCCACGTCGCCGCGTACCAGCATGGTCTCGCGCAGCGGCGGGTCCATGGCGGTCCAGGCCACGCTGCCCACGCCGTTGGCCTTGGCGAAGATGGGGAAGGCGCGGCGGCCGGCGTCGAACACCGGGGCGCCGAGCTTCTTGCCGTTCAGGTCCTTCGGGCGGGTGATGCCGGATTTCTTGAGCGCCATCACGGCGGCCGGTGTGTTGTTGTAGACCATCATCACCGCCACGGGCTTGTTCGGCGCGTCGGGGTTGTTGGCGTGGAACTCCATCAGGGCCGCGAGGTCGGCGAAGCCCATGTCGTAGGTGCCCGAGGCCACGCGCGTGACCGTGCCGCCCGAGCCGTTGCCGGCGTCTATGCTGACGTCGAGCTTGGCGTCCTTGAAGTAGCCCTTGGCCGCGGGCGCGAGGAACAGGGCGGCCGGGCCTTCGAAGCGCCAGTCGAGCTGGAACTTGATCGGGGTGGTCTGGGCCTGGGCGCTGGCGAAGCTCAGGGCCGCGGTGAGGGCCGCGAGGGACTTGAGAAGGACGCGTTTTTGCATGGGCACTCCAGGACAGGGGACATGGGACGAGCTTGCAAAAAGGGTGCCAGTCGCAGGGGCTGGCACCCTTTCTCCGCCATTGTCACCGAGGACGGTGCCCTGCAGGAATACGCCGTTTGGGGCTAGCGCACGGCGTTGGCGTTGGCCACGGCCAGAGCCGTCATGTTGATCACGCGGCGCACGGTGGCCGAGGGGGTCAGCACATGGGCCGTGGCAGCGGCGCCGAGCAGGATGGGGCCCACGGTCACGCCCTGGCCGCCCGTGACCTTGAGCACGTTGAACAGGATGTTGGCCGCGTCGAGGTTGGGGCAGATCAGGATGTTGGCCTCGCCGTGCAGCGTGGTCTCCATCAGCGTGGCGTTGCGTATCTCCTCGGACAGGGCGGCGTCGCCGTGCAGTTCGCCGTCGCATTCCACGTCGGGCGCCATCTGGGCGAACAGGTCGCGCGCCACGCGCATCTTGCGCGCCGAGGCGCGGTTGGACGAGCCGTAGTTGGAGTGCGAGAGGAAGGCCACCTTGGGCGGCAGGCCGAAGCGGCGCACCTCGTCGGCGGCCATCATGGCGATGCTGGCCAGCTGCTCGGCGCTCGGGTCCTCGTTGACGAAGGTGTCGGCGATGAACAGCGTGTGCTTGGGCAGCATCAGCGCGTTCAGCGTGGCGAAGCCCGGCGCGCCGGCCTTCAGGCCGATCACGTCGCGGATATGGTCCAGGTGGGTGTCGAAGCGCCCGTGCAGGCCGCACAGCATGGCGTCGGCGTCGCCCAGGCGCACCATCAGCGCGCCTATCGTCGTGGTGGAGCGGCGCACCGCGGCCTTGGAGGCCTCGGGGCTGACGCCGCGCCGGCCCATCAGGCGGTGGTAGGTCTCCCAGTACTGGCGGAAGCGCGGGTCGTCCTCGGGGTTCACGCATTCCACGTCGCGGCCGAGCGCTAGGCGCAGGCCGGCCTTGGCGATGCGCGCCTCGATCACGGCCGGGCGGCCGATCAGGATGGGCTTGGCCAGGCCGTCCTCCAGCGCCAGCTGGGCGGCGCGCAGCACGCGCTCGTCCTCGCCCTCGGCGTAGGCCACGCGCTTGGCCTGCGTGGCTGCGCGCGCCGCGCTGAACACCGGGCGCATCAGCATGCCGGTCGAGTAGACGAAGCGCGTGAGGTGCTGGCGGTAGGCGTCCATGTCCTGGATCGGCCGCGCGGCCACGCCCGACTCGGCGGCCGCCTTGGCCACGGCCGGCGCGATGCGCAGGATCAGGCGCGAGTCGAAGGGCTTGGGGATGATGTAGTCGGTGCCGAAGGCCAGTTCCTGGCCGGCATAGGCGTGCGCCACTTCCTCGCTGATGTCTGCCTTGGCCAGCTCGGCGATCTCGCGCACGCAGGCCAGCTTCATGGCCTCGGTGATCTTGCTCGCGCCGCAGTCCAGCGCGCCGCGGAAGATGTAGGGGAAGCACAGGACGTTGTTGACCTGGTTCGGGTAGTCCGAGCGGCCGGTGGCGATGATGCAGTCCGGGCGCACGGCCTTGGCCAGCTCGGGCCGGATCTCGGGCTCGGGGTTGGCCAGGGCCAGGATGATGGGGCTCTGGGCCATGGTCTTGACCATGTCCTGGGTCAGCACGCCGGGGGCCGAGCAGCCGAGGAAGACGTCGGCGTCCTGCACCACGTCGGCCAGGCTGCGTGCGCCGCTGTCCTTCTGCGCGTAGCGCGCCTTGGATTCGTCGAAGCCGCCGGGGCGGCCCATGTAGATCAGGCCCTTGGAGTCGCAGGCGTGGATGTTGGCCGGCTTGGCGCCCAGGCCCACCATCACGTCCAGGCAGGCGATGGCCGCGGCGCCCGCGCCGGAGACGGCGATCTTGACCTCGCTGATCTGCTTGCCCACCAGTTCCAGGCCGTTGAGCAGGGCGGCGGCCGAGATGATGGCCGTGCCGTGCTGGTCGTCGTGGAACACCGGGATGTTCATGCGCTCGCGCAGCTTGCGCTCGATGTAGAAGCACTCGGGCGCCTTGATGTCCTCGAGGTTGATGCCGCCCAGCGTGGGCTCCATGGCAGCGATGATGTCGACCAGCTTGTCCGGGTCGCGCTCGGCGAGCTCGATGTCGAACACGTCGATGCCGGCGAACTTCTTGAACAGGCAGCCCTTGCCCTCCATCACGGGCTTGCCGGCCAGCGGGCCGATGTCGCCCAGGCCCAGCACGGCCGTGCCATTGGTGATCACGCCGACCAGGTTGCCGCGCGAGGTGTATTCGGCGGCCAGGGAGGGGTCGGCCTGGATGTCCAGGCAAGGGTAGGCCACGCCGGGGGAGTAGGCGAGGGACAGGTCGCGCTGGTTGGACAGCGGCTTGGTGGGGGTGACGGAGATCTTGCCGCGCGAGGGCAGGCGGTGGTAGTCGCGCGCGGCGTCGCGCAGGGCCTGTTCGGCGGGGGAGAGGTCTTGTTTCATGCTCGTTGCTCCTCGGGATGCCTGTTGTCTTGCTCAGGGTCTATGTCGTCAGCATAGCCTTGTTTTGGCCGCTTTCTGGTTCATACAGTATTGCCGGTGGCAAGGGAAATGCCACTGAAAATCGGCATAGGGGGCCTCCATGATCGGAGGCACCCCTGCCACACCACCCGGCATGCGGGTCCGCACCGGGCGGTTCGAGAGCTTGAGGTCATGACAGCCTTGGCACTCCCAG
>SCMQ01000005.1 GCA_005503335.1 Comamonadaceae bacterium 2FH
CTCCCTCCCCTCCGCGCTGCGGGCCCTGCCCGCCGCCTGGCTGCTGGCCACCCTGGCGGCCTGCGCCACCGGCCCCAAGCCGGACGCCAGCGCCGTCGCCGAACTGCAGGCCTCGCGCGGCAGCACCGTGACCGGCCGCCTGAGCTTTGCGCAGTTCGGCAGCAAGGTGCGCGTGAGCGGCCAGGTCAGCGGGCTCAAGCCCGGCGCCGAGCACGGCTTCCACGTGCACGAGAAGGGCGACTGCTCCAGCGGCGACGGCATGAGCACGGGCGGCCATTTCAACCCCGCGGGCGCGCCGCACGGCCGCCATGGCCACGGCAGCCACCATGTGGGCGACCTGCCGCCCCTGGGCGCGGACAGCTACGGCGTGGCGCGCGTGAACTTCGAGACCGACCGCATCAGCCTTGCCGGCGCCAACAGCGTGGTCGGCAAGGGCCTGATCGTGCACCGCGACCCGGACGACTACACCACCCAGCCCACGGGCAACGCCGGGCCGCGCCTGGCCTGCGCCGTGATCAGCGCGCGCTGAAGATGCGCCCGGGGACGCCCCGCGTGCTCCTTCGGGCTGCTAGGATGAAGCCTCTTTGGGGCGCGGCGTCGTCGCGCCCCACCCCCGATTGCCGGAGAAGTTTCCGATGTCGCCGATCAGCCGCATCCACCACCCCGCCCTGCGCCAGAAAATCATGTCGGCCGAGGCCGCCGCGGCCCTGATCCCGGCCGGCGCCCATGTGGGCATGAGCGGCTTCACGGGCGCGGGCTACCCGAAGGCCGTGCCGGCCGCGCTGGCCAGGCGCATCGAGCGCCTGAACGCGGCAGGGGAGAACTTCCGCATCGGCCTGTGGACCGGCGCCTCCACCGCCCCCGAGCTCGACGGCGCGCTGGCCAAGGTGCACGGCATAGACATGCGCCTGCCCTACCAGTCCGACCCGACCTGCCGCGCGCAGATCAACAGCGGGCAGATGCAGTACATCGACATCCACCTCTCGCATGTGGCGCAGTTCGTCTGGTTCGGCTTCCTGGGCCACCTGGACGTGGCCGTGGTCGAGGTGGCGGGCATCCTGCCCGACGGCCGGCTCATACCCTCGTCCTCGGTGGGCAACAACAAGACCTGGCTGGAGCAGGCCGACCAGGTGATCCTCGAGGTCAACCGCTGGCAGAACCCGGGGCTGGAGGGCATGCACGACATCTACTACGGCACCGAGCGGCCGCCGCACCGCCAGCCCATCCCGCTGGTGCGCCCGAACGACCGCATCGGCGAGCCCTACCTGCACTGCGACCCGGCCAAGGTGATCGCCGTGGTCGAGACCCAGCTGCCCGACCGCAACTCATCCTTTGCGGCGCCCGACGCCTTGTCTCGGCGCATCGCCGGCCACATCATCGAGTTCCTGCAGCAGGAGGTGAGCCGCGACCGCCTGCCCAAGGAACTGCTGCCGCTGCAGTCGGGCGTGGGCAACATGGCCAACGCGGTGCTGGCCGGGCTCAACGAAGGCCCGTTCGACGGCATGACGGCCTACACCGAGGTATTGCAGGACGGCATGCTCGAGCTGCTGAGCAGCGGCAAGCTGCTCAGCGCCTCGGCCACCGCGATCTCGCTGAGCCCCGCGGCCATGGACGACTTCAACGCCCGCATCGATTTCTACCGCGAGCGCATCGTGCTGCGCCCGCAGGAGATCAGCAACCACCCCGAGCTGATCCGCCGCCTCGGCCTGATCGCGATGAACGCCATGATCGAGGCCGACATCTACGGCAACGTCAACTCCACCCATGTGATGGGCTCCAGCATCATGAACGGCATCGGCGGCTCGGGCGACTTCGCGCGCAACGCCTACCTCTCGATCTTCATGACGCCTTCCACCGCCAAGGACGGCGCCATCTCCTGCATCGTGCCCATGGCCTCGCACGTGGACCACACCGAACACGACGTGCAGGTGATCGTCACCGAGCAGGGCCTGGCCGACCTGCGCGGCCTCTCGCCGACCCAGCGCGCGCGCGTGGTGATCGAGAAATGCGCCCACCCCGACTACCGGCCCGCGCTGCTGGACTACTTCGAGCGCGCGCTGCGCGAGGCGCCGGGCAAGCACACGCCGCACCTGCTGGGCGAGGCGCTGTCCTGGCACACACGCTACCTGCAGACCGGGCACATGTGACGGGCTCCCTCTCCCCGCTGGGGAGAGGGCCGGGGTGAGGGGCTGCGCGCCCAGCGGTTCAGGGAAAATGTGCGATCCGCGCTCCCTGCACGACCACCATGAATGTCCAAGCCCACCTGTTCTCCGACGACCTGCCTGCGCCCGACAGCCCGCCTGCCACGACGATTTCCCTGCGCACGCTCAAGATCGATGCGGACCGCCTTTCGCCCGCGCAGCAGCGCTTCAACCGCCTGCTGGCGCGCGTGCAGAAGCTGACCGGCCAGATCGAGACCGTGCGCCAAGCGGTCGATGCGCACCGGCCGCGGCAGGTCCGGGAGTTGGCCGAGCTGGAGCAGCAGCACAGCGCGCTCATGCAGCGCATGGCGCTGTGGCTGGACGAGCGGCTGCGCACCAAAGGCCTGACCGCTGCGCAAAAGCGCATGGCGACCGAGATTCTGATTTCATTGAGCGAGGCCCTGGCGATGCAGGGCGACGCGCAAATGCAGGCGCTGCACGACCGCCACAGCCCCGATGACCTGGACGCCAAGCAGGGCGCCAGCGTGCAGGGCATGAAGGACATGCTGGAAGAGGTGCTGGGCAAGCCGCTCGGAGCAGCAGGCGATGGCGACGATCTGGACGCCCTGCTGCACGCCGCGATGAAGGAGATGGACGAGCAGGCCCAGGCGGCGCACGAGCAGCGCGAGGCGCAGCAGGCGGCGCGCCGTTCCAGGAAGGCCAAGACAGCCCGCCAGCAACAGGCCGAACAACAGCAAACCGACGCCCAGAGCGCGCTGCGCACCCTGTTTCGGCAACTGGCCAGCGCGCTGCACCCCGACCGCGAAACCGACCCGCAGGAACACAAGCGCAAGTCCGCCCTGATGGCCGAGGCCAACGCGGCCTACCGGCGCCGCGACCTGACGGCCCTGCTGACACTGCAGCTGCGCGTCGAACAGGCCGAGCCCGGCTCGCTCGCGCGCATGGCCGAGGACAAGGTCGCCGCCCTCAACCTGCTGCTGAAGGACCAGGTCGCGGCGCTGGAGCAAGACCTGTCCGCGGTGGAGATACGGGCGCGCAGCGAGTTCGGCCTGGCCCCGTATGCCGCCGTCAACGCCGCCAGCCTGGCTCGCACGCTGGCCCAGCAGCGCCAGCAGCTGGAGCAGGACATCGCCCACATGAACCAAGATCTGCGCCGGGTGCAGGACGACGCCGAATTCAAGCGCTGGCTCAAGGAGCAGGACCGCCTGGCGCGGCAGGTCGACCCGTTCGAGGATCTGGACCTGGTGTTCGGCCCCGGCGGTTTTCGACCTTGAGGCGCGACCAGCCCGATCACTCGGTCGACGCGCGCGCCAGCCGCTCGCTCTTCCAGTACACGTCGTCGCCCGGCTGGCCGTCTGCGCGGTGGCGGTTGAGCACGCGCGCCAGCACGAACATCAGGTCCGAGAGGCGGTTCAGGTACCGGCGCGGCGCTTCCTTGAGCGCCTCCTCGCTGCCCAGGGCCACCACCGCGCGCTCGGCGCGGCGCGCCACGGTGCGGCAGACATGGGCCTGGGCTGCGGCGCGCGTGCCGGCCGGCAGGATGAACTCCGCCAGGCGCGGCAGCTGGGCGTTGTAGGTGGCCAGCGCCTGGTCGAGCTGCAGCAGGGCCTCGGGCTTGAGCAGCTCGTAGCCCGGGATGGAAAGCTCGCCGCCCAGGTTGAACAGCTGGTGCTGGATGTCGACCAGCAGCTCGCGCAGATCGGCCGGCATGTCCTCGCACAGCAGCAGGCCGATGTGCGAGTTGAGCTCGTCCACGTCGCCCATGGCGTGCACGCGCAGGCTGTTCTTGGACACGCGCGTGTTGTCGCCCAGGCCGGTGGTGCCGTTGTCTCCGGTGCGGGTGGCGATCTGGGTGAGTCGGTTGCCCATGTCTGACCTCGTTGGTTCCGTATGCGCCTGATTGTGCGCGAACTGTGCGCGAAGCCGCTTGCGGCCGCCGTTACCCCGGGCGAGCAAATGTTTCTGCGCCATGCCGGATGTACATGAGGCAACAGCAGGCAAAAGTGCTGGCCCAGCCCCCCCCTGCTGCGGTGCAATGCAGGCCTGTTCAACTTCAAGGGAGCCTGATCCATGAAAGCCAAACGCCTATGCCTGGCCAACTTCGAGGCGCGCAGCGTCATGCTGTTCGCCGCCTGGACCCTGGGTTGCGCCGCCGCGGTGCAGGCGCAAAGCCCCGCCCCGCCGCCCGGGCGCCCGGCCGCCCAGATGGGCGCGCCCACGGCGCAGGCCTCGGCCGTCAGCCAGGAGGCCACCGCCGCCTTCGGGCGCGCCGACGCCAACCAGGACGGCCGGCTCAGCGCCAAGGAGGCCGAGCTGCTGCCGGCCGTGGCCCAGCGCTTCGAAATGCTGGATGGCAACCGCGACGGCTTTCTGTCGCGCGAGGAGTTCGAAAAGGGCTTGAAGCCCTGACCCTTGGCGGGGCTCGGGGGCGGGCCCCGCGACGTAAACTGTGGGGATTGCCCGCCGGAGACAAGCCCATGAACGCCCCCACGTCCACCCCCCACCTGATGCCCGAGATCCAGCCGCGCGAGGTGCCCGCGGCCCTGCTCGAGGCGCTCAAGGCCCGCTTCGGCGCCAACTGCTCGACGGCCCTGGCGGTGCGCGAGCAGCATGGGCGCGACGAGTCCTCGTTCCAGGCGCCGCCGCCGGCCGCCGTGGTGTTCGCCGAGAGCACGCAGGACGTGGCCGACGCGGTGAAGCTGGCCGCGCAATGGGAGGTGCCGGTGATTCCGTTCGGCGTCGGCTCCTCGCTCGAGGGCCATCTGCTGGCCGTGCAGGGCGGCATCAGCATCGACCTCATGCGCATGAACAAGGTGCTGTCCATCAACGCCGACGACCTCACCGTCACCGTGCAGCCCGGCGTGACGCGCAAGCAGCTCAACGAAGAGATCAAGTCCACCGGCCTGTTCTTCCCCATCGACCCCGGCGCCGACGCGACCCTAGGCGGCATGAGCGCCACGCGCGCCAGCGGCACGAACGCCGTGCGCTACGGCACCATGCGCGAGAACGTGCTCGCGCTCGAGGTGGTGACGGCCAGCGGCGAGCTGATACGCACCGGCACGCGCGCCAAGAAGTCGAGCGCGGGCTACGACCTCACGCGCCTGTTCGTCGGCAGCGAGGGCACGCTGGGCGTGATCACCGAGATCACGCTGCGCATCTACCCGCTGCCCGAGGCGATCTCGGCCGCGATCTGCTCCTTCCCCAGCATAGCGGCCGCGGTGCACACCGTGATCCAGACCATACAACTGGGCGTGCCGATCGCGCGCGTGGAGCTGATCGACCAGAACACCGTGCGCATGGTCAACGCCTACGCCAAGCTGGGCCTGCGCGAAGAGCCCATGCTGCTGATGGAGTTCCACGGCTCGCCCTCGGGCGTCAAGGAGCAGGCCGAGACCGTGCAGGAGATCGCCAGCGAGCATGGCGGCAAGGCCTTCGAATGGGCCACCACGCCCGAGGAGCGCACGCGCCTGTGGACCGCGCGCCACAACGCCTATTTCGCGGCCATACAGTCGCGCCCCGGCTGCCGCGCCATCTCCACCGACACCTGCGTGCCGATCTCGCGCCTGGCCGACTGCCTGCTAGCCTCGGTGGCCGAGGCCGACGCCTCGGGCATCCCCTACTTCCTGGTCGGTCATGTGGGCGACGGCAACTTCCACTTCGGCTACCTGCTCAACCCCGACGACCCCAAGGAGCGCGAGGTCGCCGAGGCGCTGAATCACAAGCTGGTGGCGCGCGCCCTGAGCCTGGAGGGCACCTGCACCGGCGAGCACGGCGTGGGCCTGCACAAGATGGATTTCCTGGTCAGCGAGACCGGCGCCGGCGCGGTGGACATGATGCGCACCATCAAGCGCGCGCTGGACCCGAAGAACATCATGAACCCGGGGAAGATTTTCGAACTCTGAAGCCCGCCTCAGCCGGGGCGGGCGCAGCGCTAGCCAGCTAGCGAGACCGCACCAGCAGCGAGGCCCGGAAGGACAGCACATGCTGGCGGATGGCGGCCGCCGCCCTGGCCCCGTCGTGCGCGCCCAGCGCGGCCACGATGGCGCGGTGCTCGGCCATCACCTCGGCGATATGGCCTTCGGTCAGGAAGGACAGGGCCCAGAAACGCTGGGAACGGGCATGCAGCACGCTCAGGATGTCGCGCAGCATGCTGTTGCGCGCGATCTCGGCGATCTTCTCGTGGAACTTGCGGTCGGTGGTCATCAGGGCCACCAGATCGCGCCGCTTCGCGTCCTGCTCGAACTGGTCGGCGATCGCCGCCAGCTCGGCCGCCTCGGCGTCGGTGATGCGCTCCGCGGCCAGGCGCACGCACAGCTCCTCGTTGGCCAGCCGGACGTCGATGAGCTCGAGCGCGTCGTCGATCGACAGGGGCGCCGCCATGGCCCCCTTGCGCGGCAGGATCTGGATCAGTCCTTCGGCTGAGAGCCGGTGCAGCGCCTGAAGAATCGGTGTGCGACCCAGGCCGAAGCGGTCCACCAGCTGCGCCGTGTTGAGGTATTCCCCGGGCTTGTACGCCAGGGTCACCAGCGCCTCCTTCAGCGTCACATAGGCCGCCTCGTTGCGTGACAGGTCCTCGGTCGGGTCTTGGCGCTTGCGGCGGGGCTTGGCTACGGCTTCGGTCATGGGCTCTGAAATATCACAGTCGTCTCAGCAATGCTATAGCAATTTCACGCATCGCCCTTATCGCTGAAGTTGCTGTAAAATTTCACAGACATTTCTCAACCGCATCAAGACCACCCTGCCCTATGCTTCTGACCTTTGAACTCGACTCGGGCGCGTCCCTGCAGCTCAACGTCGAACACCTCGTGATCGCCGGCTGGACCGGCCGGGACACCGCAGCCATCGAGCACCACATCGAGGAGCTGGCGGTGCTCGGCGTGCCCCCCCCGAGCAGCGTGCCGCTGTACTACCGCGTCGCGAACCACCAGCTGAGCCAGTCGCCCCTGATCGAAGTGGTGGGCGAGCAGAGCTCGGGCGAGGTCGAGCCCCTGGTGTTCCGCCACGACGGGCAGTTCTATCTGTCCATCGCCTCCGACCACACGGACCGCGAGCTCGAGTCCCACAGCGTCGCCCTGTCCAAGCAGATCTGCAGCAAGCCCGCCGCACGCCAGGCTTGGCGCCTGGACGAGGTCGCCGAGCGCTGGGACAGCCTGGAGATGGCGTCCTGGATCGTCGAGGACGGCCGGGAGGTGCTCTACCAGCAAGGAACCCTCGCCGCCCTGCGCTCCGCCAAGGACTTGCTGGCGCTGTACGAGAGCCGCGCCCAGATCCCGCAGACGGGCTTTGCCATGACCTGCGGCACCCTGCCCGCCATCGGCGGCATCCGGCCGGCCGCCGAATTCCGCATGGCACTGCGCGACCCCGCGACCGGGCGCACGATCAACCATGCCTACCGCTGCCGGGCCCTGCCCGTGGTGGCCTGAGGAGACGCGCATGACAGCGACGCTGCGCGAGCTTCAAGCCCGGCTGGACCAGCGCTCGGCGACCGCGGCCTCCCTGGCCGCGGAGGCCCTGGCGCGCATCGAGGATCCGCGGGGCGAGGGCGCCCGCACCATGACCGAGGTCTTCGCCGACAGCGCGCAGCGTCAGGCACGCGCGTCCGACGCCCTGCGCGAGGCCGGCCTGGCGCGTTCCGCGCTGGAAGGCATACCCGTGTCCGTCAAGGACCTGTTCGACGTGGCGGGCCTCCCGACCGCCGCGGGCTCGGTCGTGCTCAAGTCGGCGCCCCCCGCCAAGGCCCATGCGCCAGCGGTCCAGCGGCTGCTGGACGCGGGCGCCGTCCTGGTAGCGCGCACCAACATGACCGAGTTCGCCTACTCGGGCCTGGGCATCAACCCGCACCATGGCACGCCCCGCAATCCCTGGCGCCGCGAGGAGGCGCGCATCCCGGGCGGCTCGTCCAGCGGCGCCGCGGTGGCGATCAGCGACGGGATGTGCGTGGCCAGCGTGGGCAGCGACACCGGCGGCTCTTGCCGCATCCCGGCCGCGCTGTGCGGCATCACGGGATTCAAGCCCAGCGCGAGCCGTATTCCTCAAGAAGGCATGCTGCCCCTGTCGCCCACGCTGGACGCGGTGGGCGTGATGGCGGCGGACGTGTACGGCTGCGCCGCGATGGACGCGGTGCTCTCCGGCGATGCCGCGTGGCCAGTCCGGCCGGCCGACCTGCACGATCTGCACAACCTGCGGCGGGCCCGGTTCGCCGTGCCCCAGACCCTGGTGCTCGACGGCCTGTCGCCGGAAGTGGCGGCCGCCTTCCAGGCCGCGCTGCGCCGGATCTCGGCCGCCGGCGCCGAGCTGGAGGAGATCGCTGCGCCCGAGTTCCTCGAGCTGGCCCAGATGAACGCGGCCGGCGGCTTCACCGCGGCCGAGTCCTTCGCCTGGCATGCGGAGCTGATCGCCCAGCAGTCCGAGCGCTACGACCCGCGGGTGCTGTCACGCATCCTGCGCGGCCGGGGCTTCCCGGCCAAGGACTACCTGGACCTGCACCGCCAGCGCGGCGACTGGCGGCAGCGGCTCGACGCGCGCCTGGCGGGCTTCGACGGCTGGCTGATGCCCACCGTGCCCCAGACCGCGCCGCGCATCGTCGAGCTCGAGGCCAACGAGGCCCTGTACTTCAAGACCAATGCCGAGATGCTGCGCAACCCCTCGCTGGTGAACTTCCTCGACGGCTGCGCCCTGTCCCTGCCCTGCCATGCGCCCGATGCGGCCCCGGTCGGCATCAGCCTGGTGGGCGCCACCGGCACCGACCGCAGCACCCTGCACTGGGGCATGGCCATCGAATCCGTCCTGCGTTCCTAGACCCCGCGTTCACACCAAGAGAGCAACCCATGAAAAAACTTCCCAAGCTTCTCGCTTCCCTGCTGATGGCCGGCATGGCCTGCCTGGGCGCGGCCGCCCAGGCGCAGGACAGCTATCCCTCCAAGCCGATCAAGCTGGTCGTCGCCTTTCCGCCGGGCGGCAGCATCGACATGGTGGCGCGTCTGGTCGCGCCCAAGCTGTCGGCCAGCCTGGGGCAGTCCATCGTCGTCGACAACCGCCCGGGCGCCAGCGGCAACATCGGCATGGACTATGTCGCCAAGTCGCCCAAGGACGGCTACACGCTGCTGATGGCCCATGCTGGCCTGGCGTCCAACGGCTCCATCTTCGCCAAGCTGAACTACGACCCGATCAAGGACCTGGCGCCCATCATCCGCGTCGCCGACCAGCCCAGCGTGCTCGTCGTCAACCCCAGGCAGCCGTTCAAGACCGTGGGCGAGCTGGTGGCCCATGCCAAAGCCAACCCCGGCAAGCTGAGCTTCGGCACCTCGGGCCTGGGCGGGCCGCAGGACGTGGCGGCGCGCATGTTCATGCAGCTGACCGGCACCGACATGCTCAACGTGGCCTACAAGGGCGGCGCGCCGGCGCTGACCGACCTGCTGGGCGGCCAGATCGACCTGATGTTCGAGACCTCCCCGACCGCCGTGCCCTACGCCAAGAGCGGCAAGCTGCGCGCCCTGGCCGTGACCAACGACAAGCGGCTGTCCACCATGCCGGACCTGCCCTCGGTGGCCGAGGCCGGCGTGCCCCGCTACAAGTACCTGGCCTGGGTCGGCCTGCTGGCACCGGCGGGCACGCCGCCGGCGATCGTGCAAAAGCTCAACGAGCACATGCAGAAGCTGCTGGCCTCGCCCGAAGTGAAGGCCCAGCTGGCCGAGAACAGCCTGGAAGTGGCGGGCGGCTCGGTGTCCGACTTCGCGAAGTTCGTGCAGAAGGAATCGGACTACTACGCCAGGTTCGTGAAGGACTTCAACATCACGCCGCAGTAAGACGGCACAACAGGCGATAGGGCGGGCCCGCCGGCGGCCCGCCCTAGGTGACGGTCTACATTACTACAAGGGCTTCCCCACTTGTCAAACAAAGTTGCCCCATGACCCGCGGTGCGGATTTCTCTTGTTGGGTCTGCGTGCCATTTCGGCGCGTGGTGAGCGAGCAAAGCTGAGAACAACAGATGCGGACTGGCCAAACTACAAACGGTCATTCGTGTGGCGTTTCATGCGCCATGGACCCTGATGAAGGACGCACGCGGGAGACCCATTCGTTAGCCGGCAAGCAGTTCGCCGCCCTTGAGTTGATCGGTCACTGCCCGCGCAGGTCCAAACCTGTTGTCATCAACGCCTGCCGTCACGCGGCGGTCGAACTCAATCCTCCTGGCTTGATCAACAATGAGAGCTGCAACGCCGATCGGCTTTCAGGCCGGCAGCACGAAGTCTTCGCCCTTGCGCAGCACCGCCCAAGCCATGCGTGCGTTCTTCGCCGCGATGGCCACCACGGCCTTCCAGTAGCCCCGTCGCTCGGCCAGCGCCACCGCCCAGCGACTGACCGCGTCCGTCTTGTTCTTGGCCGCCACCAGCAGCGCCCTGGCACCCAGGATCAGCAGTGTCCGCAGGTAGGCATCACCGGCCTTGGTGATGCGTCCCAGCCGCGTCTTGCCGCCCGAGCTGTACTGTCCCGGCGCCAGGCCCAGCCAGGCCGCGAACTGGCGACCACAGTCGAAGTCGTGTCCGCTACCGATCATCGCCAACAGACAGGTGGCGGTGGTCTCGCCCACGCCGCTGAGCTGCATCAGGCGCTTGGCCCGCGCGTCCTCTTTGGCCATGGCCTTGATGTGTTGGTCGTATTGCGCGATGCGCTCGTCCAGCCGGCTGACTTCGCTGAGCAGGTCACCGATGACGGTGTTGGCGTAGCCGGGCAGGTCTTCCAGGCACTCGCAGGCCCGCCGGCGCACCGTGGCGGCCTTGAGCGGCAGCACGATGCCGAACTCGCTGAGCAGACCACGGATGCGGTTGAGCGTGGCGGTACGTTGCTCGACAAAGCCTTGGCGGGCGCGGTGCACCATCAGGTGCGATTGCTGTTGCAGGCTCTTGGCCGGAACGAAGCGCATGTGAGGGCGCTGCACGGCCTCGCAGATGGCGGCGGCATCGGCCGCATCGTTCTTGCCGCGCCGCCCGCTCATGCGGTACGGGGTGACGAACTTCGGTGCAACCAGGCGTACGGTGTGGCCCGAAGCTTGGAACAGACGCGCCCAGTGGTGTGCGCCGGAGCAAGCTTCCATGCCGATGATGCACGGTGGCAAGGACGACATCAGTTCATGCAGCTTGTCGCGGGCAACAGTTGGCCGGACCAACTCGGCCTTGCCGGCCTCGTTCACCCCGTGCACCGCAAAAACATTCTTGGCGAGATCAATACCTACCGTCAGAATAGCCATGGACTTCCCCTTCCGAATAAGTTGATGAGAAACCGCACTTCCCATCGTGGCACTCAATTGCCATCTGCCGCAATGCGGCTACCTCGGGACGGGGAAGTCCCTTTCATTCGTTAGACGCCGCACTGTGCAAAGAACGGCGGTGAGCGCCTTCCGTTCTGACAGAATGGCGGCAGGAGAGGCCACATGAACATCTTGGACTGGATCGACTTCGGGAAAGTGTCCGCGGAACGGGACGACCTTCTTTCAAGTTATTTTTTCGACAACGGCGTCCTCAAGTCCGTTACGAATAGTCCCACGTCATTCTTGGTTCTTGGTCGGAAAGGCGCCGGCAAAACGGCCGTCTTCCGTTACCTTACAGAAAACCACAACGAGTTTCTCGACCCCGATGATCTGCTTATCGCGTTGTCTTTCGAGGACTACAACTGGAACATACACGCGCTGCTGACGAACGAGAACAAGGCGGAGTCCATGCTCTACAAGCAGTCATGGCGCTTTATTGTTCTCGTTGAGTGTCTCAAGGCCGTATCTGCATGGTATGCGAAGAAGGGAAAGGCCGCGCCCAAGAAAATCGCCGCTGCCACAAAGCTCTTGGAGAAGCTGTTTGATAGCCCGGTGCCTTCAATCTATCAAATCGTCGGTCGCAAGCTACTGAATCTTTCCGGACTGAGGCTGCCGAAGGCGGGCCTGGATCTTGAGGAGGGCGGCCTTGACGCGGTTAGCCTCGAGGGAGGAGAGGTCACCTTCGAAGAAGTTAAGAAGGATCATTCCCTTCGACAACATATTTCCGAGAACATTGAGAATCTGATTGAGTACCTTGACCGAGCGCTTTCCGAAACTTCTGGTCAATGGCCCACTACATTCATCTGCTTTGACAAAGTCGACGAGGCTTGGGAGGCGCTGATTAATTCGGCTCGACATCCTTTGGCCTCAATGAAATCAATGAGTTATGAAGGATAAGGTGCTTAAAAAGTGAATTAATCAGCGCTTCCCTTGGGATGAAGTATCGTACGAAGCCTCCCGGAAAGTCATAGCTGGGCTCGTCGCGGCGTGCGATGCGATCAACGCGCAGTACAAGGGCCGCCTCAGGCCGATTGTCTTCCTCCGCGAAGACATCTTCGACACGCTCAGCCTCAACGACGCAAACAAGCTCAGAGCGGATTGCGGTGCGCTGCTGCACTGGAACAAGGACACCATCGCTAGCTTGATTCTTCGACGGGTGAACTACTACGCGAAGGAAAAAAATCAGCCCATCGTCACCTCGCTTGACTCGCTATTCGACAAGACAGAAATGCGACAAGGTGCGCGGCCATCGCGGTACTTGCTGCGACGGACGATGATGCGTCCCCGCGATTTGATTTCACTACTAAACCTTACGGTAGCGACGATGCGGGATAAGGTCGAAGACCCGTTCGTCGACGAACCTCCTTCCTTCGAGAAGCTGGAGTGTGAATCCATATATAACGCGGAGCCCAGTTACTCGGAATGGCTCAAGCAAGAAGTTCTTGAGGAATGGAAAGTTCAACGTCCGTCCATCGTGAGCTTGTTGAATGCGTTGCAGAATCATGGATCGACGAACTTCACCGCTGCGATTCTGGCCAAAGAACTTGAGAAGCTAGGCGTGAAGACGACGTCGGCCGACACACTTGAGCACTTGCGTTTTCTTTTTGAGAACTCAGTGGTTGGCTTCCGGTTGGGCTCCTCAAATGAGTGGCGGTTTAAATGCTTTTATCCCTCTCAAGGGTTCGTAGAGTCCGACGAATATCGGGTCCACGATGGCCTTGTGCGTGCACTGAATCTGACTGAGGCTCGCAAACTGAGTTGAACAGCCGTGCTCGCCCATCTCGTCAAGCAGATCAAGCCGCTGAGCAGCCGCATCGAACACGCAGTGCAGTCCTGCGAGGATGGCCGCATCCACATGAGCTTCCCGCGCGCCGGACGCATCTGCGCCGCCCAGATCTTCAGCGAGATCGGCAGTGTGCGCGAGCGGTTCGATGATCTTGAGCGGTTCGAGGCCGAAGCAGGCGTCACGCCTGATCGGGGACTGGGTCCACTTCTACAACCACCGGCACCCGCATCAGGCGCTAAACATGAGAGCACCCGCTGAGGCATTTGCATTAGCGGCCTGACCTGCGCAGGTTCTGCTGGGTCAATACAGACGTTGGGACGCGCGATGAGCTCTGTTGCTCGCGGAAATGCTTTTGAGAACCGTGTATTTGCGGCCCTGCAAGACGAGGTCGACGCTGAGCGGCTTGGGCTTCTTCCCAAGCAGTGCTCCCTCTTTCAGAAGAAGGGCTACTTCTCTCGAGATCGTCAATCCGATGTGATCGTCGATATTTCGATTGAAGTAACTCTTCCTGGTGCGACGGAGTGGTCCATGCTTTGGGTGTGCGAGTGCAAAGACTACTCGGGTGCACTACCCGTCAACGATGTTGAAGAGTTCAAGGCGAAGTTGGATCAGATCGCCGGAAAAAACGTGAAGGGCCTACTCGCAGTGACAGGAGCATTGCAGTCTGGCGCAGAAAAGTACGCTCGCTCCCAAGGCATAGGCGTCGTACGGATCATGCCGCCCAGCCAAGTGGAATGGCTTATGTATTTCGAGACGGTGGTGTCTTCCGGCCGAGAAAGCCTCGATCCTGCCCAGTTCCAGCGCGCTCTTACCATTCCGGGATTCACGAGCCGGAATCGAGAGTTCTTCGGCAGAGCCGATGGCTACATTTTCGGAGGTTGGCGTGCTCTGCTTCGAACGTCGCTCGGTGGAGACGCGTCCTAACAACTCGGTCGAGACCGGCACCCAGCGGCAAGGCGCCGCGAGGCGTACGATTTCCCAACACGCCTGGCGGCGCCTTGCCGCTGGGTGCGGCTCACCTTTACGTTGAAGGACCGATTTCCTTGCCGCGATGCGGTGGCTGTGGGGCGGTCGCGACTTTGAAGGTCCGGTTATCGGACGGATGGCCGAACGTCTCTTGGTGGCCGTCCCCGCGCATAGACGAACAGCCGGTCTTCTTGACCGCAAACGGCAGCGCCGGACACAGAACGGAAACGGCATCGACCACCGGCGCCCCCGCTCAAAGACCGCGCAGCGCCGCCCGCACGATATGGGCCGCATCCACGCCGAAGAAGTCGCGCAGTGCCGCCCGCGTGTCGCTGCGGCCGAAGCCGTCGGTGCCCAGGGTGAGGTAGGTCCGGCCCTCGGGCAGGAAGGCGCGGATGCTCTCGGGCACGGCGACCACGTAGTCGGTGGCGGCGACGATGGGGCCGCTGGTCTCGGCCAGCAGCTGCGCCACGTAGGGGCGTTCGCCGCCTTCCTCGCCGGCCAGCCGGCTGGCCTGCCAGGCCTGGCCATCGCGCGCCAGCTCGCTCCAGCTCGTGATGCTGTAGACATCTGCGCCCACGCCCTGCTCGGCCAGCTGCTCGGCAGCCTGGATCACCTCGGTGAGGATCGCGCCCGAGCCCAGCAGGGTGACGCGCCTGCCCTGCTCCGGCCCGTAGCTGGCGAACTTGTAGCCACCGCGGATCACGCCGGCCGCCGCGCCCGCCGGCAGGTCGGGCTGGGCGTAGTTCTCGTTCATCAGGGTGAGGTAGTAGAAGCAGTCCTGCTGCTCGACCAGCATCTCGCGCATGCCCTGGTCGACGATCACCGCCATCTCGCCCGCGAAGGCCGGGTCGTAGGCCTTGCAGTTGGGGATGGTCGCGGCCACCAGGTGGCTGCTGCCGTCCTGGTGCTGCAGGCCCTCGCCGCCCAGCGTGGTGCGGCCCGAGGTGGCGCCGAGCAGGAAGCCGCGCGGGCGCTGGTCGGCCGCGGCCCAGATCTGGTCACCGATGCGCTGGAAGCCGAACATCGAGTAGTAGATGTAGAACGGCAGCATGGCCAGGCCGTGCACGCTGTAGCTGGTGGCGGCAGCGGTCCAGCTGGCGATGGCGCCGGCCTCGCTGATGCCCTCCTCCAGAATCTGACCGTCCAGCGCCTCGCGGTAGCTCAGCACCGAGCCTATGTCCTCGGGCGCGTAGCGCTGGCCCACGCTGGAGTAGATGCCGACCTGCTTGAACAGGTTGGCCATGCCGAAGGTGCGCGCCTCGTCGGCCACGATGGGCACGATGCGCGGGCCCAGCTGCGCGTCCTTGAGCAGGTTGGCTAGCAGGCGCACGAAGGCCATGGTGGTGCTCATCTCCTTGCCGCCGGCCGCGAGCGCGAAGGCCGCGTAGGCGTCCAGCGCGGGCACGGGCACGGTCTCGCAGGCGGTCTCGCGGCGCGGCAGCGGGCCGCCCAGGGCCTCGCGCCGGGCCTTGAGGTAGCGCATCTCGGGGCTGTCCTCGGCCGGCTTGTAGAAGGCCAGGCCCTTGGCCTGCTCGTCCGAGAGCGGCAGGTCGAAGCGGTTGCGGTAGGCGATCAGGTCGGTTTCGTCGAGCTTCTTCTGGCTGTGCGTGGTCATCTTGCCCTGGCCCGCGCTGCCCATGCCGTAGCCCTTCTTGGTATGGGCCAGGATCACCGTGGGCTGGCCGCGGTGCGCGGCTGCGGCCGCATAGGCGGCGTGGATCTTGACCAGGTCATGGCCGCCGCGCTTCAGGCGGTCGATCTGCTCGTCGCTCAGGCCCTCGACCAGGCGCGCCAGCTCGGGGCTCTGGCCGAAGAAGTTGTCGCGGTTGAAGCGCCCGTCCTTGGCGGCGAAGGTCTGCATCTGGCCGTCCACCGTGCCGGCGAAGGCGCGCGCGAGCGCGCCCGTGCTGTCGCGCGCGAACAGGCCGTCCCAGTCGCTGCCCCAGAGCAGCTTGACCACGTTCCAGCCGGCGCCGGCGAAGAGCTTTTCCAGCTCGTCGACGATGCGGCCGTTGCCGCGCACCGGGCCGTCCAGGCGCTGCAGGTTGCAGTTGACCACCCAGACCAGGTTGTCCAGGCCTTCGCGCGCGGCCAGGGTCAGTGCGCTCATGGATTCGGGCTCGTCCATCTCGCCGTCGCCGAACACGCCCCAGACCTTGCGGCCTTCGCTGTCCAGCAGGCCGCGGTGCGTGAGGTAGCGCATGAAGCGCGCGTGGTAGATGGCGCTGATCGGGCCTATGCCCATGGAGCCGGTCGGGAACTGCCAGAAGTCCGGCATCAGCCAGGGGTGGGGGTAGCTCGAGAGGCCGCGCACGCCGGCCTTGGGCGCTGCAATCTCCTGGCGGTAATGCATGAGGTCGGCCTCGCTCAGCCGGCCCTCGAGGAAGGCCCGCGCATAGACGCCGGGCGCGCTGTGCGGCTGGAAGAAAACGAGGTCGCCGCGGTGCTGGCCCGGGCGCAGGCCTTCGCGCGCATGGAAGAAATGGTTGAAGCCGGTCTCGAACAGGTCGGCCGCGCTGGCGTAGCTCGCGATATGGCCGCCAAGCTCGCCGTAGGCCTGGTTGGCGCGCACCACCATGGCCAGGGCATTCCAGCGCATCAGCGAGGCCAGGCGCTCCTCGACCGCGAGGTCGCCGGGAAAAGGCGGCTGGCGGTCGGCCGTGATGGTGTTGACATAGGGCGTGGCCAGCTCGGGCTGCCAGCCCACCTGCTGGCTGCGCGCCATGCGCGCCAGGTCGTCGAGGATGAAGCGGGCGCGCTCGGGGCCCTGGGTGGCGACCAGGGCCAGAAAGGCCTCGCGCCATTCGGCGGTTTCCTGGGGATCGACGTCTTGGTTCATGGCGGCGGGCTGCAGCGCGGACAGGGGCAGAGGGGCGTTCATGCCTTCAGTCTAGGCAATGCGGGGCGAAATGGGTTGCCGCATCGGCCTCGAATTGGGCGCCAAGCAGCATTTCATGCCATCAGAACCATAGAATCAAGCAGATGAAGCTGGATTCTGTCGATTTGCGCATACTGACCGAGCTGCAGCAGGACGGCTCGCTGTCCAACGTGGAACTGGCGCGGCGCGTGCACCTGAGCCCCTCACCCTGCCTGGCCCGCGTCAAGGCGCTGGAGGCGGCCGGCGTGATCGACCGCTACGTGGCGCTCACCAGCGCGACGGCCCTGGGTCTGGGACTCAACGTGTTCATCAACATCAGCCTCAAGACCCAGAGCAAGCAGGCCCTGGCCGACTTCGAGCAGCGCATCGCCGAGCACGACGAGGTGATGGAGTGCTACCTGATGACCGGCGACAGCGACTACCTGATCCGCGTGGCCGTGGCCAACATCGCGGCACTGGAGAAGTTCATCCTGGAGCAGCTCACGCCGATCCCGGGCGTGGAGAAGATACGCTCTAGCTTCGCGCTCAAGCAGGTGCGCTACAAGACCGCCCTGCCCTTGCCGGGCCGCGGGCACGAAGTCATGAGTGAGCGCTAACGCTCAACGAAACAGAGGCAGATCGGCCTTCTTGAGGGTGCGCAGCACGAAGCTGGACTTGCTGTGGCGTATGCCGCGGATCTTGTAGAGCCGCTCGCGCAGCAGGCGCTCGTAGTCCTTGGTGTCCTTCACGGCCACGCGCAGCAGGTAGTCGTACTCGCCCGAGACCAGGTAGGCCTCGACCACCTCGGGGATGTTGGCCAGGGTCTCGCCGAACTTCTCGAGGGTGTTGTCCGAGTGGCTGTCGAGCGTGACCTGGATCAGCACGGTCTCGCCCAGGTCCAGGGCTTGGGCATTGAGGCGCACGGTGTAGCCCTCGATGACGCCGGCCTCCTCCATCTTCTTGATGCGGGCCCAGCAGGGCGTGCCGCTCAGGCCCACGGCCTGGCCGATTTCCTGTAGGCTGGCGCGCGCGTTGGCCTGCAGGACCTGGAGGATTTTTCTGTCTATCTTGTCCATGCAGTAGAACCTTCTGTGTTTTTGGTATCAACAGCGAATCTATCTGATTCAAAGGAAAAATCCAAAAAGAACAGACAGTTTTTCCGGGGCTTTGGGCCCACACTCTCTCTCATGCATCAGGCATTTACCGATGTGCGGTGCAGGACAAGACCCAGCGGGCTACCCGCCCGCTGGGGCGCTTGTTGCCCCGGGGCCCAGGTGCTGGGACAAGTCTTCCGGCGGCAGAAATGAAAAAGGCCGCGCGCTCTCGCGCGGCGGCCCGGGTTCGGCAACGGCCGTTTCTGGGTTCAGTCGTGCTTGATCGAAATGGTCTTGAGCACGGTGAAGCCGTAGAGGGCCTCGAAGCCCTTCTCGCGGCCCCAGCCGCTGGCCTTGATGCCGCCGAACGGCAGCTCGATGCCGCCGCCCGCGCCGTAGTTGTTGACGAACACCTGGCCGGATCTCACCTGGCGCGCGATGCGCAGCTGGCGGCCGCCGTCGCGCGTCCAGACGCTGGCCGCGAGGCCGTATTCGGTGGCATTGGCCAGGCGCACGGCATCCTGCTCGTCGTCGAAGGGCATGGCGGCGAGCACCGGGCCGAACACCTCCTGCTGCGCGAGGCGGTGGTCCACCGGCACGTCGCGCACCAGGGTCGGCGCCTGGTAGTAGCCGGTCTTGGGCGCCTCGGCCACGACCTGGCCCTGGGCCGCGATCGCCAGGCCGTCGCCGCGCACCTCGTCGAGGAAGGCCGCCACGCGCTGCAGCTGGGTCTGGCGGATCAGCGGGCCGCAGTCCAGGTCCAGCGCGGCCGGGCCCACGCGCAGCTTTGCGAAGGCCTGGGACAGGCGCTCCACGACCTGCTCGTAGGCGCTGCGCTGCACCAGCAGGCGGCTGCCGGCCGAGCAGGTCTGGCCGGCGTTCTGCACGATGGCGTTGACCACCACGGGCAGCATGGCGTCGAAGTCGGCGTCGGCGAACACGATCTGCGGCGACTTGCCGCCCAGCTCCAGCGTGACCGGCGTGTAGTTCTCGGTGGCGGCGCGCACCACCACCTGGCCTATGGTCGGCGAGCCGGTGAACGAGACATGGTCCAGCCCCTTGTGCCGCACCAGGGCGTCGCCGACCTCGTGGCCGTAGCCGGTCACGATGTTGATCGCGCCCTCGGGGAAGCCGACCTCGGCCGCGAGCTCGGCCACGCGCAGCAGCGAGAGGCAGGCGTCCTCGGCCGGCTTGACCACGCAGGCATTGCCGGCCGCGAGCGCGCCGCCCACGCTGCGGCCGAAGATCTGCAGCGGGTAGTTCCAGGGAATGATGTGGCCGGTCACGCCGTGCGGCTCGCGTATGGTGAGCACGGTGTAGCCGTTCTGGTAGGGGATGGTCTCGCCGTGCAGCTTGTCGGCCGCGCCGCCGTAGAACTCGAAGTAGCGCGCCACGGCGGCGGCGTCGGCACGCGCCTGCTTGAGCGGCTTGCCGCAGTCGCGCGCCTCGAGCTGGGCCAGCTCCTCGGCATGCTCGATCATCTTCAGCGACAGCTTGTTCATCAGGCGGCCGCGCTCGGCCGCGGTGAAGCGGCCCCAGGCGCCCTCGTAGGCGCTGCGGGCGGCGCGCACGGCCAGGTCGATGTCGGCCGCATTGCCGCGTGCCAGAGCGTCGAACACCTGGCCGTCGGACGGGTCGACGACGGGGATGGATTCGCCGGAACTCGGTGCCACCCAGCGGTTGGCGATGAAATGCTGCTGCATGCGCTGCCTCCAGAAAAAAGGGCCGGACCTGCTGCCCGGCCATGGCGGCGATCATAGGCGGCGCCGCGCAAAGTTGTCAATTTAATTTTCTTCTTTGCGAGCAATCTGCAGGGATTTTCGCAAATTCAGCCCAGTTGTTGTAAATTAATATGACCTGTTTCGGGTCTGGCGCCGTGCCAGAATCCGAGCATCCACGACCCTCGCGACCATGCACCCTGCCCTCAACGCCTCTTCGCTGCCGTCTGCCCTCGAGGCCGAGCTCGGGCCCGCGGCCTTGGTGGCCGACCTGGGCCTGGCGCCGGTGCGCCACGAGCGCTTCGCCGAGCGCGTCTACGACGGCCTGTTCCACGCCATCATGACCGGCAGGCTCGCACCCGGCGCGCGCCTGCCGGCCGAGCACGAGCTCGCGGGTCAGTTCCAGGTCTCGCGCCCCGTGGTGCGCCAGGCGCTGGACCGGCTGCGCAAGGACGGCCTGGTCAGCTCGGTGCGCGGCTCGGGCAGCTATGTGCGCGCGGCGCCCGCGCCCCAGCCCGAGGCGCCGCCGGCCGCGGCCGACATGGCCCATATCCTGCACGGCCTGGAGCTGCGCGGCATTGTCGAGCCCGAATGCGCCTACCTCGCGGCGCTGCGGCGCGGGCCGCAGGACCTCGCGCGCATGCAGGAGATGCTCGAGGGCTTCGAGCAGGCCGCCGCCAACGGCGACGTGGCCCACCATTTCGACTACGGCTTCCACGAAGCCATCGCCCAGGCCACGGCCAACCCGCGCATGGCCCAGGTGCTGGCCACGCTGAAGTTCGACGTCAGCCACGCGATCAACCTCTGGCGCCACATGGCCCAGATGCGGCCCTGGCAGCGCACCCAGGATGTGCAGGCCGAGCACCGCGCGATCTTCGAGCTGATCCGTGCGCAGGACGCCGAGGGCGCGCGGCGCGCCATGCGCAGCCATGTCGAGAAGGCGCGCATCCGCATGCTGGAGGCGACGCCGGGGATTTAGCGCGAAGCCGCTATCGCCTGGTCGACATCCTCGATCAGGTCCTCGATGTCCTCGATTCCGACCGACAGGCGCACCAGCGCGTCGGGCAGGCCGGCCTGCTGGCGCTGCGCGGCGGGAATCGAGGCATGGGTCATCACCGTAGGCAGGCCGATCAGCGACTCGACGCCGCCCAGGCTCTCGGCCAGGGAGAACAGCCGGGTCTGGGTCGTGAAGCGCCGGTTGCGCTCGACCCCGCCCTGCAGCTCGAGCGAGATCATGCCGCCAAAGGCGCGCATCTGCCGGCTGGCGAGCGCATGGTAGGGGCTGGAGGCCAGGCCCGGATAGGCGAGCTGCCGGACCTCGGGATGGGCCGCCAGGTGCTGGGCCAGCTGCAGCGCGTTCTCGCAATGCTGGCGCATGCGCAGGGCCAGGGTCTTGATGCCGCGCAGCACCAGGAAGCAGTCCAGCGGCCCCGGCACCGCGCCGACCGCGTTCTGCAGGAACTTGAGCTCCTGGTACAGCGCTTCGTCCCGGCCCACCAGGGCGCCGCCGATCACGTCCGAATGGCCGCCCAGGTACTTGGTCGTGCTGTGGACCACGATGTCCGCGCCCAGCGCCAGGGGCTGCTGCAGGTAGGGCGAGGCGAAGGTGTTGTCCACGACCAGCCTGGCCCCCTGCGCGTGCGCGAGCTCGGCGATGGCGGCGATGTCGCAGACGGTGAGCAGCGGGTTGCTCGGCGTCTCCAGCCAGACGATTTTCGTGTTCGGACGCAGCGCGGCGCGCACCGCGTCCAGCGAGGTCGCGTCGACGAAGCTGGTGGCCAGCCCCCAGCGCGCGAAGACCTGGGTCATCAGGCGGTAGCTGCCGCCATACAGGTCCTGGCCGCACACCAGATGGTCGCCGCTGCTCAGCGACTGCAGCAGCGCGGACTCGGCCGCCAGGCCGCTCGCGAAGGCCAGGCCCCAGGCGCCCTGCTCCAGCGCCGCCAGGTTCGCTTCGAGCGCGCTGCGCGTGGGGTTGGCGGTGCGCGCGTAGTCATAGCCCTTGTGGCGGCCGGGCGCCTCCTGAACGAAGGTCGAGCTCAGGTAGACCGGCGTCATGATGGCGCCGGTGCTCGGGTCCGGCGGCTGGCCGGCGTGTATGGCCTGGGTGGAAAAGCGCATGGCTGCCTCTCTCGATTCAGGATGGATCCGGCGGCGCAGCGTCCAGGTAGCCCTGGGCCCGCATCCAGTCGTCGCTGTAGAGCTTGCCCAGGTACTGGCGGCCGCCGTCGGGCAGCAGCACCACGACCAGATCCTGAGGGCCCAGCCGGGGCGCGAGCTGCAGCGCGGCCAGCAGCGCGGCGCCCGAGGAGCCGCCGGCGAACAGGCCCTCGCTGCGGGCCAGCTGCCGCGCCATCAGGAAGCTGTCCTTGTCGCCGACCTGGATCACGTCGTCGATGACGGCCCAGTCCAGCGCCTTGGGGATGAAGTCCTCGCCTATGCCCTCGAGCTTGTAGACATGGGGCGGGACCTCGACGCCGCGGTGGAACAGGTCGTAGAAGATCGAGCCCTCGGGGTCGACGCCGACCACCCGCACCGCGGGGTTCTTTTCCTTGAGGTAGCGGCCGACGCCGGTGATGCTGCCGCAGGTGCCCATGCAACAGACGAAATGCGTCACCCTGCCCTCGGTGTCGGCCCAGATCTCGGGGCCGGTGCTCGCGTAATGCGCCAGGGTGTTGTCCGGGTTGTCGTACTGGTTGCACAGGAAGGCGCCGGGGATCTCGCGCGCCAGCCGCTGCGCCACCTGGATGTAGCCGCGCGGGTCGTCGGGCGGCACGTCGGTGGGGCAGACCACGACCTCGGCGCCCATGGCGCGCAGCATGTCGATCTTCTCCTTCGACTGCTTGTCGGCGATGGTGAACAGGGTCTTGTAGCCGCGCCCGGCGGCGAACAGCGCCAGGCCCATGCCGGTGTTGCCCGAAGTGCATTCCACGATGGTGGCGCCGGGCCCGATCTGGCCGCGCCGCTCGGCCTGCTGGATCATGAACATGCCGATGCGGTCCTTCACCGAACCGCCCGGGTTCAGGAATTCCAGCTTGGCGTAGACGGCGCAGGACAGCTGCCGGGTGAGCTGGTTCAGGCGCACCAGCGGCGTGTGGCCGATCGCATCCAGGACGCTCTCGTATCTCATGGCAGCCCCCTCTGTCGTGTGGCGGCAGGCTCTGAACCCACCGCCGGCGCAGGCGCAACCGGCGGTGGTCGGCTCACTTTAGCCGTTTCACGCCGGCTCGGGAAGCGGCCCTGCCGGGCAATGCGCGGGCCTGCCCCAGAACGGGGCCCGGGGGACTCAGCCGCCGTGGCCCTGGTGGCCGCGCAGCCGGTCGATCAGGCCGTTGAGCTCGTCTAGCGAGCCGAACTGTATTGCCAGCTCGCCCATCTCCTCGGCGCGGCCGTGGCGCTTGACGCGCTTTTTCACGCGCACCTCGACCTCGGCCGTCAGCAGGTCGGACAGCTCCTCCTCGACGCGCTTGAGGTCGCGCGACTTCTCGGGCTTGGGTTTCTGCGGCACCAGGTTGAACTCGGCGCCGAGCTTCTTGACCAGGCGCTCGGCCTCGCGCACCGACATCTGCTTGGCGCCGATCTGGTTGGCCGCCGTGATCTGATTGGCCCTGTCCAGCGCCAGCAGGGCCCGCGCGTGGCCCATGTCCAGGTCGCCGGCCATCAGCATGGTCTGCACCGGCTCGGCCAGGTTCAAGAGGCGCAGCAGGTTGCTGGCCGCGCTGCGCGAGCGCCCCACGGCCTGGGCCGCCTGTTCGTGAGTGAGCCCAAACTCCTTCACCAGGCGTTGCAGGCCATGGGCCTCCTCCAGAGGGTTGAGGTCCTCGCGCTGGATGTTCTCGATCAGCGCCATGGCCGCGGCGGACTCGTTGGGCACGTCGCGCACCAGCACCGGCACGCTATCCAGGCCGGCCAGCCGGGCCGCGCGGAAGCGCCGCTCGCCGGCGATGATCTCGTGCTTGCCTGCATGCGGCCCGTCGTTGAGCTTGCGCACGAGTATCGGCTGCATGATGCCCTGGGCCTTGATCGACTCGGCCAGCTCGTAGAGCGCGCCCTCGTCCATGCGCGTGCGCGGCTGGTAGACGCCGGGCACCATCTCGGCCAGCGCCAGCGTCGACGGCGGGATGCCGCCGGCGCCTGCGCCCTCCAGTTCGGTAGAACGTTCCGCCGCCTTGGGGCCCAGCAGGGCTTCGAGTCCGCGGCCCAGGCCCTTGGGTTTCTTGGTCACCATTTGTTTGTCTTCTCAGTCTTTCAACAAGGCCTGCAGCAGCGCATGGCCTTCGGGCCAGTCGCCCAGCTTGGATTCGGCATTGATGTGGCCGCAAGGGCCCAGCTCGTGCAGCCGGCTGCCCCACTGGCGTGCGAGTTCGCGCGCATGGTCCAGGCTGCCGTAGGCGTCGTCGCTGCTGGCCACCAGCAGGCTCTTGAACGGCAGCGGCTGGTGCGCGATCGGCAGCCAGCCCGGCAGCTGGGCAGCCAGGTCAGGGCGCGCCAGCTCGGGAGGCGCGACCAGCAGCGCGGCGGTCACACGCCCGGTGTTGCGCGAATGCGCGGCCCACCAGGCCAGCTGAATGCAGCCCAGGCTGTGCGCCACCAGCACGGCGGGCTCGTCGCAGGCCAGCAGCTGGTCCTCGAGCCGGGCGATCCAGTCGCCGCGCAGCGGGCGCTGCCAGTCGTGCTGCTCGACGCGGCGGTAGCCGTATTTCCGCTCCCAGCGGCTTTGCCAGTGCTCGGGCCCGCTGCCCTGCCAGCCGGGCAGGACCAGGACGTTCTCGGGCTTCATGCTCACATGGCCTTGATGCGTTCGACCATCTCGTGGGCGAACTCCACGAAGGCCTGGCTGCCCTTGGCCGCGGGATCGAACACCACGCCGGGCAGGCCGTAGCTCGGCGCCTCGGCCAGGCGCACGTTGCGCGGGATCACGGTGTTGAACACCTTGTCGCCGAAATGGCCCTTGAGCTGGTCGCTGACCTGCTGCTGCAGCGTGATGCGCGGGTCGAACATCACGCGCAGCAGGCCGATGATCTGCAGGTCCTTGTTGAGGTTGGCGTGCACCTGCTTGATGGTGTTGACCAGGTCGGTCAGGCCCTCGAGCGCGAAGTACTCGCACTGCATGGGCACGATCACGCCATGGGCCGAGCACAGGCCGTTGAGCGTCAGCATGGACAGGCTGGGCGGGCAGTCGATCAGCACGAAGTCGTAGTCGGCCTCGACCTCGGCCAGCGCGGTCTTGAGGCGCTTCTCGCGCTGCTCGAGTTCGACCAGCTCGACCTCGGCTCCGGCCAGCTCGCGGTTGGCGCCCAGCACCTGGTAGCCGCAGGACTCGGAGCGCACCGCGGCCTCGCGCACCGAGGCAGAACCGAGCAGCACGTCGTAGACGCTGAGCGCGAGCTGGCGCTTGTCCACGCCCGAGCCCATGGTGGCATTGCCCTGGGGGTCGAGGTCGACCATCAGCACGCGCTGGCCGACCTTGGCCAGGCCGGCGCAGAGGTTGACGGTGGTGGTGGTCTTGCCGACCCCACCCTTCTGGTTCGCAACGCAAAAAATTCTGGCCATCTGGATCGACCCGCCTTATTTGGAGATGGCCAGCTTGACGCCGAAGCCGATCAGGAACACGCCCGCCAGCTTTTCCAGCGTGCGGGAGATCATGGGGTTGGCGCGCAGGCGCTCGGCCAGGAAATGGGTCAGCAGCACCACGCTGAGGCAGTAGGCGAAGGTCAGGACCGCGATGGTCGCCGCCATCACGCCGAAGGTGAGCAGACCCTGGTGGGCCGCCGGATCGACGAACAGCGGGAAGAAGGCCATGTAGAACACGATGGCCTTGGGGTTGAGCAGCGTGATGGTGAAGGCCTGGCGGAAGTAGTGGCGCGGGCGTATGTTCAGCACCGGCTTCGCTCCGGGCTTGGCGCTCAGCATGCGCAGGCCCAGCCAGGCCAAGTAGGCAGCGCCCAGCCATTGCACGGCGGCGAAGGCCGCCGGGTAGGCCGCCAGCAGGGCCGCCACGCCGGCCACGGCCATCCACAGCAGCACCTGGTCGCCCGCGATCAGGCCGAACACGGCCCCCAGCCCTCCCCTCACCCCACCCTTGCCGGTGGAGGTGATCAGCGCCAGATTGCCGGGACCGGGAATCGCGAGAAACAGGATGATGGCCGCGACGAAAGCGCCGTAATCTGCAACGCCGAACATGGGAATTTCCTCGGAAGCTGAGCGCTGAGTTTACGTGACGTATGGGCCCACACCGGCGCAGCGGATCAGGATTTCACGCGCAGCCAGACCAGGCAGCGCTCGGCGTCGAGCGCCGGAACCGCGAGCTGTTCCACGTGAAACACCTCGATGTCGTCCGGCAGGGCCGCAATCTCATCATGAGGCGGCTTGCCCTTCATGGCCATCCAGACGCCGCCCGGCACCAGCGCCGCGCGCGACCAACTGGTGAAATCGAGCAGCGAGGCAAAGGCGCGCGAGCAGACCAGCTCGTAACCCTCGCTCAGCGACTCGACGCGCGCATGCAGGCCGCGCAGGTTGGGCAGCTTGAGCGACGCCGCCACCTGCTGCACGAAGGCCGCCTTCTTGGCCACCGTGTCGACGCAGGTCACGGAGACCTCGGGACAGCAGATCGCGATCACCACGCCGGGCAGGCCCGCGCCCGCGCCCACGTCGAGCAGGCGCAGGGGCCGGCCGCCGCTGTGCCGGCGCAGCGGGCCGATCACGGCCAGGCTGTCGAGCAGGTGGTGGCTCAGCATCTCGGCCGGCTCGCGCAGGGCCGTGAGGTTGTAGACCTTGTTCCACTTCTGGATCAATTCCAGATAGTCGAGCAAGCGCGCGATCTGGGCTTCTTCCAGCGCCAGGCCCAGGGCCTGGACGCCTTGCCGCAGCGCGGTCTCCAGCGCGGCCCTCATGCGGCGGTTTCGCCTTCGGGCGCCGGCAGCGTGGCGAAGCCCTTGAAGCCGCCCTTCTTCAGGTGGATCATCAGCAGGGAGATGCTGGCCGGCGTGATGCCCGAGATGCGCGAGGCCAGGCCCAGGGTCTCGGGCCGGTGCTTTTGCAGCTTCTGGCGCGCCTCGATCGACAGCGCCGTGACCTGCATGTAGTCCAGGTCGGGCGGCAGCTTGAGGCCCTCGTAGTAGGCAGCGCGCGCCACCTCGTCTTTCTGCCGGTCTATGTAGCCCGCGTACTTGGCCGCGATCTCAACCTGCTCGATCACCGGCGCGCTCAATTCGCCCAGTGTTTCACGTGAAACAGCGTCGCTCGCATACTTGCCACCGTCGAGCGACATCAGCGCCGTGTAGCTCACGTCGGGCCGGCGCAGCAGATCGAAAAGCTTGTATTCGTGGTCTATCGACTTGCCGAGCACGCGCTCGGACTCGGCCGCCGGCAGGATGCGCGGGTTGACCCAGGTGGCCTTGAGGCGCTCTGTTTCACGTGAAACAGCATCGCGCTTGCGGCAGAAGGCATCCCAGCGCGCGTCGTCGACCAGGCCCATGCGGCGCCCGGCCTCGGTGAGGCGCATGTCGGCATTGTCCTCGCGCAGCTGCAGGCGGAACTCGGCGCGGCTGGTGAACATGCGGTAGGGCTCGGTCACGCCCTTGGTGATCAGGTCGTCGACCAGCACGCCCAGGTAGGCCTCGTCGCGGCGCGGTAGCCAGGGCCCCTCCCCCCGGCATTGCAGCGCGGCGTTGATGCCGGCGAACAGGCCCTGGGCCGCGGCCTCCTCGTAGCCGGTCGTGCCGTTGATCTGGCCGGCGAAGTACAGGCCCTGGATGGCGCGCGTCTCGAAGCTGCTCTTGAGCGCGCGCGGGTCGAAGTAGTCGTACTCGATCGCGTAGCCGGGGCGCAGGATATGCGCGTTCTCCAGGCCCTTCATGCTGCGCACCAGCGCGTACTGGATGTCGAACGGCAGACTGGTCGAGATGCCGTTGGGGTAGTACTCGTTGGTGGTCAGGCCTTCGGGCTCGAGGAAGATCTGGTGGCTGTCCTTGTCGGCGAAGCGGTTGATCTTGTCCTCCACGCTAGGGCAGTAGCGCGGGCCCACGCCCTCGATCTTGCCGGTGAACATGGGGCTGCGGTCGAAGCCCGAGCGGATGATCTCGTGCGTGCGTTCGTTGGTGTGCGTGATCCAGCAGGACATCTGCTGCGGGTGCATGGCCACGCTACCCATGAAGCTGAACACCGGCACCTGTCCTTCGTTGACCCCGCCCGGCATGCCATCGCCGGGCTGCTCGGTGCATTGCGAGAAGTCTATCGTGCGGCCGTCCAGGCGCGGCGGGGTGCCGGTCTTGAGCCGCCCTTGCGGCAGCTTGAGTTCCTTGAGGCGCGCCGACAGCGACACCGCGGGCGGGTCGCCGGCGCGGCCAGCCGCGTAGTTGTCCAGGCCCACATGGATCTTGCCGTCCAGGAAGGTGCCGGCCGTCAGCACCACGGTGCGGGCGCGAAAAGCGATGCCGACCTGGGTCACGGCGCCGACCACGCGCTCGCCCTCGACCAGCAGGTCGTCGACGGCCTGCTGGAACAGCCACAGATTGGGCTGGTTCTCCAGGCGCCGTCGGATGGCGGCCTTGTAGAGGATGCGGTCGGCCTGGGCGCGCGTGGCGCGCACGGCCGGGCCCTTGGAGCTGTTGAGGATGCGGAACTGTATGCCGCCCTCGTCGGTCGCGATGCCCATGGCGCCGCCCAGCGCGTCGACCTCCTTGACCAGGTGGCCCTTGCCTATGCCGCCGATCGAGGGGTTGCAGCTCATCTGGCCCAGGGTCTCGATGTTGTGCGTGAGCAGCAGCGTCTTGCAGCCCATGCGTGCCGCGGCCAGCGCCGCCTCGGTGCCGGCATGGCCGCCGCCGACCACGATCACATCGAATTCCTGGGGGTAGGTATAGCCTTGCATGTTCAAGCCTCTATGCATTCAGTCTTCAAGCCGGCTGCCTGGGCCGCCTGGGCCTGGCGCCGGTCGGCGGTGGCGAACAGGTCGACGCGCGCCGCCTGGGCCGTCGCGATGTGCAGCGCGTCGGTGGCGCACAGCCGGCTGCGCTCCATGGCCGCGAGCGCCAGCGCCTCGATCTCGGGGCTGACCGGCAGCACCTCGAAGTCGGCAAAATCCTGGGCCATCGCGCCCATCACGCGCGCGTACTGCTCGGCGTCCAGCGCCGCATCGCGCAGTTCGCGCAGCAGGCCGGACGCAACTTCGAGCCGGCAATGCGCGGCCAGCACCACCGTGTCGGCGGCGGCCAACAGGCGCTCGAGCGCCGCGTGGCCGGGCTCGAGCCGGTAGCGCTTGGCGATCGCCGAGGAGTCCAACAGCAGCCTCATGCCCCGCCCCCGCCGAGCGCGCCCTGGCGCTCCTCGACGATGCGCTGGGCCAGGGTCTTGCCGGACGGACAAGCCGCCGGCGGCGCGTCGAAGGGTCGCTTCCAGCTCGGCACGCGCGCTGCGTCGTCGCCGCGCACCGGCACCAGCTCGGCCACCGGCTTGCCGTGCCGCAGGATGCGCACCGTCTCGCCCTGCTGCACCAGGTCCACCATTTCCGACGCATGGGCGCGGAACTCGCTCAAGGACAGGGTTTTCATTTGTACAAATTGAAAAATTTTGTACATTTTATCCGAGCCGCTCCGGACTGACCTGGCGGGTGGACAGGTGTCGGAGGGTCGAGACAGGTCTATGCATTTCCCGCATAACCCAAGATAAAGCCGGCCTTGGACTTCCCAGGGGGCCGGACCTAAGCTTGCGCCCATCCCGCAATCGCACCTGGAGAAACCAGCATGTCACCCAACCCCCGCAGCACCCCGCCCCTGACCCACGCCCTGCCCTCCTACCTGCAGGCCGACAACCTCGGCCCCTGGGGCATCTTCCTGCAGCAGGTCGACCGCGTCACGCCCTACCTGGGCCCCCTGGCGCGCTGGGTCGAGACGCTCAAGCGGCCCAAGCGCGCCCTGATCGTCGACGTGCCGATCCACCTCGACGACGGCACGGTGGCCCATTTCGAGGGCTACCGCGTGCACCACAACACCTCGCGCGGCCCCGGCAAGGGCGGCGTGCGCTTCCACCAGGACGTCACCCTGTCCGAGGTCATGGCCCTGTCGGCCTGGATGTCGGTCAAGAACGCCGCGGTCAACGTGCCCTACGGCGGCGCCAAGGGCGGCATACGCGTCGACCCGCTGAAGCTCTCGCGCGGCGAGCTCGAGCGCATGACGCGCCGCTACACCAGCGAGATCGGCATCCTGATCGGCCCGAGCAAGGACATCCCGGCGCCCGACGTCAACACCAACGAGCAGGTGATGGCCTGGATGATGGACACCTACTCGATGAACCAGGGCACGACGGCCACCGGCGTGGTCACCGGCAAGCCGATCGACCTGGGCGGCTCGCTGGGCCGGCGCGAGGCCACGGGCCGCGGCGTCTACACCGTGGGCGTCGAGGCGGCCCACCATATCGGCCTCAAGATCGAGGGCGCGCGCCTGGCCGTGCAGGGCTTCGGCAACGTGGGCGGCATCGCGGCCAAGCTGTTCGCCGAGGCCGGCGCCCGGGTGGTGGCGGTGCAGGACCATGGCGGCAGCCTCTACCGCGAAGCCGGCCTGGACGTGCCCGCCCTGCTGGCCCATGTGCAGGAAAGCGGCAGCGTGGCCGGTTTCCCCGGCGGCGAGAAGATCGAGGACAACGCCTTCTGGGGCGTGGACTGCGACATCCTGATCCCCGCCGCGCTGGAGCAGCAGATCACCGAGGCCAACGCCGGCCGCATCACGGCGCGCCTGATCATCGAGGGCGCCAACGGCCCCACCACGCCGGCGGCCGACGACATCCTGCAAGACCGCAACGTGCTGGTCGTGCCCGACGTGATCGCCAACGCCGGCGGCGTCACCGTGAGCTACTTCGAGTGGGTGCAGGACTTCTCCAGCTTCTTCTGGACCGAGGACGAGATCAACGCCCGCCTGGTCAAGGTCATGAAGGAGGCCTTCGCCACCGTCTGGCAGGTGGCGCACGAGAACAAGGTGACCCTGCGCACCGCGACCTTCATCGTCGGCTGCCAGCGCATCCTGCGCGCGCGCGAGATGCGGGGTCTCTACCCCTGAACCCCGGCGGGGCGCGCGCGATGCGCCGACAATGGCGGCCATGAATTCCGCCCCACCGAAGCTGCTGGTGTTCGCCGGCAGCACCCGTGCCCAGTCCTGGAACCGCAAGCTCGCCGCCGTCGCGGCGCAGCTGGCGCGCGAGGCCGGCGCCGAGGTCACCCACCTGGAACTGGCCGAGCATGAGCTGCCGCTCTACAACGGCGACCTCGAGGCGCGCGGCCTGCCGCCCGAGGTGCTGCGGCTCAAGCAGATCTTCCACGCCCACGCGGGCTGGATCATCTGCACGCCCGAGTACAACGGCAGCTACCCCGCGCTGCTGAAGAACACGCTGGACTGGATCTCGCGCCCCGTGCCCGGCGATACCGAATGGAGCGACGGCATGCGCCCCTTCGCCGGCAAGGTCGTGGGCCTGCTCAGCGCCTCACCCGGTAGCCTGGGCGGCCTGCGCTCGCAAAGCCATCTGGCGCCGCTGCTGCTGGTGCTGCAATGCTGGGTCGCACCGAAGAAGTTCGCTCTGGCCAAGGCCGGCGAGGCCTTCGGGCCCGACGGCGGCTTGCTCAGCGAGGCCAGCCGCAAGAGCGTGCGGGCCGTGGTCGACCAGGTGATCTGGGCCGCCGAGCGACTCGCGCCCTGATGAACTGCCGTGCCGGCTGCGGCGCCTGCTGCATCGCGCCCTCGGTCTCCAGCCCCATCCCCGGCATGCCGGAGGGCAAGCCCGCGGGCCAGCGCTGCGCCCAGCTCGATGCGGCCGACCGCTGCCGCATCTTCGGCCGGCCCGAGCGCCCCGCGGTCTGCGCCCAGCTCAGGCCCTCGGCCGAGATGTGCGGCGCGCAGGCCGACGGCGGACGGCATGCCCTGCTCTACCTGGCGCGGCTGGAGCAGCTGACGGCGCCGGGCTGAGCGGCGGAGCTCAGGGCGGCGGGCCGTCGGTGTCGCCGGGCCCGATCTCGGGCTGGCCCAGCTGCTGCAGGCTCTCCAGCGGCTTGCCGGCCAGCACGCCGACCACCAGCTGGGCGATGGCCCGCCCGGTCGAGTCGCCGGTGGGCTGTATGACCGCGGTCACGCGGTAGGGCAGCGGAATATCGGCGGGTACGCCGTCGTAGACGATCAACGACACCTCCCGGCCGGGCGTCAGCCCCGCGTCGGTCAGGGCACGCAGCGCGCCCAGGCCGCAAAGGTTGTTGTCGACCAGCACCGCCGTCGGCGCATCCGGCTGAGCCAGCAGGCTGCGCATGGCCTCGTAGCCGTCCTTGCGCGACTGCGCCACCTCGCGCATCAGTGCCGGATCCGGCGCCATGCCTGCACCGTTCAGCGCCTCGCAAAAGCCCGCGTGGCGCTGCAGCGCAAAGTTGATCGCCAGCGGCGCATGGATCAGGCCGATGCGCCGGTGGCCCAGGGCGATCAGGCGCTGCGCCGCCGTGCGCGCGCCGGCCTGGTTGTCGAAGTCCAGCCAGGCATAGGGCCGGTCGCTGCGGGTGCGGCCATAGGCCAGGAAGGGAAAGCCCTTTTCCTGCAGAAAGCGGATGCGCGGGTCCTCCTGCAGCGTGTTGGCGACGATCAGCGCGTCCACGCGGCGGTTGGCGATCAGGCGCCGGTAAGTGTCGAGTTCGGTCTGGGGGCGCGCGGCGGCGATGATCAGGTCCAGGCCGGCTTCGGACAGCCCGTCGGAAATGCCGGCCACCACGTCGACGAAGCGTGGGTCGCCCAGACCGGTGGCGCCATAAGGATGGAAGGGATAGACGATGCCCACCGCGTCGGCGCGCCCGGTGGCCAGGCGCCTGGCCGCCGCATCGGGCTGGTAGCCGGCGCGCCTCGCCGCCTCGACCACGCGCTCGCGCGTCGCGGCGCTCACGTCGGAGTAGCCGGCCAGGGCGCGGCTCACCGTGGTCGGCGACAGGCCCAGCGACTGCGACAGCGCCTTCAGATTCATTTTCACGCCCCACCCCTTTGCTGCAAGCCGAAATCTCAAATCGCTTTGGATCGTACCAGACCAGGTTGAACTCCCGGCCTTCGTGGTTTCCCTGGCTTGTTCTGCAAACGTAACCGTCGCTCATCCAAAGCGGTTCGGGTAAACCATTAAAGCAAATCAAAGCGCTTTACCTAGAATCCAAAGCGCTTTGATTAATAACAAAGCATCCACCCACCAGATTCGAATCTTTCGACGTCACTTAGGAGATAAGCATGAAAACGATGATCACTACCGCGTCGAGTATCCTGCTCGGCCTCGGCATGACCCAGCTGGCTCACGCCGATGTCGGCTTCAACGCCAACCTCGAACTCGACACCACCTACCTCAACGAGATCAAGGCCCCCGCCACCAACGCCCGCACCGACAGCCTGGGCCTGGGCGGGCGCGTGGAAGTCAACGCCCTCGCGCGCGGAATGAACGGCGACGCCTTCGTGGCCGGCAAGGCCAGCCTGCTGGCCAAGAAGGACGGCAACACCGCCGTCGACGACATGTGGGTGCAGTTCGGCAACAAGACCGGCGACGTCAAGCTCGGCCGCTTCGAAGCCGTGGACCTGTTCCCGCTGGGCAAGGACACCGTGGCCGAGCTCAAGGTCGGCACCTACGAGGGTTACCGCGCCAACGCGCTGCGCGGCCGCTTCTCCAGCGGCGTCTTCCACGGCGCCCTGGGCCTGAACGCCACCGACAGCCTGCGCATCGAGCTCGGCCTGGTCGAGACCAAGGAAGCCGGCATCAACAAGGGCTTGCGCCCCGCGCTGACCTACACCAACGGCCCGCTGACCCTGCGCGCCGGCCTGGAGGCGGTCAAGAAGGTCGGCTCCACCACCGGCAGCGAGACCGGCCTGGGCCTGTCCGCCGGCTACCAGCTGACCAAGGACAGCATGCTCAACGTCAACTTCGCCAAGAAGGAAGACGACAAGACCTTCGGCATCAACGCCACCTTCGGCCCCGCCGGCCTGGGCCTGGTGCACGCCAAGGGCGCCACGGCCGCGCAGAAGGCCACCACGGTCTACGCGGCCTACAGCTTCCCGCTCATGGGGGTCAAGGGCGCCACCATCACCCCGGCCGTCAGCCTGGCCAAGGGCGGCCCCGGCAGCGACAACCAGCTCGCCGCGCGCGTGCGCATCAACTATGCGTTCTGAACGCAGGGCCAGCCGGCATACGGGCGGCCGCCCGATGCCTGGGCTTTGCCATTGCATGACCTGCTTCCCCACATAATGGCGCGATGACCGAACCCGGCCGACCGCGTTTGAACCGGATCGCCGGACCCCTGCTCGGCGAATTCATGCTGGGCATGAGCGTGGCCATGGTCTGCCTCTGGCTGGCCTCACGCAGCTCGGACGCCGCCGCCGGCGCCTTCGGCCTGGCCAGCCAGGTGCTGGAAACCCTGTTCGTGCTGTTTCGCGTGCTCGCCATCGGCGTCAGCGTCGCGCTCACCCAGGCGCTGGGCGCGGGCCAGAACGAAACCGCCGAGCGCACCGCCCGGGCGGTGCTGGGCGCGAGCACCTGGGCCGGCCTGCTGGCCGCAGCCTGTGTGCTGCTGGGCGACGGGCTCATGCTGGCCCTGCTGAATGCGCCGCAGGCGGTGCGCCCCCTGGCCAGCCCCCTGCTGCAGCTGCTGGCCCCGGCCCTGCTGCTCGAGGCCTACAACCTCAGCCTGGCGGCCATACTGCGCGCCCACCTGCAGGCGCGCGCCTGCCTGCGCGTCATGCTGCTCATGCACGGACTGCACCTGCTGCTGGCCATCCCGCTGATGCAGGGCGTGGGCGCCTGGGACGGACTGGGCCTGCCGGGCTACGCGCTGGCCATGCTGGTCAGCCGGGCCGTCGGCCTGGCCGTCCACCTGTGGCTGTGGCGCCGCAAGCTGCAGATCGGGCCGCGCTGGCGCGACTTCTGGGTTCTGCGCCTGCCGGTACTGCGCCCCGTGCTGCGCATCGGCCTGCCGGGGGCGGGCACCGAAATGGTCTACCGCCTGGCCTTCATGGTCTCGCTGGCCGCGACCGCGAGCCTGGGCGTGAGCGCCCTGGCCACCCATTCCTACACCCTGCAGCTGCTCAAGTACGTGGTACTGATCAGCCTGGCCATAGGCTGGGCCTGCGAGATCATGGTCGGCCGCCTGGTTGGCGCGGGCGACTTCCGCGCCGCCAATGTCCTGGTGCGCAAGGCGGTGCGCAACGGCTTGGCGGCCTCCGGCGGCCTGGCCCTGCTGGCCGCGCTCGGGGCCCCCTGGCTGCTGCCGGTGTTCACGCGCGATGCGCAGGTCATCGCCGCCGCGCAGACCCTGCTGTGGCTGTCGCTGGCGCTGGAAACCGGCCGCGTCTTCAACATCATCGTGGCCGGCGCCCTGCGCGCCACCGGCGACGCGGTCTATCCCGCGCTGGCCAGCGTGGGCTCGATGGCCCTGGTCCTCGGCGCGGGCTCGGTCTGGCTGGGCAAGCTCTTCGGCCTGCCCGGGATCTGGATCGCCTATGCCCTGGACGAATGGCTGCGCGGCCTGCTGCTGCTGGCCCGCTGGCTGGTCCACGGCTGGCTGCCGCACGCGCGCGACAGCCAGCGCCGCCAACGCGCGCCGAGCTGAAACGCACAAACCCCGCCCCCGTCCGGCCAGCGCCGGCGCGACCCACAACTCACGGAGCAAACACCATGTATACCGCCTCCCCCAAGCGTTACGACACCATGAGCTACCGCCGCTGCGGCCGCAGCGGCCTGCGCCTGCCCGCGGTCTCGCTGGGCCTGTGGCACAACTTCGGCGCCGCGGACGATTTCGCCACCATGCGCGAGACCGTGCGCGCCGCCTTCGACCAGGGCATCACGCATTTCGACCTGGCCAACAACTACGGCCCGCCGCCCGGCAGCGCCGAGGAAAACTTCGGCCGCCTGCTGCGCAGCGAGTTCGGCTCGCACCGCGACGAGCTGATCGTCTCGACCAAGGCAGGTTTCCTGATGTGGCCCGGCCCCTATGGCGAATGGGGCTCGCGCAAGTACCTGCTGGCCAGCCTGGACCAGAGCCTCAAGCGCCTGGGCCTGGACTACGTGGACATCTTCTACTCGCACCGCCCCGACCCCGACACGCCGCTGGAGGAGACCATGGCCGCGCTGGACCACGCGGTGCGCAGCGGCCGCGCGCTCTACGTGGGCCTGTCCAACTACCCGCCGCAGCAGTTTCGCGCCGCCGCCGCCCTGCTGAGGCAGATGGGCACGCCCTGCCTGATCCACCAGCCGCGCTACAACATGCTCGACCGCGACATCGAGTCCGGCCTGCTCGAGGCCTTGGCCGCCGAGGGCGCGGGCTGCATCGCCTACTCGCCGCTGGCCCAGGGCCTGCTGACCGATCGCTACGCCGGCGGCCAGGTGCCTGCCGACTCGCGAGCGGCCGGTACGGGCGGCTTCCTCACCCGCGAGCACCTGACCCCGGCGCGCCTGGCGACCGTGGCCCAGCTGCAGCAAATCGCCTCGGCGCGTGGCCAAACCCTGGCCCAGATGGCATTGGCCTGGGTGCTGCGCCACCCCGGCATGAGCTCGGTGCTGATCGGCGCGAGCCGCCGCTCCCAGGTCGACGACGCGGTCGCAGCGCTCAAGCGGCTGGATTTCGAAGCCGACGAGCTGGCCGCGATCGAGGCCGCCCTGCAGGCCTGAGCAGCATCGCGCAAGCACTCCATAGGGAAAATACCTAGCGCAAATTCAAAGCGCTTTGGATAATATTCAAAGCGCTTTGAGAGCCAAGCGTCCACACGCCGAGGAGCAATAGCAATAGCCTGGCAAACCGCTGCCGGTCAGAGGACCCCCAGCGCAAGCCAATTTCAAGCCTGAGACGGGTGACTGGGCCCGTCGTCCACGGAGACACAGCGAACATGAAGACCAAGATCACCAAGTTCACCGCCGCCCTGGCCATGGCATTCGGCGCCATAGGCGCCGGTCATGCGGCCACGATCACGATCTCCTGCGGCAACAGCGGCGCCGACTACGAGACCTGCAAGAAGCACGCGGACCAATGGGCCAAGAAGAGCGGGCACCAGGTGAAGATGTTCTCGCCGCCGGCCAGCACCACCGACAGCCTGGCCCTGTACCGCCAGCTGTTCGCGGCCAAGTCCTCCGACGTGGACGTGATCATGATCGACGTGGTCTGGCCCGGCGTGATCAAGGACCACCTGCTCGACCTCGGCAAGTTCAGCAAGGGCGCCGAGAAGGAGCATTTCCCGGCCATCGTCGCCAACAACACGGTGGACGGCAAGCTGCTGGGCATGCCCTGGTTCACCGACGCCGGCCTGCTGTTCTTCCGCAAGGACCTGCTGCAAAAGCATGGCCTCAAGGCCCCGACCACCTGGGAGGAGCTCACGGCCGCCGCCAAGAAGGTGCAGGACGCCGAACGCGCGGCCGGCCAGAAAGACTTCCAGGGCTTCGTGTTCCAGGCCAAGGCCTACGAGGGCCTGACCTGCGACGCGCTCGAGTGGGTCGCCAGCTACAACGGCGGCTCCATCGTCGAGAAGGACGGCAGCATCTCGATCAACAACGCCAAGGCCGCCAAGGCCCTGGACATGGCCGCCTCCTGGATCGGCAGCATCGCGCCGGCCGGCGTGCTGAACTACGGCGAGGAGGACGCGCGCGGCGTGTTCCAGAACGGCAACGCCCTGTTCATGCGCAACTGGCCCTACGCCTGGTCCCTGGGCCAGGCCGGCGACAGTCCGATCAAGGGCAAGATCGGCGTCGCGCCCCTGCCCAAGGGCGAGGCGAACGGCAAGAACGCCGCCACCCTGGGCGGCTGGCAGCTGGCCGTGAGCAAGTACTCCAAGACGCCCGAGGTCGCGGCCGACCTGGTGATGTACATGACCAGCGCCGAGAGCCAGAAGGACCGCGCCATCGTCGGCTCCTACAACCCGACCCGCCCAGCCCTCTACAAGGACAAGGACGTGATCGCCGCCAACCCCTTCATGGGCGAGCTGTTCGACGTGTTCACCAACGCCGTGGCCCGCCCCGCCACCGCCACCGGCCCCAAGTACCCCGAGGTCAGCCAGGCCTTCTGGGACGCCACGCACGAGGTGCTGTCCAAGAAGACCAGCGGCGCGGAGAGCGTGAAGAAGCTCGAGGGCCGGCTCAAGCAGATCAAGCGCAAGAGCTGGTGATCGGCGCGCCATTTCTCCAAGCTTCGCTGTCCTAGTACTCGCGGCGATTGGCCGGTGGAATGACCCCCGCTCTTCCACCGGCCCTTTTTTGACCCCATAGCCCGGAGCCCTCATGCTTGAACGGACCCGCAACGCTTGGCCCTCACCCGCCTCCCCGACCGGCAGCATGCGCCGGACGGCGGCGCGACAGGCCACCCAACCTGGAAACGCCATGCACACAAGGACGCGCACCGCCTGGATCTTCCTGATGCCCATGCTGATCGGCATGGCCCTGGTGGCCGCCTGGCCGCTGGGCCGCTCGATCTGGTTCAGCTTCACCGACGCCAACCTCAACGACATGGGCGCCGCCCAGTTCATCGGGCTGGAAAACTACTTCGGCGAGTTCGGCCTGTTTGCCAACCCCAACCACACCGAGGGCTTCTGGAAGAGCGACTGGGGCATCTCCATCCTCAACACCTTCAAGTTCTCCCTCGTCTCGGTGCTGCTGGAAACCTTGTTCGGCCTGGGCGTGGCCCTGCTGCTGAACCAGGAGTTCAAGGGCCGCAACTGGGTGCGCACCGCGGTGCTGGTGCCCTGGGCCATTCCCACCATCGTCTCGGCCAAGATGTGGGGCTGGATGCTGCACGACCAGTTCGGCATCATCAACGAGATGCTGCTGTCGGCCGGCCTGATCGCCAACAAGCTGGCCTGGACCGCCGACCCGGCCTACGCCATGTGGACCGTGGTGGGGGTGGACGTGTGGAAGACCACGCCCTTCATGGCCCTCTTGATCCTGGCCGCGCTGCAGACCCTGCCCAAGGACTGCTACGAGGCCGCGCGCGTGGACGGCGTGCACCCGCTGCGCGTGTTCTGGCGCATCACCCTGCCGCTGATCCGTCCCGCGCTGATCGTCGCCGTGGTGTTCCGCCTGCTCGACGCGCTGCGCATCTTCGACCTGATCTACGTGCTGACCTCGAGCAGCAGCTCCACCATCAGCATGTCGGGCTTCGTGCGCCGCGAAATGATAGACAACGGCAACATCGGTTTCGGTTCCGCCGCCTCCACCGCCCTGTTCCTCATCATCGGCCTGTCCGCCGTGCTCTTCATGCGGCTGAGCCGCGTGCGCCTCTCGGAGGAGTCCTCGTCATGAACCGCCGCTCGCCCCTCGCCTCCGCGATCCTCTACGGGCTGGCCGCCCTGGTGGTCGTGCTCTCGGTCTACCCCTTCCTCTACGCCCTGTCGACCTCGTTCAAGAGCGGCAGCGCGCTGTTCGACACCCAGCTGTGGCCGCAGGACGGCAGCATCCGCAACTACATCGCGCTGTTCCAGGGCAACCAGCCCTTCGGCCGCCACATCCTGAACTCGGTGCTGGTCTCCACGCTGGTGGTCGTGCTCTCGCTGGCCTTCGGCGTCACCGCCGCCTACGCGCTGGGCCGCATCCCGTTCAAGGGCAAGGGCCTGATCCTGATGACCATCCTGGCGGTCTCGATGTTTCCCCAGGTCGCCATCCTGTCCGGCATGTTCGAGCTGATGCGCGCCCTGGGCCTGTACAACCGCGCCCTGGGCCTGCTGCTGCCCTACACCGTGTTCACCCTGCCCTTCACCGTCTGGGTGCTGACCACCTTCATGCGCCAGCTGCCCAAGGAGCTCGAGGAGGCCGCCATCATGGACGGCTGCAGCCCGCTGCGCATCATCACCTCGGTGTTCCTGCCGCTGCTGTGGCCGGCCCTGGTCTCGACCGGCCTGCTGGCCTTCATCGGCGCCTGGAACGAGTTCCTGTTCGCGCTGACCTTCGTCGCCGAGGACACCGAGCGCACCGTGCCCGTGGGCATCTCGCTGATCTCGGGCGCCACCGCCTACGAAATCCCCTGGGGCAGCATCATGGCCGCCTCCGTGATCGTCACGGTGCCGCTGCTGCTGCTGGTCCTCGTATTCCAGAAAAAGATCGTCTCCGGCCTCACGGCAGGTGCGGTCAAAGGCTGAACCTTTACTCCCTCCACACCATGAGCAACAAAGCACCCAACAACGAGTGGTGGCGCGGCGGCGTCATCTACCAGATCTACCCGCGCAGCTACCAGGACAGCAACGGCGACGGCATAGGCGACCTGCCCGGCATCACGGCCCGGCTAGAGCACATCGCGCGCCTGGGCGCCGACGGCATCTGGCTCTCGCCCTTCTTCAAGAGCCCGATGAAGGACTTCGGCTACGACGTCAGCGACTACCGCGACGTGGACCCGATGTTCGGCACGCTGGACGACTTCCGCACCCTGGTGGCGCGCGCGCACGCGCTGGGCCTCAAGGTCATGATCGACCAGGTGCTGTCGCACACCTCGGACCAGCACCCCTGGTTCGTCGAGAGCCGCAGCAGCCGCGACAACGCCCGGGCCGACTGGTACATCTGGGCCGACGCGCGCGAGGACGGCACGCCGCCCAACAACTGGCTCAGCATCTTCGGCGGCAGCGCCTGGCAATGGGACACGGGACGCCTGCAGTACTACATGCACAACTTCCTGACCAGCCAGCCCGACCTCAACTTCCACAACCCGGCGGTGCAGCAGGCGGTGCTCGACGACGTGCGCTTCTGGCTTGAGCTCGGCGTGGACGGCTATCGCCTGGACACGGCCAACTTCTACTTCCACGACCGCGAGCTGCGCAGCAACCCCGGGCGCGGCATGCCGCAGGGCGAGGACCCGGCCGTGGACAAGGTCAACCCCTACGGCTGGCAGCGCCACCTGCACGACAAGAGCCAGCCCGAGAACCTGGACTTCCTGCGCCGCCTGCGCGCCCTGCTCGACGAATACCCGGACACCACCATGGTCGGCGAGATCGGCGACGACGACGGCCTGGCCCGCATGGCCGAGTACACCAGCGGCGGCGACAAGCTGCACATGGCCTACTGCTTCGATCTGCTCGGCACGCAAAACAGCGCCAGCTACCTGCACGCGCTGTTCTCGCGCTTCATCACCATCGTCGGCGACGGCTGGCCCTGCTGGGCCCTGTCCAACCACGACTGCATGCGCCTGGCCACGCGCTGGGGCGGCGAGCAGCCCGATCCCCGCCTGCTGCGCCTGGCCGCCGCCATGCAGCTGAGCCTGCGCGGCTCGCCCTGCATCTACCAGGGCGACGAGCTGGGCCTGCCCGAGGCCCAGATCGCCTACGAGCAGCTGCAGGACCCGTTCGGCATCACCATGTGGCCCAAGTTCAAGGGCCGCGACGGCTGCCGCACGCCCATGCCCTGGCGCGCCGAGGCCGAACAGGCCGGCTTCGGCCCGGCCCAGCCCTGGCTGCCGGTCTCGCCGGCCCACCTGCCGCTGGCCGTGGACCGCCAGGAGGCGGACGCCGGCTCGCTGCTGCAGTTCTACCGCCACCTGCTGCACTGGCGGCGCGAGCAGCCGGCCCTGGTCAAGGGCCAGCAGCAGATGCTGCCCGCGCACGAGCAGGTGCTGGCCTATCTGCGCGAGCACGAAGGCCAGCGCCTGCTGTGCGCGTTCAACTTCAGCGACCGGCCGGCCCAATGGGCCCTGCCTGCCGGCCTCGAGTCCGCGCGTATCGAGGCCGGCAGCGGCCTGGGCGGCGCGCGCATCGAGGGCACGAACGTGCATCTCGAGCCCTGGAGCGGCCTGTTCGCGGCCGTCTAAGCCTTTTCCGACCCGCCTCCGAGGAGACAGCACCATGTCCAAGATCGAATTCCGCAACGTCTGCAAGCGCTACACGCCCCAGACCCTGACCATCAACGACGCCAACCTGACCATAGAGAACGGCGAGTTCTGCGTCTTCGTCGGGCCCTCGGGCTGCGGCAAGTCCACGCTGCTGCGCATGGTGGCGGGCCTGGAGGACATCACCTCGGGCGAGCTGCTGATCGGCGGCGAGCGCGTCAACGACCTGCCGCCCGCGCGGCGCGGCGTGGCCATGGTGTTCCAGAGCTACGCCCTGTACCCGCACATGACGGTGCGCGAGAACATGGCCTTCGGCCTCAAGGTGCTCGGCGCCAACGCCGCCGAGATCGACACCAAGGTGCGCCAGGCGGCCGAGGTGCTGCAGCTGACCCACCTGCTGGACCGCCTGCCCAAGGCCCTGTCGGGCGGGCAGCGCCAGCGCGTGGCGATCGGCCGCGCCATCGTCAAGGAGCCGCGCGTGTTCCTGTTCGACGAGCCGCTGTCCAACCTGGACGCCGCGCTGCGCGTGCAGACCCGGCTCGAGATCGCCAAGCTGCACCAGCGCATAGGCACGGCCAGCATGATCTACGTGACGCACGACCAGGTCGAGGCCATGACCCTGGCCGACAAGATCGTGCTGCTCAATACCGGCGAGCGCATCGCCAGCCACGGCAGCGTGGCCCAGATCGGCTCGCCGCTGGCGCTCTACCACCAGCCCAACAGCCTGTTCGTGGCCGAGTTCCTGGGCTCGCCCAAGATGAACGTGCTGCCCGCGCAGCTGATGGCGGGCCACGCCGACCGCGCCGAGCTGCGCCTGGCCGACAGCCTGTTCCACGCCGCGGTCGACGCCCGCAGCGCATCGGCCGGCGCCGCCATGCAGCTGGGCATGCGGCCCGAGGACATGCGCCTGGTCGCCGACGCCGGCGCGCCCAATACCTTCTCGGGCCAGGTGGCCCACATAGAGAAGCTCGGCGAGGCCTCGCTGCTCTACGTCGAGCCCGGCCGCGGCCTGCCCCTGGTGACCGTCAAGGTCGAGGGCACGACCGGCGTGGCCACCGGCGCCAAGGTGCATGTGCAAGCCCCGCCCGAGCACCTGCACCTGTTCAACGCGGCGGGCGAGGCCTGCGCGCGCACCGTCGAGCTGCCGGTCTGACCCCGGCCAAGCAAAGGCGCACGGCATGCCGACACCGCAAGACATCGCCCTGCTGCAGCAGGGCCGGCACCCGGACCCGTTCGCCGTGCTGGGCATGCACCAGACCCCCAGCGGGCTGTGGGTGCATGCCTTCTTCCCCGGCGTGCTGGCCGTAGACCTGCTGCACGCGCAGGCGCCGCACGGGAGCGAAGCGGTGGGCAGCCTGCAGCGCCAGGGCGCCAGCGACGTCTTTGCGCTGTGCTGCGGCGCACGCGACCGCTTCGACTACCGCCTGCGGGTGCGCTGGGCCGGCCCCGACGGCCAGGCCGCGCAGGAGGCCGTGCTCGACGACCCTTACCGTTTCCCACCCCTGCTGGGCGATACCGACGCCTGGCTGCTGGCCGAGGGCAAGCACCGGCGGCCCTTCGAATGCCTGGGCGCCCACCCGCGCAGCCTGCTGGGCGTGCCGGGCGTGGCTTTTGCCGTGTGGGCGCCGAATGCCCAGCGGGTCTCGGTGGTGGGCGACTTCAACCAGTGGGACGGCCGCCGCCACCCCATGCGCCTGCGGCGCGAATGCGGCATCTGGGAGCTGTTCCTGCCCGGGCTGGCCGAAGGCGCCTTGTACAAGTTCGAAATTCTCACGCCGCAGGGCGAGTTGCTGCTCAAGGCCGACCCCTACGGCTTGCGCGCCGAGCTGCGCCCGCGCACCGCCAGCGTGGTGCAGGCCCTGCCTGCGGCCCGCCCCCTGGCGCCCGAGCGGGCGCGGGCCAACGGCTTCGACCAGCCGATCAGCGTCTACGAAGTGCACCTGGGCTCCTGGCGCCAGCAGGACGGCTGGCGCTGGCTCAGCTACCGCGAGCTGGCCGACACCCTGGTGCCCTACGCCCGGGACATGGGCTTCACCCACCTGGAGCTGTTGCCGATCTCGGAGCACCCCTTCGACGGCTCCTGGGGCTACCAGCCGGTGGGCCTGTTCGCGCCCACCGCGCGCCATGGCTCGCCCGAGGACTTCCTTCATTTCGTCGACGCCGCGCACGCCGCCGGCCTCGGCGTGATCCTGGACTGGGTGCCGGCGCATTTTCCCAGCGACAGCCACGGCCTGGCGCGCTTCGACGGCAGCCACCTGTACGAGCACGCCGACCCGCGCGAAGGTTTCCACCAGGACTGGAACACCCTGATCTACAACTTCGGCCGCAACGAGGTCTGCAACTACCTGGTCGGCAACGCCTTGTACTGGCTGGAGCGCTTCGGCGTGGACGGCCTGCGCGTGGATGCCGTGGCCTCCATGCTGTACCGCGACTACAGCCGCGCCGAGGGGCAGTGGCTGCCCAACCGCCACGGCGGGCGCGAGAACCTGGAGGCCATGGCCTTCCTGCGCCGGCTCAACCACACCGTGGGCACCGAGCGCCCGGGGGCCTTGATGGTGGCCGAGGAGTCGACCGCCTTCCCCGGCGTCAGCCGCCCGCCCAGCGACGACCTGCAGGGCGGCGGCCTGGGCTTCCACGAGAAGTGGAACATGGGCTGGATGAACGACAGCCTGCGCTACTTCTCGCGCGACCCGGTGCACCGCAGCCACCACCACCACGAGCTGAGCTTCGGCCTGGTCTATGCGTTCAGCGAGAACTTCGTGCTGCCGCTCTCGCACGACGAGGTGGTGCACGGCAAGGGCTCGCTGCTGGCACGCATGCCGGGTGACGACTGGCAACGCTTCGCCGGCCTGCGCAGCCTGTACGGCTACATGTGGGGCTTCCCGGGCAAGAAGCTGCTGTTCATGGGCGGCGAACTGGCCCAGCCCGGCGAATGGCAGGCCCAGGGCAGCCTGCCCTGGCACCTGCTGGACGACGCCCGGCACGCCGGCGTGCAGCGCCTGGTGCGCGACCTCAACCGGGTCTACCGTGGACACCCGGCCCTGCACGCCTGGGACCATGACGCGCGCGGCTTCGAATGGATCGCCCATGACGACGCGGGCCAGTCCGTGCTGTCCTGGCTGCGGCGCGACGAGCAGGGCCACTGGGTGGCCGTGGTCTGCAACCTGACGCCGGTGCCCCGGCCGGCCTACCGCATCGGCGTGCCGCTGGCCGGGACCTGGCGGGAAATCATCAACACCGACGCCGGCGTCTACGGCGGCAGTGGCGTGCACACGGGCGTGGGGGCCGCCGAGGCCATCCCGGCCCATGGGCAGGCCCAATCGCTGCAGCTGCACCTGCCGCCCTTGGCCTGCGTGATGCTGGCGCCCGCTGCCGAGGACTGAAACGGGGGCGCACCATGCTGCCGCACAAGCCCGCACCGGCCCGACTGGGCGCCACGCCGCTGGACGGCGGGGTGGCGTTCGCGCTGGCCGCGCCGCACGCCAGCGCGGTGGAGCTGTGCCTGTTCGACGAGGCCGGCCAGTCGCCCCGCGGCCGCCACGCCATGCAGCGCGACCCCGGCGGCATCTGGCACGGCCAACTGCCCGGCGTGCCCCTGGGCAGCTGCTACGGCTGGCGCGTGCACGGCCCCTGGGCACCGGCCCAGGGCCTGCGCTTCAATCCGCACAAGCTGCTGCTGGACCCCTGTGCGCGCGAGGTGGCGGGCCGCTACGACGGCAGCGATCTGCACCTGGGCCATGTGCCCGGCGAGCCGCAGCTGCAGGACAGCCGCGACAACGCGGCCAGCGCGCTCAAGGCCAGGGTGGTGGCGGACCTGCCCCCGCTGCGCCAGCCGCGCCCGCAGGTCGATCCCGCGCGCCGGGTGCTGTACGAGCTGCACCTGAAGTCCTACACCATGCGCCACCCGGGCGTGCCCGAGGCCCTGCGCGGCCGCTACGAAGGCCTGGCCCAGCCGGCGGTGCTGGAGCACCTGCGCGCGCTGGGGATCACCACCGTCAGCCTGATGCCGTTGGCGCACCGCGCCGACGAGGCCCGCCTGCTGGCCATGGGCCTGAGCAACCACTGGGGCTACAACCCCATCGCCTGGGCCGCGCCCGACACCCGCTACGCGCGCGACCCGCGCCAGGTGCGCGAGGAATGCCGCGCCATGGTGGAGGCCCTGCACGAGGCCGGGCTGGAGGTGGTGCTGGACGTGGTGTTCAACCACTCCGCCGAGTCCGATGCCGGCGGGCCCACACTGTCGCTGCGCGGCATCGACAACCGGCTCTACTACGCCTGCCTCAGGCGCGACCCGAGCCGCTACCACGACTGGGCCGGCTGCGGCAATGCGCTGGACCTGAACCAGCCCCTCGCGCTGCGCCTGGTGATGGACAGCCTGCGCCGCTGGGTGGAAGACTTCGGCATCGACGGCTTCCGCTTCGACCTGGCGCCGGCGCTGGGCCGCGATGCCACGCCGGAACACCGCTTCCAGGCCCGGGCGCCGCTGTTCATGGCGCTGGCGCAAGACCCGGTGCTGCGTGACCGGCTGCTGATCGCCGAACCCTGGGACGTGGGCCCCGGCGGCTACCAGCTCGGGCATTTCCCGGCCGGCTGGCTGGAGTGGAACGACCTGTTCCGCGACACCCAGCGCGCCGTCTGGCTGCACGGCCACGGCACGCCCGGCCGCTGGGCGCAGGCCCTGGCCGGATCCAGTGCCGTGTTCGGCGGCCGGCCCGCGCACAGCAGCGTCAACTTCGTGGCCGCGCACGACGGTTTCTGCCTGCAGGACCTGGTGAGCTACCAGCACAAGCACAACCAGGCCAATGGCGAGGACAACCGCGACGGCCATGCGCACAACCTGAGCCACAACCATGGCGTGGAAGGACCGAGCAAGGACCCGGCGGTGCATGCGAGGCGGCGCGCGAGCCAGCGTGCGCTGCTGGCCAGCACCCTGCTGGCGCTGGGCACGCCCATGCTGCTGGCGGGCGACGAGCTCGGTCACAGCCAGGGCGGCAACAACAACGCCTATTGCCAGGACAACGAGCTGAGCTGGCTGGACTGGGAGGGCGCCGACCTGGCGCTGGCGCGTTTCGTCGCCGAGCTGCTGGCGCTGCGCCGCGAGCTGCCGCTGCTGCAGGCCAGCGGCTGGTGGCGCGCACCGGACGAAGAAGCGCCGCCCGGCGCCGCGCTGGCCCATTGGCTCAGCCCCGACGGCCAGCCCTTGAACGCCCGCGACTGGCAGCGCGAGCACCCGCTGCCCATCGCCGTCTGGCTGGTGCCGGCGCGCCGCGGCGAGGCCGCCTGCCTCTGGCTGCTCAACCCGGGCAGCGAAGCCGTGAGCTTCAGCCTGCCGCCCGGCCGCTGGACCCTGCGCCTGGACAGCCACGCCGGTTCGCTGGCGCCCCGGCCGCTGGGCTCCGGCCTGCGCGTGCCCGCGCGCGCGGTGTGCCTGGCCACCTCGCGTTCCCCTTCCACCGACTGAGACAGCCGCGCGTGAACATCCAGACCTTGCCCACCCGACCCTTCGAGGGACAGCAGCCCGGCACCTCCGGCCTGCGCAAGAAGGTGACCGTGTTCCAGCAGCCGGCCTACCTCGAGAACTTCGTGCAGGCCCTGTTCGACGAGCTGCACGGCCCCGGCCAGCAAGCCCGCGGCCAGGCCCTGGTGCTGGGTGGCGACGGGCGCTTTCACAACCGCGTGGCGATCCAGGCCATCCTGCGCATGGCAGCGGCGCGCGGCTACGCGCGCGTGCTGGTCGGGCAGGGCGGCATCCTCTCCACCCCCGCGGCCAGCGCGGTGATCCGGCGCCACCGGGCCAGCGGCGGCATCATCCTGTCGGCCAGTCACAACCCGGGGGGGCCCGAGGGCGACTTCGGCATCAAGTACAACACCGCCAACGGGGGGCCGGCCCCGGAAAGGCTGACTGGCGCGGTCTACCGGCGCACGCTGTCGCTGAGCCACTACCAGACCTGCGACGCCCCCGACATGGCCCTCGACGCGCTGGGCAGCCAAGCCCTGGGCGAGACACTGGTGGAGGTGATCGACCCGGTGGCCGACCACGCCGCCGTGATGCGCGGCCTGTTCGACTTCGACGCCATACGCGGCCTGTTCGCGCGCGGCTTCCGGCTGCATTACGACGCCATGTGGGCCGTGGGCGGCCCCTACGCCCGGGCGGTGCTCGAAGGCGAGCTGGGCGCCCCCGCGGGCACAGTGGCCCACGCCATGCCGCTGGAGGATTTCGGCGGCCTGCACCCCGACCCCAACCCGGCCAATGCGCCCGAGCTGGTCGAGCGCATGTTCGCGGCCGACGCCCCCGACATGGGCGCCGCCTCGGATGGCGACGCCGACCGCAACATGGTGCTGGGCCGGGGCTTCGTGGTCTCGCCGTCCGACAGCCTGGCGGTGTTGGCCGCGCACGCCCACCGCGTGCCGGGCTACCGGCAGGGCCTGGCCGGGGTGGCCCGCTCCATGCCCACCTCCACCGCCGCGGACCGCGTGGCGCGCGCCCTGGGCGTGCCTTGCCACGAAACGCCCACGGGCTGGAAGTTCTTCGGCAACCTGCTCGACGCCGGCCAGGTGACGCTGTGCGGAGAGGAAAGCTACGGCACCGGCTCCAACCACGTGCGCGAGAAGGACGGCCTGTGGGCCGTGCTGTTCTGGCTCAACCTGGTGGCCGTGACCGGACAGTCGGTCGAGCAGCTGGTGCGCGGTCTCTGGCGCGAGCACGGCCGCTGCGTGTATTCGCGCCACGATTACGAGGCCATTCCCACCGAGCGGGCCGAGCGGCTCATGGCGCAGCTGCGCGAGCGCCTGCCCACCCTGGCCGGGCAGACGATCGCGGGGCAGGCCATCGCCTGGGCCGACGACTTTGCCTACACCGATCCGGTCGACGGCTCGCGCAGCGAGCACCAGGGCGTGCGCGTGGTGCTGGCCGACTCGTCGCGCGTGGTGCTGCGCCTGTCGGGCACCGGCACCGAAGGGGCCACCCTGCGCGTCTACCTGGAGCGCCACGAGCCCGATCCGGCCCGCCATGACCTGCCGGTGCAGCAGGCGCTGGCGCCGCTGGTGGCGCTGGCCGAGGCCGTGGCCCGGATCCGCCCCCACACCGGCATGGAACGGCCCAGCGTGACGAGCTGAGACCTCGCGAACGCCCACCCCTTTCACACGGCAAACAACACACCAGGAAGACCACCATGGAGACATCGGACCACACCCCACCGCCGCTCACCGAGCGGCAGATGCAGCCCCACATGCTGGTGCGCCGCAGCATCGCCCTCGTGCTGGCGGGCGGGCGCGGTTCGCGCCTGAAGCAGCTCACCGACCGCCGCGCCAAGCCCGCGGTGTATTTCGGCGGCAAGTTCCGCATCATCGACTTCGCGCTGTCCAACTGCGTCAACTCCGGCATCCGGCGCATCGGCGTCATCACGCAGTACAAGTCGCATTCGCTGCTGCGCCATTTGCAGCGCGGCTGGAGCTTCCTGCGCGCCGAGCTCAACGAGATGGTCGACCTGATGCCCGCCCAGCAGCGCGTCGACGAGGAGCACTGGTACCGCGGCACCGCCGACGCCATCTACCAGAACCTCGACATCATCCAGTCCAGCCGGCCGGATTACGTGGTGGTGCTGGCCGGCGACCACATCTACAAGATGGACTACTCGCTGATGCTGCAGGACCATGTGACCAGCGGTGCCGGCTGCACGGTCGGCTGCATAGCGGTGCCGCGCGCGCAGGCCAGCGCCTTCGGCGTGATGGCCGTGGACGCCCAGCGCCGCATCACCGACTTCATGGAGAAGCCGGACCAGCCGCCGGCCATGCCGGGCAACGACGCGGTGTCGCTGGCCAGCATGGGCATCTACGTGTTCAACGCCCAGTACCTGTACCAGCTGCTCGAGGAGGACCTGAAAGACCCCGGCTCCAGCCGCGATTTCGGCAAGGACATCATCCCCCGCGTGGTGCGCGAGGGCCGGGCGCTGGCGCACCCGTTCTCGATGTCCTGCGTGTCCAGCCATGCCGCCGCCGAGCCTTACTGGCGCGACGTGGGGACCATAGACGCCTTCTGGGAGGCCAACCTGGACCTGGCCTCGGTCACCCCCGAGCTCGACATCTACGACACGCAATGGCCGATCTGGACCAGCCAGCGCCAGCTGCCCTCGGCCAAGTTCGTGCAGGACGCCGACGGCCGCTCCGGCGTGACCATCAACACCATGGTCTCGGGCGGCTGCATCGTCTCGGGCTCCACCGTCAGCAACTCGGTGCTGTTCTCCAGCGTGCGGGTGCATTCCTTCTGCGTCATCGACCAGGCGGTGCTGCTGCCCGAGGTCACCGTCGGGCGCCATTGCCGGCTCAGCCGGGTGGTGATAGACCGCGGCTGCGAGCTGCCCGACGGCCTGGTGATAGGCGAGAACGCCGAGCTCGATGCCCAGCGCTTCGAGCGCACGCCGGACGGCGTGGTGCTGGTCACCCGCCCCATGCTCGACCGCCTGCCGCATTGAACCGGGGAGCCGCGCCCATGTCCACCATGCAGATTCTCCAGGTCAGCGCCGAGTATTTCCCCCTGCTCAAGACCGGCGGTCTGGCGGACGTGACCGGTGCCCTGCCGCGGGCCCTGCGGCCCCTGGGCTGCGAGCTGCGGACCCTGCTGCCGGGATTCGCCGAGGTCCTGCGCGGCCTGCACGAGCCGGTCGAGGTCGGCAGCTGCCTGACCCCCTGGGGCCAGGCGGTGCGCGTGCTGCGCGGCGAATTGCGCGACTCGGGCAGCGCGGACGACACCCAAGGCCCGGTGGCCTATGTGGCGGACTCGGCCGCGCTCTACCTGCGTCCGGGCGGGCCTTACGAGACCCCCGACAAGCGCCCCCACCCCGACAACCACCGCCGCTTTGCGGCCCTGGCCTGGGTGGCCGCGCGCCTGGCCCGCGGCCTGGACCCGAGCTGGCGGCCCGAGCTGGTGCACGGGCACGACTGGCATGCCGGTCTGGTGCCCGCCTGCCTGGCGGCCAGCGGCGACCGGCATGTGCCCAGCCTGTTCACCATCCACAACCTGGCCTACCAGGGGCTGTTCCCGCGCAGCGACTACCAGGGCCTGGGCCTGCCGGCCGACTGGTTCCAGATCGAGGGGCTGGAGTTCCACGGCCAGCTGTCCTTCATGAAGGCCGGCCTCCACTATGCCGACCGCATCAGCACCGTCAGCCCCGGCTACGCGCGCGAGATCCAGACGCCCGAGTTCGGCTGCGGCCTCGACGGCCTGCTGCGTCACCGCAGCGCCGTGCTGAGCGGCATCCTCAACGGCATCGACGACCGGGTCTGGGACCCGCGCCGGGACGCGCAGCTCCAGGCCCGCTACGACGCCGACAGCCTGGACCGCCGGGCCCTCAACAAGGCCGCCCTGCAGGCCGAGCTGGGCCTGGAGCCCAGGCCGGAGCTGCCGCTGTTCACCGTGGTCAGCCGCCTGACCGAGCAAAAAGGCCTGCCCCTGGTGCTGGACGGCACCGATGCCCTGGTGCAGCGGGGCGCTCAATTGCTGCTGCTGGGCAGCGGCGACAGCGCGCTCGAAGCCGCCTTCCAGGCCAAGGCCGGTCAGCACCCCGGCCGCGTGGCCGTGCGCCTGGGCTACGACGAGGCGCTGTCGCACCGCATCTTCGGCGGCGGCGACGTCGCGCTGGTGCCCTCGCGCTTCGAGCCCTGCGGCCTGACCCAGATGTACGGCCTGGCCTACGGCTGCGTGCCCCTGGTGCGCCGCGTGGGCGGGCTGGCCGACACCGTGACCGACGCCGACCTCGTCACCCTGGTCGACGGCAGCGCCACCGGCGTGGTGTTCGAGCGCATGGACAGCGCCGACTTCGGGCACGCGGTGCAGCGCATGCTGGCGCTCTACCGCCGACCGGCCGACTGGCGCCAGGTGCAGCAGGCCGGCATGCGCCAGCCCCTGCACTGGGGCGACGCGGCGGCCCGTTACCAGGCCCTGTACCGCAGCATGCTGCCCGGCCGCTGACCGCCTCCGGACATCGTTGCGCCTTCCTTCATACCGCCCGCTCCTGACCGGGCTCCCCACGAAGCGTTCATGAGCTCCTCCTCCGAATTCCACTACGACGCCCCCGCCAACGACGCGCAGGCCCTGCGCACCGCGATCGCCAACCGCCTGGTCTTCAGCGTGGGCAAGGACCCCTCGGCCGCCCGTCCCGAGGACTGGCTGCACGCGGCCGCCTACGCGGTGCGCGACCGCCTGGTCGAGCGCTGGATGCGCAGCACCCACGCGCAGTACGACCAGGACCTCAAGCGCGTGTACTACCTGTCGATGGAGTTCCTGATGGGGCGCGCCTTCGACAACGCCCTGCTGGCCCTGGGCCTGCGCGAGCCGCTGCGCCAGGCGCTGACCGAGCTGGGCGCCGACATGCAGGTGCTGGCGGCCCTGGAGCCGGACGCCGCGCTCGGCAACGGCGGCCTGGGCCGCCTGGCCGCCTGCTTCCTCGACTCCATGGCCACGCTGGGCATTGCCGGCTACGGCTACGGCATACGCTACGACTACGGCATGTTCCGCCAGACCATCGTGAACGGCCAGCAGGTCGAGGTGCCGGATGACTGGCTCACCCAAGGCAACCCCTGGGAGTTCCCGCGCCCCGAGGTCAGCTACCGCGTGCAGTTCGGCGGCCGCGTCACGGAACAGGACGGCCGCCGCGCCTGGGTCGACACGCAGGACGTGCGGGCCATGGCCTACGACACCATCGTGCCGGGCTACGGCACAGCCGCCACCAACACCCTGCGCCTGTGGTCCGCCAAGGCCACCGAGGAGATCGACCTCGGCGCCTTCAACCGCGGCAACTACTTCGCGGCGGTCGAGGGCAAGAACCACTCCGAGAACGTCTCGCGCGTGCTCTACCCCGACGACTCCACGCCGTCCGGCCGCGAGCTGCGCCTGCGCCAGGAGCATTTCTTCGTCAGCGCCAGCGTGCAGGACCTGCTGCGCCGCTACCTGGACGGCCATGCCGGCTTCGAGCGGCTGCCCGAGAAGGTCAGCATCCACCTGAACGACACCCACCCCGTGCTGGCCATTCCGGAACTGATGCGCCTGCTGCTCGACGAGCACGGCCTGGCCTGGGCCGACGCCTGGCGGCTGTGCCAGGGCGTGTTCTCCTACACCAACCACACCCTGATGCACGAGGCGCTGGAGACCTGGCCGCTGGAGATGCTGGGCCGCGTCCTGCCGCGCCACCTGCAGATCATCTTCGAGATCAACGGCCATTTCCTGCACCGGCTCACGCCCTCGCGCGGCCACGAGGTAGAGCTGATGCGCCGCGTCTCGCTGATCGACGAGAGCGGCGAGCGCCGCGTGCGCATGGCCTACCTGGCGGTGGTGGGCAGCCATTCCGTCAACGGCGTCTCGGCCCTGCACACCGAGCTGATGCAGCGCTCCATCTTCGCCGACTTCGCGGCCCTGTGGCCCGAGCGCTTCAACAACAAGACCAACGGCATCACGCCGCGGCGCTGGCTGGCGCAGGCCAACCCGGCACTGGCCAGCCTGCTCGACCAGCGCCTGGGCGCCGGCTGGCGGCGCGACCTGTCCCAGCTGCAGAGCCTCAAGCCGCTGGCCAAGGAGGCCGCGTTCCGCAAGGCCTTCGCCGCCGCCAAGCTGGCCAACAAGCGGCGCCTGGCGGACTGGCTGGCCAGCCACATGGGGCTGGCGGTGTCCACCGATGCGCTGTTCGACGTGCAGGTCAAGCGCATCCACGAGTACAAGCGCCAGCTGCTGAACCTGCTGCACGTGGTCCACCGCTACCTGCGCCTGCTCGACGAGCCGTCCGCCGTGGCCGTGCCGCGCGTGGTGCTGTTCGCGGGCAAGGCCGCGTCGGCCTACCACGCGGCCAAGCAGATCATCCGCCTGATCAACGACGTGGCCGCCACCGTCAACGCCGACCCGCGCGTGGGCGACCGGCTCAAGCTGGTGTTCGTGCCCAACTACAGCGTGAGCCTGGCCGAGATGATCATCCCGGCGGCCGACCTGTCGGAGCAGATCTCCACCGCCGGCACCGAAGCCTCGGGCACCGGCAACATGAAGTTCGCCCTCAACGGCGCCCTGACCATAGGCACGCTGGATGGCGCCAACGTGGAAATCCTGGAACAGGTGGGGGCCGACAACATCTTCATCTTCGGCCACACCACCCCCGAGGTGCAGGCCCTGCGCAGCGCCGGCTACCAGCCGCGCGAGTGGATGGCGCGCAGCCCCGGGCTGCGGCGCGTGCTCGAGGCCCTGCGCGACGGCCTGTTCAGCCCCGACGAGCCCAGCCGCTACCAGGGCCTCTACGACATGCTCGTGAACTGGGGCGACCACTACCTGCTGCTGGCCGATTACGAGCGCTACATCGCGGCGCAGGACGCCGTCGACCGCGCCTACCAGGACCAGGAGGCCTGGGTGCGCAAGGCCATCGCCAACGTGGCCGCCATGGGCCCGTTCTCGTCGGACCGCACCATCGCCGAGTACGCCCGCGACATCTGGCGCTGCGAGCCCCTGCGCCTGCCGTCCTGACACCCCCACCCATGGAAGAGACATAAGAGACATGCAAGCCCTGCTCAACACATTGACCGAGCGCCTGGCGGCCGCGCGGGCGCGCCAGGCCGCCTGGCCGCCCTTTGCACAGCGCCTGCAGGCGCACGGCCAGCGCCTGCTCGACGAACTGCACCACCTCTACGGCCAGCGCGAGGACTTCGCCGAGGTGGCCGAGCGGCTGCTGGCCGTGGCCTACGAGGGCTGGCGCGAGCGCTCGCCCGGCCTGCGCCAGCTCGACGCGCAGCGCGAGGCCACGCCCGACTGGTTCGCGTCCGAGCAGATGCTGGGCGCGGTCTGCTATGCCGACCTCTGGGCCGGCGGCTTCAAGGGCCTGCAGGCGCAGATCCCCTACTTCAAGGAGCTGGGCCTGAGCTACCTGCACCTGATGCCGCCCTACCTGTGCCCGCAGCCGCACAACGACGGCGGCTACGCCGTCAGCAGCTACCGCGACACGCAGCCGCAGCTGGGCAGCATGGCCGAGCTGCGCAGCCTGGCCACCCAGCTGCGCAAGGCCGGCATCTCGCTGGTGCTGGACTTCGTGTTCAACCACACCTCCGACGAGCACGCGTGGGCCCAGGCCGCGCGCGCGGGCGACCCCGCGTACAGCGGCTACTACTGGATGTTCCCGGACCGCGGCGAGCCCGACGCGTACGAGCAGACCGTGCGCGAGATCTTCCCCGACGAGCACCCCGGCGCCTTCAGCCAGCTGCCCGACGGCCGCTGGGTCTGGACCACCTTCCACAGCTACCAGTGGGACCTGAACTACAGCAACCCCGAGGTGTTCACCGCCATGGCGCGCGAGATGCTGTTCATCGCCAACCTGGGCGTGGACTTCCTGCGCATGGACGCCGTGGCCTTCGTCTGGAAGCGCAAGGGCACGCCATGCGAGAACCTGCCCGAGGCGCACCGCCTGCTGCGCGCCTACAACGCGCTGGCGCGCATCGCCGCGCCCTCGCTTATGTTCAAGAGCGAGGCCATCGTGCACCCCGACGACGTGGTCGGCTACATCTCGCCCGAGGAATGCCAGGTCTCCTACAACCCGCTGCAGATGGCGCTGCTGTGGAATTCGCTGGCCACCCGCGAGGTGAACCTGCTGCAGTACGCGCTGGAAAAGCGCCACGCCCTGCCCGCGCACACCGCCTGGGTCAACTACGTGCGCAGCCACGACGACATCGGCTGGACCTTTGCCGACGAGGACGCCGCCCTGTACGGCATCAAGGGCTTCGACCACCGGCAGTTCCTCAACAAGTTCTTCGTCAACCGCTTCGAGGACAGCTTCGCGCGCGGCGAACCCTTCCAGGACAACCCGGTCACGGGCGACTGCCGCATCAGCGGCACCGCGGCCTCGCTGTGCGGGCTGGCCCAGGGCGACGTGCACGGCGTGGCGCGCATGCTGCTGCTCTACGGCGTGGTGCTGTCCAGCGGCGGCATCCCGCTGCTCTACCTGGGCGACGAGGTCGGCACCCTCAACGACCACGGCTACGGCAAGGACGCGCACAAGGCCGCGGACAGCCGCTGGCTGCACCGTCCGCCGCGCGACGAGGCGCGCTACGCCCAGCGCCACGACCCGACCAGCCAGGCCGGCCAGCTGCACGCGGGCCTGCGCCAGCTGATCGCGCTGCGCCGCCACCTGCCCGCGCTCGCGGGCGGGTGCCTGCAGGCCTTCTGGACCCACAACCCGGCGGTGCTCGGCTACCAGCGCGGTCCGCTGGACGACGGCGTGCTGGTGCTCGGCAACTTCAGCGAGCACCCGCAGCGCGTGGCCGCGCCCGTGCTCTCGGCCCTGCCCGCGCGCGCGCTCGACCTGGTCAGCGGGCGCGGCCTCGCGCTCGACCAGGACCTCACGCTCCAACCCTACCAGCAGCTGTGGCTGCGCCTGGCGGCCTGAGCGCCACCGACTTCGAAAAGGACGTTTCCTCATGACAGCATCCGCACAGGCCCCCGCGCCGCGCCGCGACTGGCAGCGCTCGGTCGTCTACCAGATCTACCCGCGCAGCTTCTGCGACAGCAACGGCGACGGCATAGGCGATCTCAAGGGCATCACCAGCCGGCTCGACCACCTGCAGCAGCTCGGGGTGGACGTGGTCTGGCTCTCGCCGGTCTACTCCTCGCCCCAGGACGACAACGGCTACGACATCTCCGACTACCGGGCCATCGCCCCCGAGTTCGGCAGCATGGCCGACTTCGAGGAAATGCTCGCCGCCATGCACGCGCGCGGCATCCGCCTGATGATGGACCTGGTGGTCAACCACAGCTCGGACGAGCATGCCTGGTTCCAGGAGGCGCGCAAGAGCCGCGACAACCCCTGCCACGACTACTACATCTGGCGCGAGCCCGGGCCGGACGGCGCGCCGCCCAACAACTGGGAGGCGGCCTTCCAGGGCTCGGTCTGGGCCTGGAACGAGGCCACGGGCGAGTACTACCTGCACATGTTCAGCCCCAGGCAGCCGGACCTGAACTGGGAGAACCCCAGGGTCAGGCAGGAGGTCCACGCCCTGATGCGCTTCTGGCTCGACAAGGGCGTGGACGGCTTCCGCATGGACGTGATCAACATGATCTCCAAGCCCTGGCGGGCCGACAGCAGCCTGCCCGACGCGCCCGCGGTGCGCGAGGGCTTCCTGCAGCCCGGCTTCGCGCTGAGCTGCAACGGCCCGCGCCTGCTCGAGTTCCTGGCCGAGATGCGGCGCGAGGTGCTGGACCACTACGACACGATCACCGTCGGCGAGGCGCCCATGGCCACCACGCGCCAGGGCGTGCAGATCACCAACCCGCAGAGCGGCGCGCTCGACATGCTGTTCCAGTTCGAGCACATGGACCTCGACTCCCAGCCCGGCCACCCCGACGGCAAATGGGCGCTCAAGCCGCTGGACCTGCGCGAGTTCAAGGCCACGATGTCGCGCTGGCAGGACGCGCTGGCGGGCCAGGGCTGGAACAGCCTCTACCTCTCCAACCACGACCAGCCGCGCCCGGTCTCGCGCTTCGGCGACGACGGGGCTTACCGCGTCGCCTCGGCCAAGATGCTCGCCACCTGCCTGCATTTGCTGCAGGGCACGCCCTACGTCTACCAGGGCGAGGAGCTGGGCATGACCAACGTGCGCTTCGAATCGATCGACGACTACCGGGACATAGAGACGCTCAACCGCTACCGCGTCGCGGTGCACGAGCGCGGCCAGGACCCGGCCCAGGTCATGGCCGCGATCCACGCCAAGAGCCGCGACAACGCGCGCACGCCCATGCACTGGAGCGCCGGCCCCAACGCTGGCTTCACCGGCGGCCGGCCCTGGATCGCGCTGAACCCCAACTTCCACGAGCTCAATGCCGAGCAGGCCCTGGCCGACCCGGACTCGGTGTTCCATTACTACCGCCGCCTGATCGCGCTGCGCCACGCCCACCCGGTGATCGTGCACGGCCGCTACGACCTGCTGCTGCCCGGCCACACCGAGATCTACGCCTACACGCGCAGCCTGGCCCACGAGCACCTGCTGGTGGTCTGCAACTTCAGCGCCCAGACCCCGCGCTTCGCCCTGCCGCCCGAACTCCAGGCCTCCGAGCGCCGCCTGCTGATCGCCAACTACCCGGTCGACGCCGGCGAAGACCTGCGCTCGCTGAGCCTGCGTCCCTACGAGGCGCGCGCCTACCTGCTGAACTGACGACCATGAACCACTTTGTCCCGCCGGGCCAGCCCCGGCTGCTCGCCGACGTCGGCGGCACCAACGCGCGCTTCGCCTGGCAGGCCGGCCCGGGCGCGCCGATCGAACAGCAAATCACCCTGCCCTGCGCCGGCTACGCCACGCTCGAGGACGCGCTGCGCGACTACCTGGCGCGCTGCGAGCGGCCGCTGCCGCGCGAGGGCGCGATAGCCATCGCCAACCCGGTGGACGGCGACCGCGTACAGATGACCAACCACCACTGGTCGTTCTCGATTGCCGCGCTGCAGCGGGCCCTGGGCTTCGCGCGGCTCGAGGTGCTGAACGACTTCACGGCCCTGGCCCTGGCCCTGCCGGCGCTGCCGCCCCAGGCGCTGCGCCAGCTCGGCGGCGGTGCGGCCCGCGACCAGGCCGCGATCGCCCTGATCGGCCCCGGCACCGGCCTGGGCGTCTCGGGCCTGCTGCCCGACGGGGGCGGCGGCTGGGTGCCGCTGCGCGGCGAGGGCGGCCATGTGAGCCTGGCGCCGGACAACGCGCGCGAGCAGCAGGTGGTGGCGGCGCTGGCGCGGCGCCATGGCCACGCCTCGGCCGAGCGCGCGGTCAGCGGCCAGGGCCTGGTCGACATCCACCGCGCGCTCTGCGAGGCCGACGGCCTGGCGCCGCCCGAGGACTGGGGCGCGGCCGAGGTCAGCCAGGCCGCGCTGGCCGGCAGCGACGCGCGCTGCGTGGAGGCGCTCACGATGTTCTGCGCCTTGCTGGGCTCGGTGGCCGGCAACCTGGCGCTGACGCTCGGCGCCCAGGGCGGGGTCTACCTGGGCGGCGGCATCGTGCCGCGCCTGGGCCCCTGGTTCGATCGCTCGCCGTTCCGCGCACGCTTCGAGGCCAAGGGCCGCTTTCGCGCCTACCTGGCCGCGATCCCGGTGTTCGTGATCGAGGCGGCCCAGTCGCCGGCCCTGCTCGGCGCGGCGCGCGCGCTCGACGCCTAGGGTTTGAGCGAGCGCTGGCGCGCCGCCAGCGCCGCCCCCAGCCAGAGCGCGCCGGCCGAGAACACCAGGCCGCGCGCCAGCCCGCCCGGACCGTCGGCGATCCAGCCCACCACCGTGGGCCCGAGGATCTGGCCGGCCGCGAACACGATGGTGAAGGCGCTGATGCCGGCCGCCCATTGCGCGGGCGCCAGGTTGTGCCGCACCAGGGCCGTGGTCGACGCCACCACCGACAGGAACACGCCGCCGAACAGCAGGCCCGAGACCAGCACCAGCGGCCAGGCCGAACTCAGCGCCGGCAGCAGCGTGGCCACGCCCAGCAGGGCGTTCAGCAGGGCCAGGGCCTGGCCGCCGCGGCAGCGGTCCAGCAGGCCGGCCCACAGCCGCGCCGAACCCACCACGGCCAGCCCCAGCAGGGTATAGAACAGCGTGATGGCCGCCGGCGCCAGGCCCTGCTCGCGCAGCAGAGCGATCACGAAGGTCATGTAGCCGATGTAGCCCATGCCGAACAGCGTGTAGCTGGCCAGCGCGAAGCCCAGCGGACGCCAGTCCAGCCGCCCGTGGACCGGCTCGGCGGCGCCGGCGGCCGGCAGCACCGCCGTGAGCCGCTGCAGGCGCCGCACCGGCCCCCACAGCAGGGCCGTGGCCGCCAGGCAGGCCGCGGCCAGGACCCACCAGGCCCAGGTCCAGCCATGGGGCAGGGCCCGCGCGGCGGTCAGCGCCGCCGGCACGCCCAGGGCCGACAGCGCGATGCCCCAGCCCGTGCCGCCGTAGTACAGGCCCAGCAGCAGGCCCGCGCGGCCCGGTGCCAGCACGCCCAGGCGCGCCGCGAGCAGGCCGCCCGCGATGAAGATGAAGGCGCTGGCCACGCCGGCCAGCAGGCGCTGCAGCAGCAGCGGCGCGGCCGCGGTGAAGAAGCCGCTCAAGGCCATGAACAGGCTGGCCAGCAACGCCCCGCCGAGCAGCAGGCGCGCGGCGTCGAGGTGGCGCAGCAGGGCCGGCGTGGCCAGGGCCCCAAGCAGGTAGCCCAGGGCGTTGACCGTGTTCATGGCCCCGGCCAGGGTGTAGCTCCAGCCCAGGTCGGCCCGCATCGGCGGCAGCAGCAGGCCGTAGGCAAAGCGCGTGATGCCCAGCGACACCGCGGCGCCCAGAGAGAGCGCCAGCGCCAGCACGATCAGGGTGCGTGGCGAGGTGGCGGGGGCTGCGTGGGACATGGCTGCCCGCATTCTGCCCGCGCCGCTGGCGCCAAGCTGTCGGTCCCCTGTCACATGCGTGCGGCAAGGACAATGGAAAACCCTTAGATTTGGGTCTCCTGCATTTTTTCCCCAAGCACAAGCCACATGTCTTCCCTGTTCGATCCCGTCCAGGCCGGCCGCCTCGCGCTGGCCAACCGCATCGTCATGGCCCCGCTCACGCGCAACCGCGCGCCCGGCGCCATCCCCACGCCGCTGATGGCCACCTACTACGCCCAGCGCGCCAGCGCCGGCCTGATCGTGACCGAGGCCACGGCCATCAGCCACCAGGGCCAGGGCTACGCCGACGTGCCCGGGATCTGGAGCGAGGAGCAGGTGGCGGCCTGGAAGCCCGTGACCGAGGCGGTGCACGCGGCCGGCGGCAGGATCGTGGTGCAGCTCTGGCATGTGGGCCGGGTCTCGCACGTGGACCTGCAGCCGGGCGGCCAGGCACCGGTCGCGCCCTCGGCCATCACCGCGAAGACCAAGACCGTGCTGATCCGTGAGGGAGTACCCACTTTCGTCGAAACCTCAACGCCGAGGGCCCTCGACATCAGCGAACTGCCCGGCATCGTGGCCGACTACCGGCGCGCCGCGCGCAACGCCATCGCCGCCGGCTTCGACGGCGTCGAGATCCACGGCGCCAACGGCTACCTGCTCGACCAGTTCCTGCGCGCCGGCAGCAACCAGCGCAGCGACGCCTACGGCGGCCCCATCGCCCACCGTGCGCGCCTGCTGCTCGAGGTGGTGCAGGCCGTGTCCGAGGAGATCGGCGCAGGCCGCACCGGCCTGCGCCTGTCGCCGGTGACGCCGGCCAACGACGCCAGCGATCCCGAACCCCAGCCGCTGTTCGAGCATGTGGTGGCGCGCCTGGCGCCGCTGGGCCTGGCCTACCTGCATGTGATCGAGGGCGCCACCGGCGGCGCGCGCGACCACCAGCAGGGCGAACGCCCGTTCGACTACGCAGCCCTGCGCGCCGCCTACCGCGCGGCCGGCGGCCAGGGCGCCTGGATGGTGAACAACGGGCTGGACCGGGCGCTGGCCGAAACCTCGCTGTCCCAGGGCGCCGACCTGGTCGCCTTCGGCAAGGCCTTCATCGCCAACCCGGACCTGGTGCAGCGCCTGCGCGCCGGCGGCCCCTTCAATGCGCCGGACCGCAGCACCTTCTACGGCGGCGACCACCGCGGCTACACCGACTACCCGGCGCTGGCCGCCTGAGGCCCGGCGCAGCGCAGCGCCCCCACGGCGCGCCACGAGGCGCGCGCCAGCCAGGCCGCCAGCCAGCCCACCGGCAGGGCGGCCAGGATGTCGAGCGGGAAATGCACGCCCAGGTAGACCCGGCTCCAGCCGACCAGGGCGCCGAGCAGCAGCACCGCGCCGCCGAGGCGGCGCGAGGCCTGCAGCCACAGGGCGAAGCCCAGGCTGAACATGCCGGTGGCGTGGCTGCTGGGCAGGCCGGCGCGCGCCGCATGATCGAGCCAGAGCGGGCCCAGGTCCAGCATGAAGGGCCTGGGCTGCGGCCAGTGGCGGTGCACCAGGCCCGCCAGCAGGGCGCCTATGGCGACCGCCAGCAGGGCCTGCAGCAGCCGGCGCCGCAGGTGCATCGGCCCGACCAGGCTCAGCGCCAGCAGCAGCCCGCCCACGACCTGGACCAGGGACTGGGCGCACAGCAGCGCGAAGGCCAGCAGGCCGGCCTCGGGCTGGCTGCCGGCATGGAGCCACTGGAACCACTGGACATTGAGCGCTTGCATGGGTCGGCCATTCGTTGGAATGGCCGCAGCCTACGCCGCTCAGATGAAGGCTTGATGAAAGCCCGCGCCGGCCGGCGCCCTCGCCGCCTCAGGCCTCGCCCAGCCCGATCGGCGCCGGCGCCTTCATCACGATGCGCGTGAACAGGCGGTCGTAGGCCGGGTCGGGCGGGTACTTGCCGGTCAGCGGGTCGCGGTTGCGCTCGAACGCGGCGTCGAGCTCGGCCCATTCGGTCTCGCTCAGCTGCATCTCGGCCTCGGGCAGGATCACCGACTCTTCCAGCCGCATGTGCTCGAGGTAGAAGTCCACATAGGGCTTGAAGGCGTCGACGAAGGCCTGGCGCCGCGACTCGCCGAGCAGTTCCCAGGCCAGCAGCAGGTGCTGCAGCTCGCGCACCTGGGCCTCGCCGTGCAGGTGGTCGCGCTCCAGCCGCGTCACGGTCTCCATGAGCTCAGGCGAGCGCCTGGCCACGCGCGGGAACAGCAGGTCCGACTCCTTGGGATGGTGCAGGCGCTCGGGGAACTCGTCGATGTAGAACAGCATGGCGCGCAGCACGTCGAAGAAGCGCTCCGCATCGTCCTGCGGACCGCGCTCCACCATCATGCGCATGGAATGCATGCATGGCGGCGAGCGAGGAATGCTCGTCGCGGATGATCTGCAGGCTGGTGTGTCTCATGGCGTCTCCTGGCACGGTGGGTATGGCCCCAAGCATGCCTGCCGCCCGCCGCTCCCACCATGACGCAGATCAAGCCGAACGCAGGTAACCGGGCTGGCGCCGGGCAACCAGCCGCTACGCTTTCCAGCGCCGCAGCAGCAGGGCGTTGCTCATCACGCTGACCGAGCTCAGCGCCATCGCGGCGCCGGCCAGCACCGGGTTCAGGTAGCCCAGGGCCGCCAGCGGGATGCCGGCCACGTTGTAGAAGAAGGCCCAGAACAGGTTCTGCCGGATCTTGGCCACCGTGCGGTCCGAGATGTCCAGCGCCGCCGCCACCAGGCCGACCTCGCCGCGCATCAGCGTGATGCCGGCCGCGTGCATGGCCACGTCGGTGCCGTTGCCCATGGCCAGTCCCACGTCGGCCGCGGCCAGGGCCGGCGCGTCGTTGACGCCGTCGCCGACCATGGAAACCACATGTCCGCCCTGCTTGAGCTGCGCCACCAGCGCGGCCTTGTCGCCGGGCAGCACCTCGGCCATCACCTCGCCAGCCTCGGGCCTGAGGCCCAGGCGGCGCGCCATGGCCTCGGCGGCGCCGCGGTTGTCGCCCGAGATCATGACGGTCTTGATGCCGCGCGCGCGCAGCGCGGCCAGGGCCTCTCGTGCGCCCGGCTTGGGCGCATCGCCGAAGGCCATGAGGGCCCGCAAAGTCAGACCATCGCTGGTCCGCTCGGCCATGGCCGAGACCGTGGCCCCCTCGGCCTGCAGCTCGGCCGCACGCGCCGCGAGCGGTCCCAGGGCCACGCCGAGCTCGTCCATCCAGCGCAGGCTGCCGATCAGCCAGCTGCGCGCGCCCAGCTCGCCCTCGCTGCCACGGCCCGGCACGGCGCGCAGGCCGTCGGGCGCCGCGATCGCCAGGCCGCGCCCGCGCGCCGCCGCGACCACGGCGCGCGCGAGCGGATGCTCGCTGCCGCTTTGCAGGCTGGCCGCTGTGCGCAGCAACCCCGCCTCGTCCTGGCCCTCGGCCGCGACGAGCGCGGTCAGCAGCGGCTGGCCCACGGTCAGCGTGCCGGTCTTGTCGAAGGCCACGGTGTCGACCCGGTGCGCGAGCTCGAGCGCCTGCGCGTCCTTGATCAGTATGCCGTGCCGCGCCGCCACGCCGGTGCCGGCCATGATGGCGGCCGGCGTGGCCAGGCCCAGGGCACAGGGACAGGCGATCACCAGCACCGCCACCGCATGGATCAGCGCGCTCTCGAAGGAGGCGCCGGCCCACAGCCAGCCGAGCAGCGTGACCAGCGCCACCCCCATCACCACGGGCACGAACACCGCCGAGACCCGGTCCACCAGGCGCTGTATCGGCGCCTTGGCCGCCTGCGCGTCCTCCACCAGCCGGATGATCTGCGCCAGCACGGTCTCGCTGCCCACGGCCTCGACCAGCATCAGCACCCGGCCCTCGCCGTTGATGGCGCCGCCGGTCAGCTTGCTGCCCGCGTCCTTGCTGACCGGCAGCGGTTCCCCGGTCAGCATGGATTCGTCGACCTGGGTGTGGCCCTCGAGCAGCCGGCCGTCGACCGGAAAGCGCTCGCCCGGGCGCACCACCACGCGGTCGCCGACCAGCAGCTCGCCCACCGGCACATCCATCTCGCCGTCCGGCCCCATCACATGGGCCAGCTCGGGCCGCAGCGCGTGCAGGGCGCGGATCGCGGCCGTGGTCTGCCGCTTGGCGCGCGCCTCCAGCCACTTGCCCAGCAGCACCAGGGTCACGACCACGGCCGAGGCCTCGAAGTACAGGTGGGGCATGTCGCCTTCCTCGGCCACCAGCCACAGCCAGACCGACAAGGCCCAGCCCGCCGTCGTGCCTATGGCCACCAGCAGGTCCATGTTGCCGCTGCCGGCCTTGAGCGCATGCCAGCCGGCCTTGTAGAAGCGCGCGCCGAGCCAGAACTGCACCGGCGTGGCCAGCAGGAACTGCAGCCAGGCCGGCAGCATCCAGTGCAGGCCGAGCAGATCGCCCACCATGGGCACGACCAGGGGCAGCGACAGCAGCAGGCCCCAGGCCACCGGCCCGAAGCCAGCCCAGGGCGAGGTGGCCGCCGCATCGATCGCGGCGTCGGCGGCGCGCGGCTCGTAGCCGGCGTCGCGCACCGCGCGGCGCAGCCGCGCCTCCATCTGCTCGCCGTGCGCGTAGACGATGCGCGCCGACTCGGTCGCCAGGTTGACGCTGGCATCCTGCACGCCGGGCACCTTCCTGAGCGCCTTCTCCACGCGCGTCACGCAGGAGGCGCAGGTCATGCCGCCTATGCCCAGGTCCAGGGAGGGGGTGGTCGTGGTGTTCATGTGTGCAGTCTCATCTTTCCCATGATGGGAAGGTCAAGCCTTGCGCCGGATCAACCCTGGCTCAAGCAGGGTCGGCGACCAGGGGCTTGACCCTCCCACGATGGCAAGGTCCAGGCTATGCTTTCCCAGTCATCGAAAGAGGAATACGCCATGAACCAGAGCTTCACTGTACAGGGCATGACCTGCGGCCACTGCGAGAAGGCCGTGACCCGCGCCATCCGCCAGCTCGACCCGCAGGCCGAGGTGCGCATAGACCGCTCCCAGGGTCGCGTCGAGGTCCAGTCCGAACAGCCGCGCGAGTCGCTGGCCCAGGCCATCGCCGAGGAAGGCTACGCGGTCGCGGCATGAACCGGCACGCGGGCGAGGCCGCATGACATGGATCGGTGTGGCCAAGGCCGCCTGGCTGCGGCATCATGTGGCCATGAACACCCCCGCCCACCTCCCCTTCGTCGAGCAGCCGAGCCGCGTCGAACGGCTGGTCACCGGTCAGCCCACCAGCGACGGCGCGGGCGTCAAGCTCAGGCGCGTGCTCACGCAGGACCTGCAGCAGCGGCTGGACCCCTTCCTGATGCTCGACAGCTTCGCCAGCGACAACCCCGACGACTACGGCGCGGGCTTTCCCGACCACCCGCACCGCGGCTTCGAGACCGTGACCTACATGATCGCCGGCCGCATGCGCCACAAGGACAGCGCCGGCCACGAGGGCCTGCTGCAAAACGGCGGCGTGCAGTGGATGACCGCCGGCCGCGGCCTGATCCACAGCGAGCTGCCCGAGCAGGAGGAGGGCGTGATGGAGGGCTTCCAGCTGTGGCTCAACCTGCCGGCACGCGACAAGATGTGCGAGCCCGGCTACCGCGACATCCAGAGCGAGGAGATCCCCGTGTTCACCACGCCCGACGGCGCCGACGGCGACCTGCGCGGCAGCGTGCATGTGCGCGTGATCGCCGGCAGCTCGCACGGCGTGGCCGGCGCCATGCAGCGCGACCCGGCGCGCTTTCCGACCGACCCGCTGTACCTGGACCTGCATTTCCTGGTCGAGGGCGCCACCTTCCAGCAGCCTCTGCCGCCCGAGCACAACGCCTTCCTCTACGTCTACCGCGGCACCGTGGAGGTGCTGGCACCGAACGGCGAGGTCACGGCCGTGCCCCGGCAGCAGATGGCCATCCTGGCCAACCAGGGCGACGGCGTCTGCCTTCACGCCGCGACCGACCAGGACACGCGCGCCCTGCTGATCGCCGGCCGGCCGCTGCGCGAGCCGATCGCGCAGTACGGCCCCTTCGTGATGAACACGCGCGAGCAGCTGATGCAGGCCATGGACGATTTCCGCAACGGCCGCCTGGCCTGACCCGCGTCCGGGTCCAGCCGCGCCAGCCCCGCGTGATCGAAAAGGCCGGCTTACCGGCCTTTTTCATGCAACTTTACAAAGGCTCATGCAGGCGCCATGGGGGCGATACAAGGCCCGCGCAGACTTCCCTTCAACCTGATGCCCGCCTTGCGCCGTCAGGCTTCTTCTCAAGGAAAGTAAGCACCATGAAACAGTTTCGCAAACACCTGCTCGTCGCCACCCTGCTGGCCTCCCTGGGCCTGGCCGCCACCGCCCAGACGCCTCCTCCTCCCGGCGGTCCGCCGGCTGCGCAACGCATGGAACCGCACGACCCGGCGCGCATGCATCAGCGCATGCAGGAGCACCGCGCCAAGCACCTGGCCGAGCTCAAGGAAACGCTCAAGCTGAACCCGGCCCAGGAAAGCGCCTGGACCGCCTTCACCGCCGCCACCCAGCTGCCGGCCACGCCGCGCGCACGCCCGGACCGCGCCGAGTTCGAGAAGCTCAGCACGCCCGAGCGCATCGACCGGATGCAGGCCTTCAAGGCCGAGCGCGACGAGCAGATGCGCCGCTACGCCGACGCCACCAAGACCTTCTACGCCGCGCTGACGCCCGAGCAGAAGAAGACCTTCGATGACCAGACCCTGCGCCATTTCGGCCGTGGCCGCCACGGTCAACAGGGCCACCACGGCATGGGCCCGCGCCACTGAAGCCCGGCTCTACAGGGCCGCGATCCGCCGGGCGCCTCGCCGCCCGGCGTGAATTGACACAGATCAAGCCTGTTTGGGGCCAGGCGCGCTAAGCTTGCCGCACCGTGCCGCCCGCCCCTTCCCCCAAGCCTCCCCAGAAGCCCGCGCAGGCCGCACCGGCCCTGCCCGCGGTGCGCGAGATCGCCCTGGACCAGCCGCTGCACTGGCTGGCCCTGGCCTGGCGCGACATCGCGCGCTGCGGCTGGCTCAGCTTCTTCCATGGGCTGGCGCTGGCCAGCTTCGGCGCAATGCTGGTGGCGCTGGCGCACGACCGCTTCTGGCTGCTGGCCGGCGCCTTCTCGGGTTTCCTGGTCGTCGCGCCGGTGCTGGCCACCAGCCTCTATGCCATGAGCCGCGCCCTGGAGCGCGGCGAGCCGGTGAACCTGCGCCTGCTGGTCGCCACCTGGACCCGCTGGCAGGGCTGGCGCCGGCGCGAGCCGGCCGGCTACTGGAGCCTGGTGCGCTTCGGCCTGCTCTTGGCCCTGGCGGGAACGGGCTGGGTGCTGACCTCGGCCGCGCTGATCACCCTGCTCGCGCCCCAGCCCGTGCTCACGCCCATGGACTTCGTGCGCCATGTGGTGCTGGCGCCTGGCCACCACCTGTTCGAGCTCTGGCTCACGCTGGGCGGGCTGCTGGCCGCGCCGGTGTTCGCCTCCAGCGTGGTCGCCATGCCGCTGCTGCTGGACCGCCGGGTCACGGTGCTGCAGGCCGTGCTCACCAGCTGGCAGGCGGTATTGAGCAACCCCCTGCCCCTGGCCCTGTGGGCCGCGCTGATCATGGGCTTCACGCTGCTGGGACTGCTGTCGCTGCTGCTGGGCCTGGTCTTCGTCGTGCCCCTGCTCGGCCATGCCAGCTGGCATGCCTACCGCGACCTGGTCGACGCCACGGCCCTGCCCGAGCGCCTGCCGCCCGCCGGGGAGGCCTGATGTTCGGCTACACGGAAGAGCAGATCGCCGCCTTCGGCCTCAGCTTCGGCGTGGCCGCCTTCATGCTCTACATGCTGTTCATCATCGCCCACCTGGCCTGGCAGTCCAAGGCCGGCAAGTTCGGCACCTTCGTGCTGTTCCTGGGCCTGGCCTTCGGCATGGTGGGCTTTGCCGCCAAGTTCGTGATCCAGTGGATGCTGGAGAAATAGGCGGCTGGTCAAGGCTACGGCCCTTGCGCCGCGTCAACGCGCCCCGCGCCAGGCCCTGCGCGCCCGGCTGCTGGTGGCGGCCGACAGCCGATTCTCGGCAACGCGGCGCGCCATGGGCATCGCCGCCGACCAGCACGACTTCGGCCGCAGCATGCTGGTGTGCTGCATGAACCACGAGAAGCCGCACCAGCACACGGCCTGGGAATGGTTCGACCATGGCCAGACCCTGGCCCTGCTGCCGATGAACGACGACCCGGCCAGCGGCGCGCCGCGCGCCTCGGTCGTGCTCACCCTGCCCACGCCGGCCATAGAGCCGCTGCTGACTCTGGAGCCGCCGGCCTTCGGCCGCGAGATGACGCGCCGCTTCGCGGGCCGCCTGGGCCCCATGAGCCTGGCCAGCACGCGCCACGCCTACCCGCTGGTGGCCGTCTACCCGCAGCGCCTGGTCGGGCCGCGCTTTGCCTGCGTGGGCGACGCCGCCCTGGGCATGCACCCGGTCACGGCCCATGGCTTCAACCTGGGCCTGCTGGGCGTGGAGCGCCTGGCCGCCCGCGTGCGCGCCGCCCAGACCGCCGGCCGCGACATCGCCGCGCCGCAGGACCTGGCGGCCTACGAACGCGAGCAGCGCCAGGCCTCGCGGCCGATCTACCTCGCGACCCAGCTGATCGCGCGCCTGTACACCCAGGAGAGCCCGCCGGCACGCCTGCTGCGCGGCCTGGCGCTGCGCCTGGGCCAGCATTGCCCGCCGTTCAAGCGCGCCGTGGCGGCCGCCTTGACGGGCGCGCATTGAGCCCGAAAACGCACCAGCGGCACAAAGCTGTGGATAGTTTTTTGACAAGTAGGCACTTATCCACAGAAAAAGCCCGTGGCCCTGATTTGTTCATGGCTGCGGCACACCACGGAAGCATGGGCGCCCACATGAGTTCATCGCATGCAAGTGCCTGACATGACTGGGAAAAAATGGCTTTTCCACAGAAGCAGCCGATCCTTATCTACTACGACTATTAATTAATAGAGAACAGAAAGAAAACCAGGAACAACTTCAGGCCGCCGTATGAGCGCCGCGGCAAGGCCCATTGCCGCCGCTGAAAACTCTGGTGACCGGCGTTGCGCCCGCTCACAAGTGGCGGCCGCCCGGCTGTTAAGATTTGCTTCTTTCCGTGCCCTTTTTCCCATGCCTGTTGCCCTCGCAGGAAGCGCCCCTGCAACGTTCGAGATCAAGAGCGCGAACCTGCCTCTGGTGGCGCTGCTGCTGAAGTCGGCCGAGCTGGCTGACGTGGCAAGGGATCTGGCCCAGCGCTTCGGCGACATCCCCGACTTCTTCGACCAGGACCCGCTGCTGGTCGACCTGACCCCGCTGCAGGACAGCGACCCGGAAGCGGAACTGGACTTCCCCGCCCTGCTGGAGCTGCTGCGCGGCTACCGCCTGCTGCCGCTGGCGGTGCGCGGCGGCAGCCCGGCCCAGCTCGCCGCGGCCCAGGCCGCCGGCCTGGTGCCTGCCGCCGACGCCCTGGTGCAGAAAACCCAGGCCGCGGCGCCGGCACCCGCTCCGGCCGCAGCACCCGCCGCGGCCCAGCCGCAAGGCGCCCTGGTGATAGACCGTCCCCTGCGTTCGGGACAGCAGGTCTATGCGCGCGGCCGCGACCTGATCGTGCGCGCCATCGTCAACCCGGGCGCCGAGGTGATCGCCGACGGCCACATCCATGTCTACGCGCCGCTGCGCGGCAAGGCCATCGCGGGCGCGCGCGGCGACGGCCAGGCCCGTATCTTCGCGCTCAGCATGGAACCCGAGCTGATCTCCATCGCCGGCATCTACCGGACCAGCGAAAATGCGCTGCCGCCCGAAATCTGGGGCCAACCCACCCAGGTGCGCCTGGTGGCGGGCCCGGACGGCGACAAGCTGGTCATGGAACCGCTGAAAGCCTGAACAGCCATGAAACCCCCACGCTTGTCGCTTTGCGTGCTGTGCCGGCCTGAATTCCACCCACCCACATTTTTCAGAAAGACTTTTCACTGATGGCAAAAATCGTCGTTGTGACTTCGGGCAAAGGCGGTGTGGGCAAGACCACCACCAGCGCCAGCTTCGCCACCGGCCTCGCCCTGCGCGGCTTCAAGACCGCCGTGATCGATTTCGACGTCGGCCTGCGCAACCTGGACCTGATCATGGGTTGCGAGCGGCGCGTGGTCTACGACTTCATCAACGTGATCCAGGGCGAGGCCAACCTCAACCAGGCCCTGATCAAGGACAAGCAGAGCGACAAGCTCTACGTGCTGGCCGCCTCGCAGACGCGTGACAAGGACGCGCTGACCCAGGATGGGGTCGAGAAGGTGCTGAACGACCTGGCCGCCATGGGCTTCGAGTACATCGTCTGCGACTCGCCGGCCGGCATCGAGACCGGGGCCCTGATGGCCATGCATTTCGCCGACGAGGCCCTGGTGGTGACCAACCCCGAGGTGTCCTCGGTGCGCGACTCCGACCGCATCCTGGGCATGCTGGGCAGCAAGACCCGGCGCGCGATCGCGGGCAAGGAGCCGGTCAAGGAGCACCTGCTGATCACGCGCTACAACCCCAACCGCGTGGCCGACGGCCAGATGCTCTCGCTCGAGGACATCCAGGACATCCTGCGCATCCGGCTGATCGGCGTGGTGCCCGAGAGCGAGGCCGTGCTGCAGGCCTCCAACCAGGGCACGCCGGCCGTGCACCTCAAGGGCACGGACGTGGCCAACGCCTACCTCGACGTGATCGACCGTTTCCTGGGCGAGGACCGCCCCATGCGCTTCGTCGACGCGGAGAAGCCCGGCTTCCTCAAGCGCCTGTTCGGAGGGCGCTGAGCCATGTCCTTACTCTCCTTCCTGCTCGGCGAGAAGAAAAAGACCGCCAGCGTGGCCAAAGAGCGGTTGCAGATCATCCTGGCCCACGAGCGCAGCGGGCGCAACCCCGGCGAGCCGGACTACCTGCCGGCCCTGCAGCGCGACCTGATGGCCGTGATCTGCAAGTACATCAAGATCAACCAGCAGGACATCAAGGTCCACCTCGAGCGCCAGGACAACCTCGAGGTGCTCGAAGTCAAGATCGAGCTGCCGGACGCCAAGTGATGCCGCCCAAGCCCGGGTAGGCGCAGGCAGGGCGCGGGGCTATCATGCCCCCATGCTGATCGAGACCCTGGGCACGGCGCGCGATCTCAGACGCCTCAACGACATCGTTGGCGTACTGATACGGCACGGTTTCGGCGACACCGTGCGCCGTCTCAACCTGGCCGACCAGCTGGAGCGCGCCGGCCACGCGCTCAAGTGGGAGCATGTGGCCGACCTGGCCCGCATCGAGCCGCCGGCCCAGGTGCGCCTGGCGCTGGAGGAACTCGGCCCCGCCTTCGTCAAGCTCGGCCAGATCCTGGCCGGCCGCGCGGACCTGTTCGGCCCCGAATGGATTGCCGAGCTCGAGAAGCTGCACGCCCAGGTGCCGGCCGTGCCCTTCGAGGAACTGCGGCTGCAGCTGTGCGAGGACCTCGGCGGCGAACCCGAGGCCGTGTTCGCCCGCTTCGACACCGAGCCGGTGGCCGCGGCCTCGATCGCCCAGGTGCACCGGGCCCAGCTCAAGGACGGCACCGAGGTCGTGGTCAAGATCCGCCGGCCCGGCATACGCGAGGTGATCGAGGCCGACCTGCGCCTGCTGGCACGCCTGGCCGCCCTGGCCGAGGCCGAGATGCTGGCGCTCAAGCCCTACCGGCCGCGCCAGCTGGTGCGCGAGTTCTCGCGCTCGCTGCGGCGCGAGCTCGACCTCGCGGCCGAGTGCCGCCACGCCGAGCGCATAGGCGCCAACCTGGCCGCCATTCCCGAGATCGTGATCCCGCGCGTGCACTGGCAGCACACCCACGAGCGCATCAACGTGCAGGACCATGTGGGCGGCATTCCCGGCAACCAGCTCGACGCGCTCAGCCCCGAGGCCGGCTTCGACCGCGCCGAGCTCGCGCGGCGCGGTGCCCACGCCGTGCTCAAGATGATCGTCGAGGACGGCTTCTTCCACGCCGACCCGCATCCCGGCAACGTGTTCTACCTGCCGGGCAACCGCATCGCCTTCATCGACTTTGGCATGGTGGGGCGACTCTCGGTACGCAGGCGCGAGGAGCTGCTGCAGCTGCTGCTGGGCCTGGTCGAGCACGACCCCCAGGCCGTGGCCGACGTGCTGCTGGACTGGACCGGCGACGACCATGCCGTGAACCAGGCCCAGCTCGAGACCGAGATCGAGGCCTTCGTCGACCAGTACCACGGCGTGCCCCTGGCCCAGCTCAACCTGGGCCAGATGCTGGCCGACGTGACGGCCATCCTGCGCGAGCACCACCTGGCCCTGCCTTCCGACCTGGCCTTGCTGATCAAGGCCTTCATCACGCTAGAGGGCATGGGGCGCAACCTGGACCCGGGTTTCCACATGGCCACCGAGGCCCTGCCGCTGCTCAAGCAGGTGATACGTGCGCGCTACCAGCCCAAGGCCCTGGCCCAGCGCACCTGGCAGACCCTGCGCCGCGCCATGGCCCTGGCCGAGCAGCTGCCGCACGATGTCTCGCGCCTGCTGCGCAGCGCGCGCCGTGGCCAGGTGCACGTCAACATCGAGCTCGCCCACCTGCGCCGCGTCGGCGACCAGATCGACCGCGCCGCCAGCCGCCTGGCCCTGGCCCTGGTGATCGCGGCTCTGATCATTGGCTCGTCCATCGTGATGACCGTGCGCGCCGGCCCCACCTTGTTCGGCCTGCCGGCCTTCGGCTTCATGGGTTTCGGCGGCGCCGTGATCGGCGGCCTGTGGCTGGTGCGCGCGATCTGGCGCAGCAACCGGCACCGCGACGAGGACGACTGAAGGCCCGTCGGCCGGCGCGAGTTGTTTTCCTGTCTTCTTCTTATCTTCTAATTTTTAATAGTAGTAGTAGATAAGCCTGCGCCTCTTCTGTGGACAAGGCTCTTTTTTCCTTCCAGGACAAGGATTTGCAGAGGGTGGCTGGCTGTGGGCGGGTGCGCGCTCGCGCTGTCCTCGAAAACTGAACAAGTCGGCGCCGGGCCGCCGGCCTGTGGACAACTGCCCTGTTGTGCCGAAACCATCCACAGGCTTGTCCCGCACCCGGGGTTGCCGCGCTGCCCGCAGGTCTTTTGCGATGCCGGCGACCCCCAATCGAGGAACGTGGTACATTCCTTGCTCGTCCTTGGCGACTGACTGCGTTCCGGCCTTCTGTGGTCTGCACGCATCCGCCCCCGGCAGAGGGGCACGCAGTCCGGCCCTGCATGGGCGTACCTGGCCACCCATCTCACGGCGTGGCGGTTTATTCTCCCTTCTGTTCACGACGCCGCTGCTGCGGTTCGTGCCCCGGCCCCTGCCTTCGTGGCGGCGGCCCAGGGTCTCCAGGCGGGCTTGAACGGCAGCAGGGCTGCCACGGTCCCGTATTCGGGCGTTGCCGGCCAGGGGCCGCGCGCCCTGGCATTTTCTTGATGATTCATAACGACAAACGTTTTTCGCATTCCGCCATCACCCTCGGCAAGTACCGCATTGCCGCGTGCCCTCGCGCGCTCGAGGGCGGCCGCTATGCCGCGCAGGTGTCCATCGCCAGCGGCCGCGGCAGCGCGTCCACCGACCGGGTGATGCGCTTCATCGACGATTTCCCCACCCACGAGGCGGCCGCAAGCTACGCCATCGAGCAGGGGCTGAACTGGGTGCGCGAGACCACGCGCGCGCATTGATTGATCTCATTACCAAGATAGGAACAGACCATGGCCAAGGAAGACCTGATTGAGATGATGGGCGTCGTGAACGAGGTGCTGCCCGACACGCGCTTTCGTGTGACGCTGGAAAACGGTCACCAGCTGGTGGCCTATTCGGCGGGCAAGATGCGCAAGAACCACATCCGCATCCTGGCCGGCGACAAGGTCTCGCTGGAGCTGTCGCCCTACGACCTGAGCAAGGGCCGCATCAAGTTCCGCCACCTCGAGGGCCGCGGCCCCATGGCGCCGCGCCGCCCGCGCTGAAGGCAAGAAAAAAGCGCCCCCTGCGCTGAGCAAGGGGCGCCCGGTTTCACCGTATTGCCGTGGCTTAGGGCGCGGCCTTCAGGTCGGCCTGGCCCTGGGCTTTGACGCCGGCATCGAGCTGCGTCGCGCCCTGCAGCTTTTCCTTGCCGCGCTGGGCCGCCTTGGCGCCCTTGCGTGCACCCTGGCGCGCGTCCTCGGCCACTGCCTTGCCGTCCGCCGAGACGGCGCCGCTCACATCGGCCCCTATGCCGGTCTGGCCGCTGGCCTTGGCGTCGGTCACGGCCGAGGTGGCCGTGGCGCCCTGGCTGTTGGTGCCAGACTGGGCCTGGTTCTGCTCCAGGGCGCGGGCCCGCACATCAGCGCCGGCACCCGCCTGGGCACCCACGCTCACGCCCGCAGCCCCCGCGTTCGCTCCCACACCAGCGCCCACCCCCACGCCGAGGCCGGCAGCCTGCGCCGACAGGCCCCAGGTCATGGCCGTGGTGATCAGCATCGCGGCGGGAATGGAACGCAGAGAGAACTTCGTCATGTGTAGCTCCTTGGCTGTTGAACACGGCTTCAGTCTGCCCGGATTCGCTGTTACATGGACGTCGCGGATGTAGAGCTTGTAACCGGATCTAGGTGCCGCGACGCGCCCGCACCGCCTGCGCCAGCTGCTGCAGCACCGGCACGGTCTGCGCCATGCTGATGCAGGCGTCGGTCACCGAGACGCCGTACTCCAGCGGCTGGCCGGGCACGATGTCCTGCCGGCCCTCGTTCAGATGGCTCTCGATCATCACGCCCATGATGCGGCGCTCGCCGCCCGCGACCTGGCGCGCCACGTCGGCGGCCACGTCGATCTGGCGCTCGTGGCGCTTGCTGCTGTTGGCGTGCGAGAGGTCTATCATCACCTGCTCGCGCAGGCCGGCGGCCTTGAGCAGGGCGCAGGCGGCGGCCACGTCGGCCGCGCTGTAGTTGGGCTGCTTGCCGCCGCGCAGGATCACATGGCAGTCGTCGTTGCCGCGCGTCTCGAAGATCGCGGACTGGCCCATCTTGGTCATGCCCATGAAGGCGTGCGGCGCCTGCGCGGCCAGGATGGCGTCGGCCGCCACCTTGACGCCGCCGTCGGTGCCGTTCTTGAAGCCCACCGGACAGGACAGGCCCGAGGCCAGCTGGCGGTGGCTCTGGCTCTCGGTGGTGCGCGCGCCGATCGCGCCCCAGCTCACGAGCTCGCTGATGAACTGCGGGCTCAGCAGGTCCAGGAACTCGGTGCCCACCGGCAGGCCCAGCGCCAGCAGGTCCAGCAGCAGCTGGCGCGCCATCTCCAGCCCCTCGTTGATCGCGAAGCTGCCGTCCAGGTGCGGGTCGTTGATATAGCCCTTCCAGCCCACGGTGGTGCGCGGCTTCTCGAAGTAGACCCGCATCACGATCAGCAGCTCGTCCTGCAGGGCGTCGGCCTGGGCCTTGAGCAGCTGCGCATAGGCCATGGCCTGGTCGTGGTCGTGGATGGAACAGGGGCCGACCACCACCACCAAGCGGTCGTCGGCGCCGTGCAGCACGCGCGAGATGGCGGCGCGGCTTTGCGCCACCAGGGCCTCGGCCGCCTCGGGCACGGGCAGCCATTCCTGCAGCAGGGCCGGCGTGATCAGGGGACGCACGGCGCCGATGCGCGTGTCGTCTATGCGCGTGGTGTCGCGGGTGGACAGAGGGGTGGCGGGGTGGACATGGGCTTTCATGCCGGGAATTATGGGCGCTGCCGCCTGCCGGAGCCCTGGTGCGGGCTCAGGCCATGGCGTAGCGCGCCATCAGCGCGTCCACCCCGGGGCGGGCGCAGCGCTGCAGCGCCATCAGCAGCGCATGGTCGGGCTGGTCCAGGCCCCAGCGCCGGCGCAGGTCCTGCAGGATGCGCCCCAGCAGCTCGGCCGCCATCTCGGCGTCGGCCAGGGCGCGGTGCGCCTGGCCGGCGCGCGGCAGGCGGTGGTAGTCGACCAGCACGCCCAGCTTGTGGCTGGGCGCCTGCGGATAAAGGCGGCGCGACAGCAGCAGGGTGCAGGCAAAGGGATGGGCCGCGGCCAGATCCAGGCGCGCGAGCTCGGCCTGCCAGAAGCGACGGTCGAAGGCCGCGTTGTGCGCGACCAGCGGCGCAGCGCCGACGAAGCGGTGCGCCTCGGCCATGACCTGGTCGGCCGGCGGCGCGTCAGCCACCATGGCATTCGTGATGCCGGTCAGCTGGGTGATGAAGGCTGGGATGCGAACCCCGGCGTTCATCAGGCTCTGGAAGCGGTCCACCACGCGGCCGTTCTCCAGTTTCACGATGGCCACCTCGGTGGCGCGATCGCCCTGCTGCGGCGAGATGCCGGTGGTTTCGAAGTCGATGATGGCGAGGGTCATGGTGGAGTCCTGGGCTCGCATGGTAACGGTATGGCGACTCCTCACGGTGGCATGTGTGTATCGCCACGCCCCTGCGGGGCTCGCGATATCAGCCTTTTTCCTTGTAGGTGCTGGTGGCGCGATGACCGACCTCGCGAAGCTGTTCAATCACGGTATTTGCTGCTGGCGAGGGTGTCCGTCTGGCATGGCGAACCAGGCCTACAGGCGGTACTTTCATGTCGAGCTTCACAGGTAAGAACCGCAAGAGCCCTTGCTTCACGTCGCCGTGCAGCACTTCTATGGGTACGGGACAAATCATGTCCGTGCGCTGAAGCAGGGAGCGCATGACCAGAAACGATGTGGTTTCCACAGGATGCGGTGGCATACCTTGGCCGGCCACTCGAAACATGTCCTCCAGTGCCGTTCGGGTATGGGTTCCCAGAGGTGGAAGTATCCAGGGCAGGCTTATCAGATCGCTCAGTTGAAGGCGCCGCTTGCCCGCCAAGGGATGATCGGCGCGCACACCCAGACGGAAGCTTGACTCATACAAGACTTCAGTCTGCAACTGGGCATCTTCTCCAGGCCAGAATCTGCCTACCAGCATGTCGAGGTGACCAGCTTTCAGTTGCTCTCTAAACACGCTGTCCGAGTTACCCTCGACGACTCGCACCGTGATGCGTGGGGCCTTGACTGTCAACTCATGCAACATCTCGGGTACGAGCATCGGGGTAGCCACCGGAAGGGCGCCGATGGTGACATGACCGGCACCGCCCGAATGCCAGAGCCCTAGCTCCTCCTCGGCATCATTCAACTCGACGAGGATGGTGCGGGCCCGTTTGCACAAGAGTTCTCCCGTGTCCGTGAGCACGCTTCCGCCGCTGCCGCGACGGACCAGGATCTCGCCTACGGCTTGCTCCATTTGCCGCAGTGCCTTGGTTGCAGCCGGCTGGGTAATGTGAAGTGTTTCGGCTGCACCCAACAGTGAGCCGGTCTCGGCAATGCCCACCAGCAGCCTCAACTGGCTCAAGCGAATTCGGTGGTGAAGTGGCGTTCTGCTCATGAGGCAATGCCAGGAAAGGCGGACTCAAATGTATCACCGTAGGTTATATGTTTCGGGTATTTTCCAGAGGGATCCGGCAAGCCCCTGCTGCATACCAGCGGATCGAGCGTCGTCGGCGACGACGCCCCCGGCAACTGCCTCTCGGACACGGTCTTCGACGAAGACACGCCCTTCGTGGTCGGGCTCGCCAAGCGGGCCCGACATGAGCTCAACGGCATGCTGCTGGGGGCTGCCGAACGCGGTGTGCGCAGCGTCGTCATCTGCCCCACATTGATCTATGGCGTGGGCAGAGGATTGAACCCGCACAGCATTCAAATCCCCTTCCTGGTCGAGCAGGCGCGCACAAACGGTGTGGTGCGGGTGGTTGGCCATGGCCTGAACCGATGGTCCACGGTCCACATCGACGACCTCACGAACTTGTATCTGCTCGCCCTGGAAAAGGCGCCGGCCGGCTCCTTCTATTTCGCCGAGAACGGCGAGGCCTCGTTCGCGGCGATCGGTGAGGCTATCGCCGCGCGCCTCGGGATGGGCTCTGTCGAGTCGGTCCCGGCGGATGAGGCAGCCAAGTCATGGGGCCCCGCCCGTGCCTACTACACCTACGGAAGCAACAGCCGCGTCCGCGCAAGGCGAGCGCGGCGCGAGCTCGAATGGTCTCCTTGCCACGATTCCGCGTTGGCCTGGATCCGCAACGAGATGCCCCTTTGAGGACGAATTCATGATCCTGGAACTTGCCGACATCCGCATCCACCCTGGCCGGCAGGCCGACTTTGAGGAGGCCGCGAAGCGCGGCCTCGATACGGTCCTGTCGAAGGTCACGGGCTTCCGCAAGTACGAAGTGCGGCGCAGTATGGAATCGCCCGAGCGTTACATGCTTCTGCTCCACTGGGACACGCTCGAAGACCACACGGTGGGATTTCGGACCTCCCCTGCGTACGCGCAATGGCGCGCCATCGTGGGTCCGTACTTCTCGAAACCACCGTTCGTGGAGCACTTCGAGTTCGTAAGCGGATGGCCGGACCACCTTGAGGTGACGTGGTTGTGAGGCGAGGATGGTGTCCACGAGAGGATTCAAATGGACACTGAGGCGAAGAACACGATCTGCCCATGCGGCGTGGCCTGGGCCGTCTCGTCCCAACGCACGTGCATGCGCCCGCCCATCGTGTCGGCCACCATCACTTCAGCGCTGGCCTGCGCTAGCGTGGTCTCCTTCGGTTCGTAGGCTTCACCCATCGGGTGAGTCTGCCAAATCATCGCAAACCCGTACCAGTGCTGAATTCCTTGGGTTGCGCCTGGGGGCAACTGCGGTTCTAGGTTGAGGGGTTCATGCCGTCTCTCCTTTGCGCGAGAGGGCGCCAAAGCCACGCTGGGGATCGTAGCACCAGGCGGCGAGCGCGAAGCATACCCCCAAGGTGCACAGAACGACCCAGGGCGCAGCCCCGGCGTCCTTCCCGTACATCGCGAAACGCATCCACTCCACGGCGTGGGTGAAAGGGTTCAGCTGCGCGACGACGTAGATCCACTGGACACCGGACTCTTGCAGCTTCCACAGCGGGTACAACGCAGTAGAGATGAAATACATGGGAAAAATGACGAAGTTCATCGTGCCCGCGAAGTTTTCGAGTTGCTTCACGTGCACGCTCAGCAACAGGCCCATCGCAGCGAGCATCAGCGCGGACATCGAGGCCGCGAGCAGAACGTGAGGCGTCTGCGCACCCCACAGCGGCAGCGGGGTGCCCAGCAAGGCGGCGATCCCAACGAACGCCACGGCCTGTAGCAGCGACAGCAACGCCGTCGCCACCAGCTTGGCCGCAAGGATCCACCAGCGTGGCAACGGGGCGGTGAGGAGCAGGCGCATCAGGCCCATCTCGCGGTCATAGACCATGGCGAGGCTGCCCTGCATGCCGTTGAAGAGCAGTACCATGGCGACCAGGCCCGGCGCGATGTAGAGATCGTAGGGCACGTAGGTTTCGTAAGGCTCGACGATCGCCACGCCGAAGACGTTGCGAAAACCCGCAGCGAACACCGCGAGCCACAGCACGGGGCGCACCAGTGCTGCAATCCACCGACCGCGCTGGTGCGAGAATTTCAGCAGTTCGCGCAGCACGATCGCGCGCGCCGCCTGCAGCGCATGTTTCACAGGTTCGACTTGCACAAGCGCTCCGGAGCGTCGGCACCTAGCGTGTCCAACGTGTTCTTCGCATGCAGCATGCCGTCGAGCGGCGCGCTGGCGATCACGCCCTGGCCGTCAGTCAGCAGCAGAGGCTGGCGCAACTGGCCATCCCACGAGCGCAAGCTCAGCGATACGCCCTTTCCACCGTCCACCTCGGCGCTCGCCAGCATCTTGGCCAATACGGCAGGCGTGCCCTTGGGGGTCGCGATCGCCGCGGCGACGAGCAGTTTGCCGGCTACCCATGCGGACCAGTCACGGTCGGTCATCGGCCGGCCGGCGCGCCGAACGAAGCGACGCGCGAGCTGCGGCGCGCCAAAGCGCTCGAAGCCCGGCGCCCAGGCGAGCGCCACCATCCCCGCGTCGCCGACCACCGGCCGCGGCAGCACGCTGCGGTAGGGCAGCGTGCGTGCGAACTCGCCGTCGCTGTCCACGACCCAGATCGCGTCGTAGGTGACACCGCTGGTGAGCAAGCGCAGGTTGGCCTTGTCGCGCTCGCGCGGATCGGCCGAGAGCTTGAAACTGCGCTCGGCGACGAGCCTGAGTCCATACCTCGTGATTGCCTTGCGCACAGCGGCGGCGCGGAGCGCATCGTCGGCAGCCGGCCCGGTGAGCAGCAGAACCTGTGTCCAGCGCTGCCCGGCAAGCCACTGCGCGAGTGCATCGACGCGCATGCGCTCGCTGGGCAGAAGGTGCTTCAGCTGCGGCCGACAGTCTTGCTCGCGCAGGCGATCGGCCGCGTCACCTACGTTGAGCAGTGGCAGCTTCGCCGCATCCGCTGCGGCGAGCAGCCACTCGGCTGGAAGATCGGCGACGAGTGCCGCACGGCCAACGGTCTGTGCCTTGATGGCTGCGTCGCGAGCAGCGGCCGGCGAAGCGACATGCACCACCTCCAGATCGAGCTTCGCCCTGGCCGCCTCGAGCTCGATGCGGGCGTCGGCAAGCGCCAGCTCCAGCCCATCGCTTGCCGGCCCGCCGGGATGGCCGAGGTAGGCGCGCTCGACACGGCTACGCTCCAGCCGCGCGTCGTCGGCGCGCAGCAGCAGCGTCACACCGTGTGCCGCGGCGATCTGCGTGCAGGCGCACAGGACGATACCGAACAGCCGCTTCATTCAATCACCACCGCCGCGTACGGCACGCGGCCGACGGGGATCGTCTTGACAGGCCTCGCCGCAGCCACGTCGATCACCGTGAGATCGTCGCTCAGCCCATTGCAGACCAAAAGCCGTGACTCCGCCTTGTCCAGCGCAACGTTCCATGCGCGCTTGCCCACCAGCACAAGGTCGGTGACCTTGCGCGTGGCCACGTCGACGAATGCGACATGGTTGGCACGGCCGAGCGCGACGAAGGCTCTTTTGCCGTCGCGCGTCATTGTCAAACCCACTGGGGTGATGTCCGTGGATCGGGCACCGGGCAGCTTGAACTCGATGGTACCGATCAGCGAGTAGTCGCGTGTGGACAGCACGCTGACCGACGCCCCCATCTCGTTGCTCACCCACAGCTGTGAGCCGTTGGCTGTGAGCGCGAAGCGGCGAGGCCGCGCACCGACCTTGACGTTGCGCACGACTTTGGCGCTGGCGGTGTCGATGACATGCACGAGGTTTGCCACCTCGGATGTCACCCACACGGTCTTTCCGTCAGGCGAGACCTTCACGCCTTCGGGCTCCTTGCCCACCGGAACACTGGCCTTGATCTGGCCGCTAGCGACGTCGATGAACGACAGGGCACCTTCGTCTTCGTTGGAGACATACAGTGTTTTGCCATCGGGGGAGAGGTCGAAGGCCTCAGGATCGTCGCCGAGGTTCAGGCGCCGCACTGACTTGCGCGCGGCGATGTCGATCACGTCAGCCACGTTGCCGTCGCCGCAGGCCACGATCAGGTGCCTGCGGTCGGGCATTAGCTGCATGTGCCTCGGCCGCTTGCAGGTGGGGATGGTGCCGGTGACGGTGAGGCTTGCGAGATCAATGACGGTCAGCGCGTGGTCTTTCTCGCTGGATACGAAGGCCATGCCCTGCGCTTGAGCCGGTTGGACTTGAGTCAGGAAAGCGGCGAACAGCAGCGCCGCGGCAGATTTCTTCATGCGGTAGCCTCCAAGAAACCGTGCTCGAGCGAACGGCCGCCGAGCGCGCGTGTGACTTCTTCGGGCGTGCCGTCCGCCAGCATGCGGCCTCGATGAAGCAACAGCACGCGATCGGCATATGCCGTCTCTTCGACAAGGTGCGTGGCCCACAGCACGCTGCTGCGGCGCTGTCGCACATCCTCGCGCAGCGCGGCCAGCAGGTCGCGGCGTGACTTCGGGTCGAGCCCGACGGTGGGCTCGTCCATCAGAAGCAGTAGCGGCCGATGCAGCAGCGCACGCACGAGCTCGACTTTGCGCCGCTGGCCACCGGAAAGCGCGCGGGTTGGGCGATCCAGCATGTCCTCAAGATCCAGCAACGCACAGCCTTCGTTGATGCGTTCGTCAGCCATCTTGCGCGCGATGCCGTGCAGGTCCGCATGCAGGCGCAGGTTGCGTAGCACCGAAAGGTCCAGGTCCAAAGAGATCTGCTGGAACACCACACCCATGCTCCGCAAAGCCTGAATGGGCTCATCGCGCAGCACATGGCCGGCGACCTCGATCTCTCCGGCGTCGGGAGCGAAAAGGCCCGTGAGAATTTGGAACAGCGTGGACTTCCCTGCGCCGTTGGGCCCGAGCAGCATCGCAAAGCAGCCGGGGGGCAGCGAAAAGCTCAGGTTCGCCAACGCCTGCCGATCCCCGTAGCGCTTCTCTAGGCCGCGGACCTTCAGCATGTCAATTCCCCGTCGATGTAGCGCTGCGAGTTGCGGTCGCTGCGGTAGACAAGGGGAGATCCGCGCGCCGCGCTGGGTACGAAGGTCAACGGCTGCCCGGCAGCCGACGACTGCGCTCGGCTGACGATGCCCTGGACAATGCCATGCTGGGGGCTCTTCGGGCACACCGGGTCGGTGGCCTCCGCCGAGCCGGTCAGCAGATATGCCTGGCAGCGGCAGCCACCATGGTCGCGTTCGCGCTCGTCACAGCTGCCGCACGTGGGGCTCATCCATGCGGTACCTCTGTAGCGGTTGAACATGTCGCTCGAGTACCAGATGTCGTACAGGGACTGTGTCTGCACGAGAGGCACCTCGAGAGGCAGCATGCGCGCGCTGTGGCAAGGCAGCGCCGCGCCGTCGGGCGCTACCAGCAGGAACACCGAACCCCAGCCGTTCATGCAGGCCTTCGGCTTGTGTTCCGCATAGTCGGGCGAGACCCAGTAGATCTTCATGCGGCCGGCGAGACGCTCTTTGTGCTGCTCGACGATCGCCTCGGCTGCGGTCAGCTCGTCGGGCTTGGGCATCAGCCCATCCCGGTTCAGCCATGCCCAGCCGTAGTACTGGGTGTTCGCGAGCTCGAGGAACTCTGCGCCAATGTCTTCGGCCATCGCGATGATGCGATCCACGTGCGGCAGGTTGTAGCGATGCATCACGCAGTTGAGCACCATTGGATAGCCGAGCTTCTTGATAATGGCCGCCACCTTGGCCTTCAGATCGAAGGTGCGCGTCGACGAGAGGAAGTCGTTGAGCTCGCGCGTCGAGTCCTGGAACGAGAGCTGGATATGGTCGAGCCCCGCGTCCTTCAGTGCCTTCGCGCGCGCTTCGGTGAGGCCGACGCCCGAGGTGACCAGGTTGACGTAAAAGCCGAGCCGGTGCGCATGGGCGACGATGACTTCGAGATCGTCGCGCAGCAGCGGCTCGCCGCCCGATAGTCCAAGCTGGACCGCGCCAAGCGCGCGGGCCTGATCGAGCACGTCGAGCCAGGCCGCGGTGTCGAGCTCCTTGCGGTGCGCCGCGTAGTCGAGCGGGTTCGAGCAGAACACGCAGTGCAGCGGGCAGCGGTAGGTCAGCTCTGCCAACAGCCAGAGCGGCGGGCCGGGCCGCGCGGCCGCGTCAGACGAGCCAACCGCGTTCATGGGCGTCAACCAGAAAATCGCAGACGTCGGCGCGCACGTCGGCCGGGGCGAAATCGCGCTCGACGTCCGCGATGAGCTGCTCGATGGACGTGGCGCCGTCGCAGCGGCGCAGGATCTCGGCGGCGGTGGCGTTGAGCTTCACCATGCCTTCTGGATACAGCAACACCCAGCACTGTTGCGCCGGCTCGTGTTGCAGCCGGTACAGGGCGGACACCGTCGGCCGGTGTTCGGGGCGCAGCGGCTTCATGGCCGCTGCTCCGGCGCGAGATCGTCCGGGTAGGCGCGCTCGATCGCATCGAGCATCGACCAAAGCACGTCGAGCTTGAACTGCACAATGTCGAGCGCGCGCTGTTGCCGCTCACGCGTGCAGCACCAGTCGCGCGCGATCTGCAGGCCGTGTTGGACATCGCGGGCAGCCAGCGGGATGCGGCTGCGGAAGTAGGCGAGGCCTTCTGCTTCGATCCACGGGTAGCATGTCGGCCATGTGCTCAGACGGTCCGCATGGATCTTCGGCGCGAACATTTCGGTGAGCGACGAGATCGCAGCTTCCTGCCACGACGCCTGCCGCGCGAAGTTCACATAGGCCTGGACCGCGAAGCGTACGCCCGGCACGACGAGCTTTTGCGACCATAGCATGTCGCGGGTGAGGCCCACCGCCTCGCCCAGGCGCACCCAGGCCTCGATCCCGCCGGCGGCGGCATCCAGGTAGTCGCCATGGCCGTCGTGATCGAGCACACGCTGAATCCAGTGGCGCCGCGCGTCTCGATCAGGGCAGTTCGACAGGATGGCTGCATCCTTGATCGGGATGCAGACCTGGTAATAGAAGCGGTTGGCCACCCATCCGCGAACCTGGAATGGCTGAAGCTCGCCACGGTTGAGCCGCTGGTTGAACGGATGGTGAATATGGTAGCCGCTTTCCTTGGCGCGCAGCCGAGACTCAAATTCGGGGGCCGACCAGGACGCCTCGTTCGCTACGCGTTCCAGCACCGCATTCATAGTTCGATCTCCATGCCGTCGTGTGCGACTTCGATGCCTCGGGCTTGCAGCTCGCGACGCTGATCGCTGTCTTCGTCGAGGATCGGGTTGCTGTTGTTGATGTGGATGAGCACCTTGCGCCGGGCGGGCAGCGACGCGAGTGTGGTAACCATGCCTTGCGGCCCGCTTTGCGGCAGGTGGCCGAGGGCCTTTGCGGTTTTGGGCGCGAGGCCGGCGGCAATCATCTCGTCGTCGGTCCAGAAGGTGCCGTCGACCATCACGCAGGTGGCGCTTTGCATCGCACTCAGCTCGTGCTCCCCGATTTGCGCGAGCCCGGGCGCATAGAACAAGCACTCTCCCGTGACGGGGTCATCCACCACAAGGGCGATGTTGTCGCCGACCACGGGGTTGTTTCGATGCGGAGAATAGGGCGGCGCCTTGCTTGGAATCGCCAGTGCGCGGAAGCGCAGCGCCGGGGCCGCATCGATGTGGAACTCCGCTGTCACATCGGCGTCGCCGACCGGCAACGGGTGCCAGCGCACGCCGCAGTAGTGCTGCAGTGTCGGGAGAATGGGCAGGCCGGCGCTCAGGTCCTCGAATACGCAGGGAGTGCAGTACAGCTCGATCGGTGGGCCTTCGCGAAGGCTGAGCAGGCCGGTGACGTGGTCGATCTGTGCGTCCATCAGCACCACGGCCTCGATGGGGGTGTGCCGTGGCGCGCTGCGCGGATGTAGTGACGGCGAATGGCGTATCTGTTGTCCGAGATCCGGCGACGCGTTGAGCAACACCCAACGCTGCCCATCCTGCGACACTGCGATGGAGCTTTGTGTGCGCGGCCGGGCCTGCAGGCTGCCGCTGCGCACGCCAGCGCACAGAGCGCAGTTGCAATTCCACTGGGGATAGCCGCCGCCGGCGGCCGAGCCGAGTACGAGAATTTTCATGGTCTGACAAGCTGGACGGCGGTGCACTTACGCACACCGCCGCCCCGGGGACGCATCAACGCGCCGAGATGTACATGGTGATCTCGAAGCCGAAGCGCAGGTCTTGATACTGAGGCTTAGTCCATTGCATGGTTTCTCTCCTTGGTGAGGTTGGAAAAGCGCGATCGGCCCTATGCCGCTCGCGAGCCCTTCAAAGTGAAGGACATTGGGGAATCGCTTGCCTGCTCTCCGTAATATCAGCAGGCTGCTGATGACGCAGTTCTGGATTTTGAAATCCGCTGATCAAGCACTTGTTTGCTCAGCGTGCGGATTGGCCTGGAAAATCAAAGCAGCAATCTTTCTCTGTATCAGCCCGAGAACAACTCCGATCGTCATCGACGCCGGAACAATAATCAGAACATTATCGAGCCCGAAGCTGGTCAGAGGACCCATGTCAAACTTGCCTGGCGTTTGCGTCAGGAAGGCAAACGCAGAAGCGAACCCATAAAATACCGCCGGGATGATCTTGAAGGCTTGGAACTTGGAAAGGCTGATAATGATCGGCACAACCACGGCCACCAGAGCTGCGGCAGCGAGCGGCATAGGCAGAGGGGTCGTATTCACCAACAGGGCGATCGATACATTCCAAGCGAGAAAGGTGCCGAAGCAAATAGCAATCAGCGTCCTCCCCACCACGCCATCGGAGTCTCCGGAATGGTGCAGTCCAGCCCACCCAATGAGAGCGGCCCATATCAGCAGCCCGGGGAAAGACAAAAATTCCCATGTTGCAATCGATGCAACAATCGCGCCAGCAATCGCATAGGAACGAATCATGGATATCTCCTTGTATTAATTAAGGTAGCACCGACCACCACTGAAGCTGCAGCACATGCCAGACACTCAGAAAATAGAACATTTCCAATCATATAGACTGGGCGCTATTTGACATCCCGCAGACTGACGATGAATGCGGTCAACTGCCAAATCTGTTCCTCCGTCAATCCGCTCTTCCAGGGTGGCATGACTGAGGAGCCGCGGACACGGCCGTTGGAAATGGTGTTGAAGATGACTTGAGGCTCGAGATCTTTGCGGTTTTGTAGCGTTGCTCCTTTGCCGCCTATGCCATCTTGACCGTGACAGTAGAAACATGCCTGGTTGAAGCGTTTCTTCCCCGCCGCGATAAGTTGAGGGTCGTTCAGATCCGGCGGGACTTGGGCATGCGCCATCGTCCCAAGCAAAAGCAATAACGCGACCGCACCGCGTCGGATGGGCTGTGCAAGACGCTCCTTGCTTACAACCTCTTTGGTAACATCACTCGTTTTCACACGTTTCTCACATCGAACGGAAATCGGGAAAGTGACGAAATTTCTTTCGCACTTTCCCTTCCAAGCTATCGATACGCTCCGCGCATCAATCCACAGTAAAGGCGATCAGCGCTGAGCCGCCGTTCACCTTTCTCAGCTCGGGAAAGGCCGTGGGGAGGAAGTCGGCGGCGTGAGAGCCCAAGCCAGTGGGGACGACGACGTACTGCTTACCGCCGGCCGAGTAGCTCACGATACCTCCACGCACGCCGGAGCCTGCGTAGAAGCTCCACAGCACGTTGCCCTTGTCAGCGTCGTAGGCATTGATTTGACCAGTCACCTCGGCGTTGAACACCAGGCCCCCGCCGGTCGCCAGCACCCCGCCCAGACCCGGCATCGAGTAGCGCACGCTCCATTTTTTCTTGCCGGTGACGGGGTCGACGGCATCAAGCCAGCCCGTCGCTTCTTTCCCCGGAGGCGCAATGACCTTTGCGCTGTCCACCCCGAAGTAGAGTTGCGACAGAGGCAGGGCGTTCGGGTCCTGTTTGCCCGCCACGACGGTGTTGCAAGCCTCGAACCTGTTCGTGTACCAGAGGCCGGTCTTGGGACTGAAAGCGCCCTGGTTCCAACTGCGCCCGCCCAGGAGCGAGGGGCAAATCAGAGTTTCCTTTCCGACAACCGGCTCGTTCCTGCCGATCAGTTCTCCCGTCTTGGGGTCGATTCCCTTGACGAAATTGATGTTCTCGACGAAGGGCCAGACATTGGCGATCTTCCCGGTGTTGCGTTCGTAGACGAATGCGTAACCGCTCTTGTTCGGGTGAAGCAGCAGCTTCTTCCCATCTCGCTCGAACAAGACCGATTCGAAGGGCGAATCGAAGTCCCACACATCGTGCGGAATCTCCTGGTGGTGCCATTTGAGTTTGCCGGTCTTGGCGTCCAGCGCGAGCAGAGTGCTCGTGTACAGGTTGTCTCCCTTCCGATCCTCGCCGTAGTAGTCCGGGGCAGGGTTGCCTGTGCCGATATAGACGGTGTCGGTCTCCGCGTCGTAGGTGCCTGGCAACCAGGCGCCGCCCCCGCCGGTCTCGCCCGACTTCCCTGGCCAGCTGGCCTCGGCATTCCGGATTGTGTCGAATTCCCAGAGCTTCTTGCCGGTTTCGATATCAACCCCGTAAATCGCCCCACGCTGGGCAATATCCCCCCCGGTCGGTCCAGCCACCAGCACGGAACCGGCCAAAGTCGGAGGCGAGGTGAAGTTGGCACCCTTTTTCGCCCTTGTATCGAGAAGTTGGGTGACCCAGATTTCCTTGCCGGTCTTCTGGTCGAGCGCGACAAGGCGCCCGTCGAGCGTGGCGAGGAAGACCTTGCCGGCAGCCACGGTTACCCCGCGGCTGGAGGCCGAGAAAAACACCTCGTGGGCGACCGGATCCAGCTTGGCCTGGTAGCGCCACAGCTCCTTGCCGGACTTCGCATCCAGCGCCTGCACCTTGTTGTTGGCCGAGACGTAGTAGAGCACGCCGTCGATCGCGATGGGCGTGGCCTGCAGGCCGCCGGTGACGTCGCCAGGCTGGTGAATCCACGCCACCTTCAGCCGCTTGACATTGGACTTGTTGATCTGATCAAGCGGGCTGTAGCGCCACGACTTGTCGTTGCCGTGATAGAGCGGCCAGTCGCCAGGTTTGCCGGCCGCGACGGCCGCCAGCGCGGTCGAAAGGCTGGCGAGGGTAAGTGCCGCAGCAATTGCGATGGTCGTTCGCCCGCGACCCACCGGTTGTCGAGCCTCATCATGAGCCTTGGTACTGTTGAACATTCTTAATGTCTCCTTTTCGTGGTCAATGGCGCTTTAGAAACTGGAATGGTTGAAGTGCTTCGTGAGTTCGTTACAAGAGACGTTCTGCACACCTTCAACAAGCTTGAGTAACTCTGTTTAGACCCGACAGGATCGGATAGTCCGTATAGCCCTCCTCGGTGCCTCCGTACCAGCCGATCGGGCGCGGCTCGTTGTAGGGGCCTCCGCACCGATCGGCGCCTCGGGTCACGTACCTTAGGAAGTTCTGCTTAACGACCCAAGGCTCGGCGAATTTCAGGCATCACCTCCTGCGACAGGAGCGTCATGCTTTCCCATTCACGAGAACGGTTGGCACCCGATCCATCCATGGCTGCCATCAGCAGCCCGCCGAACGGTCCCGTTCGCTCTCGGAATGCAAGAAGCTTCTCTGTGACGGTCTTGGGCGATCCATAGATCACCATGCTCTTGATCAGCTGCTCGACAGTGATTTGGTCGTCGGGTTGCTTCGGATCATCCTTCATGACAGCCGTATAGTTGACCGCCAGCAAGACCTTCCAGAGGTACTCGAAGTAGTAGTAGTTGCTGCCGTCGGGATCCAACACGCGGTCCAGCGCTTCGGCGTCGCTGCGCGCGATAACGATGTTGCGGGCCACGCGCCAGCTCTCACCGTTCACAGGACGTCCTGCAGCTTCACAACCCTCCAGGTACTTCTTCCAGTGACTGGCGATCACGTATTCCGGGCAAAAGTTTGCGCTCATGGGACCCCAGCCACGCATGGCTGCTGTCTTGACGCTGTCTGAGAACGGCGACATGGCCGTCATCATGATGGGAGGATGGGGTTGCTGGAAGGGTTTGGGAATGAAGCCCACGCCCAGTTCAGGAATGACCGTGTCTGCCAGCTTGATTTTCCAGTGCTTGCCATCGATGTGGTACGGGGGATCCTGACTCCAGAGCTTCAGGATCGTATCGATCGACTCCATCATCCGCTCGGTGCGATAGGCGCCGTCGAGAACGTCAAACAGCTCCATATCACTTGCCAGTCCGCCCGGCCCGATGCCGAACATGAGGCGGCCACGGCTGAGGTGATCAAACTGAGATACCTCGGCGGCGACCACGGCCGGGTGATGGTTCGGCAGAGCGATGACCCCAGTACCGAATCGAATGTTCCTGGTCCGGTGAATCAGCGACGCCAGAAACATCATCGGAGCGGAGATAGGCTCCGTCGTGCACGATATGTGTTCGCCGATCCAGGCCTCGTCGAAGCCCATTTGATCGGCATGGATGATTCGATCTGCGTCCTCTTCGTAGGTCTCCGCTGTGGGGCGGGTCGGTGGATGCAGCGGCATACCGAAAAGTCCAAGCTTCATGTGAGTTCTCCTCTTTGGGTGGAAAGGTGCGCATTGACTGCGCGGGTTGGGAATCCTGTAGAAAGCGGCGCTGCCACTTCCTTCGGCATTCAGTGCAGCGTCGAGTTCACTGCCGCGATAACGCGGCCTGTTGACCTGCCAACCAGACCAGCGGCCTCGCCGTCGACGGACCGGCCTTTGGCATCGGCGCGTAATGAACCTGTCGAACAAGCCCGATAAACAAGCTGTGTGTGCCGTAGTCCGTGACGAGGTCCACTTCACATTCAATCGATGCGGCTGCGTCTGGCAACCACGGCAAGCGGCGGCCGTCTGCGGCCCAGGCATCATTCCAGCTGTCGGCCCGGAAGCGCTGGTCACGAAGTGCCGTGGTGGAGAAGGTCTTGAGAAGCTCGCTCTGCGACTCGGAAAGCAGGTTGATGCAGAACCTCTTTGAGCGCAGCAGCACGGGGTGCAGGCCCGCGTTTCGATTGACAGCGATCAACATGGACGGTGGTTCCATGGAAACGGAGATCACCGAAGAAGCCACCATGCCGTGGGGTGACCCATCGGCGTCACGGCTGGTGATGATCGTGACCGACGCTGCAAGCCGGCGCATGGCCTCACGGAAGTCGTCCCCGATCTCCAGAGGAAGATCGGGAGCAAGTTGAGCTGGACTGTCGATTAACACGGTGTTGTCTCCTGGCGTATTTCCAGTTCATTACTGGACCGTACGCCTTGAAGACACGCCAAAGTCGTGCCAATCGTCGGTTCAATAAAAATCAACAACTTGCACGAGTCGATCTGTCGCAGCTCCTGGACCTTGCGACACCGGGGTGTCGCAGACGGCCAGGACTGCGACACTTTCCGGGGTCTCGTGCCCACATTGCCTCGCAGTGGATAGGCTCCAGTTTCTGGACGTATTTAGGGGAAGACCTAATGGCGAAGGTGATCCTTCTCAGGCTAGAGTCCAAAGCCGGTCTTTGGGGAAAATCAGGAGTCGCATACATGCCCATCAGTGCACAACCTGACGTCAGTCTGTCCCGGAAAGACTTCACCAGCATCTTTGGCCATCGCAAGGCTGAGCCGAATGAGGAAGTGCGTTCCTCTTGGCTGCGCAGCCTTTCCGAACACAAGCTCGATCCCGATCGAGTGATCGATCCAGAGGTGCTTACATTCACCGAGCTTGTTGAGCATCGCGCACCGATCGAAGAGTTGAGTGCACTTTGTCTGCCTGAGATTGACCGGCTGCTGCACCGTGTGATGGAGCATGCGGAAGTGGTCATGCTTTCGGATGCCCAGGGTGTGGTCATCCAGTATCGGAGCACGGCCTCTTCCATCGACAAATACTCTGGTTTGCGGGTGCTGCCAGGCTCCATATGGACCGAAGATCGCCAGGGCACCACCGGTGTCGGCCTGTGCCTGCGGGAGCAACGCCCACTCTCCGTGGTTCAGGATGAGCACTTCGCGTCGAGGCTGTCCTCGTTGAGTTGCACTGTGGCTCCAATTTTTGGATGCGAGGGTCGGCTCGCTTGCGTGCTCAACGTCACCTCGATGCAAGACACCGGTCATGCTGTCCAGTCGATGATTCGCGAACTGGTCGCCAGTTCGGCCAGACGAATCGAAAATCTCTACTTCGACCGGCGCCACGCCCGTCGCCGCGTACTTCGACTGTCCAGATACGACGACTTTCTCGATGGGGCTGCCGAAGCACGGCTGGCGCTGGATGACAACGGTCGCATCATTGACGCCACGCCGTTCGCCAGCAAATTGTTGGTTCGCGCCGATGGCGGCGCTGCCGTGGAGGATCTTTTCGGGAAGAAGTTTTCTTCGATCGCAGGGGTGGTTGACCTTGAGCGATCGATTGAACTTGATGGCTCGACGATCAAGAGCAAAGGGGGAGCGCTGCATTTCAAGCTGCACGAGCCAGCAAAAAAGCGCCCCATGAACAACTATGTCAACAATGCTTCTGCGTTGTCCTCGCGCAGCAAGTTCAGCCCTGCATCCAGCCTTCAGCAGGCGCCATCACTGACCGAAATTCTGGGCACCGATCCACAGGTTGCTGAACAGCTCAAGGTTGCCCAGCGTGTTTATGCACGATGCCTACCTCTCCTGCTGCAGGGCGAAAGTGGCGTTGGCAAGACGCTGCTGGCCAAGTCGTTACATCTGTCGGGGCCCCACAGCAATGGCAACTTTGTCGCGATCAATTGTGCAGCGATCCCCCATGACCTCATCGAGAGCGAGTTGTTTGGCTACCGACCAGGATCGTTTACTGGCGCAGCCAAGCAAGGGTCGCCAGGGCGGCTGGTTGCGGCCAATGGAGGAACCCTCTTCCTCGACGAAATAGGTGATATGCCCTTGCCTCTTCAGGCGCGGTTGCTGCAAGTTTTGTCAGAGGGCGAGTTCGTTCCGGTCGGTGGTGTGGCGCCGGTCAAAGTCAGCTTTGCCTTGATCACAGCCAGCCTGCGTGACCTGCCCCCCTTGGTTCGCGACGGAAAGTTTCGCGAAGATCTCTTCTTCCGTATCAATGGCGCCAGCTTGCATCTGCCGCCATTGCGCGCAAGAAAGGACCGGGCACGACTGATCGAGGAGGCCTTCTGGTCGGCTGCATCCCAGGCCGCTCAACCGGTTTGTGAACTGACTTCCGAAGTCATGGACTTGCTCATGAGCTATAGCTGGCCGGGCAACATGCGTGAACTGCAGCATGTCGCCAAGTTCGCTGTGGCCATCAGTGAGTCTTCCATCATTGATCTCGCAGCCCTTCCCATTGGACTCAGGGGCCAGGACACCGATGCTGATGCGACGGTGCAGAACCTGAAGTCCCGTCTCGATGCAGACATCATCTTTGCTGCGCTGACAAGCGACAACTGGAACGTCTCTGCCACGGCCAAGAAGCTCGGCATTTCGAGGGCGACGCTTCACCGCAAGATCGTTGAATTTGAGCTTCAACGGCCAAAGCATCGCTCTTGACATTTCGCATCGCCGCGTTGCCCCCTCTCAGTCGTTCATCACAGCGATTGAACGAACGTTCAGGTAGGCATCCAAGGCCTCTTGACCGCCTTCGGTGCCATACCCGGAATCCTTGATGCCGCCAAAGGGCATTTCGGCCGAAGTCACCGCCGAGGTGTTGATCCAGAGCAGGCCCACCTCGAGCGCCCTGGAAAGAATGTCGGATGTTTTGAGAGATCGCGTATAGGCATAGCCGGCCAATCCGTAGGAGAGTCGGTTGGCCTCAGTGAGGGCTTCTTCGAGTGTGTCAAAAGAGCGTATCGGTGCGATCGGCCCAAAGGGCTCTTCGTTGAACACCTTCGCATCCAATGGAACGTCGGCCAATACGGTTGGGCTCCAAAAGTTCCCGTCCGAACCTATGCGATGACCTCCCGTCAGCACAGACGCACCGCGTGCAACGGCGTCGCTCGTGAGTTCTTCCATGGCCTTGACGCGCCTCTCGTTGGCCAGCGGCCCTATCTGCGAGTCTTCCTTCAGGCCATCGCCCACGAGCAGGTTCTCCGTCTGCCTGACAAACTCGGAAGCAAAATCCTTCGCAATGCTTCGGTGCACCAGAAACCGGGTCGGACAGATGCAGATCTGACCCGCATTCCGGTATTTGCCCATCACCGAGGTCTTGACGGCGCGCTCCAGGTCAGCGTCCTCACACACGATCACGGGAGCATGCCCACCGAGTTCCATGGTCACACGTTTCATGTGCTGGCCAGCCAGTGAAGCCAGTTGCTTGCCGACGGCCGTAGAGCCCGTGAAGGACATCTTGCGAATGAAAGGATGCTTGATCAGATAGCTGGATATTTCCGCGGGGTTGCCAAACACGAGTCCAAGCACCCCAGGAGGAAGCCCGGCGTCGGCAAAGGCCTTGATCAAGGCGGCGGGACTGGCAGGGGTTTCCTCCGGTGCCTTGACCAGCATCGAACAGCCGGTCGCGAGACCAGCACCCAGTTTGCGGGCCAGTTGGTTGACAGGAAAGTTCCACGGGGTGAAGGCAGCCACCGGGCCAACGGGATCGCGCACCACCATCTGCCGCAGGGCGAGACTCGAGCGAGAAGGCACCAGACGCCCGTAGACGCGCGTTCCCTCCTCCGAAAACCATTCAATGATGTCGGCGGCAGCCAGCACTTCCGCGGTGGCCTCTCTCAAGGGCTTACCTTGCTCCATCGTCAGGTATGTCGCGATTTCACTGGACCGTTCCCTGATCAGCACCGCAGCCTTCCGCATCAGCTTTCCTCTCTCGCTGGGCGTCATGTTGCGCCATGTCTCAAACCCTTTTTGTGCTGCTGCAACCGCTTCGTCCAGGTCATCCAGGCAAGCGTGGGCCACGCGCCCGATTTCCTGTCCACTGGCAGGATTGACTACTGGCAAGGTCTTGCCATCTCGGCTTTCACGCCAGATGTTGTTGACAAAGAGAAGGGTGTCTCCGTAGCTCATGCTTTTCCTTTCGTGTGAGTGCTTGACCGCGCATTTCGCGTCCTTCACATGCACGCGAACAACGTGCCAGCTGCTTTGCGCATGAAAGATAGACACGACACGGATGATTTGTGTCGCAAGAACCGGGGTTGCGACACTTGGCTGTCGCAATTGACGCATCTAGAGACCGAGGCCCTTCCTAAGTCCTTGATTTTGAAAGTCACCGTCCGGCGGCACGCATCTGGCTAGTTTGAACAGCAGCAGAACCTACCCTGCTGCATATTCAGACTAAGGAGACATGTATGCCCTTCAACACCATTGAGGAAGCCCTGGCAGCGCTCGCCAAGGGACAGATGATCGTCGCGGTCGACGACGAGGATCGGGAAAACGAGGGGGACCTCATCCTTGCGGCAGAGCATGCCACCACAGAGGCCGTGGCGTTCATGGTGCGGCACACGAGCGGCATGCTCTGCGTGGCTCTTCAAGGTGAACGCCTGGATGAACTGGAGTTGCCCCTGATGGTGGAGCGGAACTCGGACTCCATGCAAACGGCCTATACCGTTACCGTCGACTATCGGCACAACACCACCACAGGAATTTCCGCAGCGGATCGTTCGTCTACGATTCGTGCATTGGTTGACCCTCAGGCATCTGCATCGGATTTCAACCGACCTGGTCATGTTTTCCCATTGCGCGCGGTGGAAGGCGGCGTGCTTCAGCGCCCGGGGCACACCGAGGCGACGGTGGACTTGACGCTGCTTGCAGGTCTGCGTCCTGGCGGTGTACTGGCCGAAATCGTCAATGACGACGGTTCCATGGCGCGTCGCAAAGATCTGGAGGTGTTCGCCAAGACCCATGGGCTGCTCATCATCACGATTTCCGATCTGGTGAACTATCGGCTGAAGCAAGCGCAAGTGCACAAAGAATCACAGGCACGCATTCCTACGCGTCACGGTATGTTCACAGCGCTGGTCTACAAATCGCCAGCCAGTCCACATGAACACCTCGCCTTGGTCATGGGCGACGTGCAAGGCCAAGAGAACGTTCTCGTGAGGGTTCACTCCGAATGCCTGACTGGCGATACGTTCGGTTCCCTGAGGTGTGATTGTCAACAGCAGCTGCAAGCTTCGCTGGCGGCTGTAGGACGAGAGGGACGAGGTGTCGTGCTCTATCTGCGGGGGCACGAGGGTCGCGGCATCGGTCTCACGCACAAACTGCGTGCTTACGCATTGCAGGATGACGGGTTTGATACCGTTGACGCCAACCTCAAACTGGGGCTTCAGGTGGACGCCCGCGACTACACGGTAGGAGCCAAGATACTGCAGGATCTGGGCATCACGAGCATGCGCTTGTTGACCAACAACCCTGCCAAGTACCGCTGCATTGCTGAATTCGGGCTGCGCATATCAGAGAAGGTGGCGCTTCACACTCCACCAACCAGGGAGAACCTCGCCTATCTGGAGACCAAGCAGAGAAGGATGGGGCACACCTTGCAAGAGTCTCTGAGTCAAGCCGTCGTTTGAGCTGAAATCGGTTGTTCCCGGAGGGCTGGGAAGCGGGAGGCTGATAGCCGAGGGCGGAATGAGGCGGGTACGTGCAGCGCACCGCGACCAGCAGCGCAGCGAGCTGCGCGAGCCGCAATGGCTGCTCATCGAGTGGCGCGAGGGCCACGACGAACCGCTGAAGTACTGGTTGTCCACGTTGCCCGAAGACACGCCGCTGCAGCGCATGGTGTTTGAAGCCAAGATGCGCTGACGCATCGAGCGCGACTACCAGGATCTCAAGCAGGATCTGGGCCTCGGACAGTACGAAGGCCAGGGCTGGCGCGGCATTCACCATCACGCCAGCCTCAGCATTGCCGCGTACGGCTTCCTGCTCGCGCAACGGCTGCAGCATCCCGACGAGATCGACGGTAAAAAACTCCGGCCGTCAAGTGCCTGCCCTACCCACGCATTACAAACCTCGGGGAAGCCAAGAGGGCGCAGCGCCACGTCCCATCCTCCATCACGAGCTTGCGATTGCGTATCGGCGCTCTGCTGGCTCGTGACCTGCCCCGGTGTCCCTCTTGTCTTCGGCATCAACGAGCACCAAATATCTAACACAGTAAAACTAGTAACCCGCTCGCTTATCAACAACGTTGCTCAAAGGAAGACCTTGACTGAAACGGGCAAGGTTGTCGCGAAAGATGGTGAAAGAACGTTCGTACGTCTCCCATGTCGTAGCGCCATTGTGCGGGGTCACGATGGTGTTTGGCGCTGTCCAAAATGGGCTTCCTGGCGGAAGCGGCTCCTCGGTGTGCGCATCCAGCCCCGCACCGGCGATCCAGCCTTCGTTGAGCGCGCGCAGCAAGGCATCGTCGTCCGCAATGCCACCACGGGAGAAGCAGATGTAGTGCGCCGTCCTCTTCATCCGCCGAAATTCGGCCTCACCCAGCATCCCCCGTGTCTCTGGCGTCAGCGGAGCGGCGTTGACCAGTACGTCGCATTCCTGCAGGAACAAATGCAGGTCGGAAATGGGGAAGACCTGGTCGAAGTTCTGGAGAGCCCTGCCGGAGCGGCTGACGCCAAGCACACGCATATGGAAAGCCTTCGCCTTGATCGCCAAATCCTGACCGGAATGGCCGGTCCCGAGGATGCCCACGGTCTTTCCACACAATTCCGAATGCGTCCTGCGCTCCCACTTCCTGGCGCGCTGGCTATCGAACCACTTCATGGCGTCGCGGTTCAGAAGAAGCATCAGCATCATCGCGTGCTCGGCAAGCGGAATGGCTCCGTTTCCCTTGGAGCATGTGAATAGGACGTCGCTGTCGACCAGCGTCGGAAACAGCTGATGGTCGGGCCCCGCCAGCCAGCTGTGCAGCCACTTGAGCGACGACGCACGCTGGAACAGCGGTTCGGACAGCCGGCCGGCAATGACGTCGGCATCCGCGACGAACGGCTCCATCTCCTCCTCGCTCGTGAAGGAGCGAATCTCGGCAAGGGGCGCGACCGCCCGCAGTTCTGCAAGCCTCGTCTCATCGACTTGCGAAAACGGCGGATTGACCAGTACGAGGGGATTCCTCTTCCTCATTGGGGCACCTTGATCTTCATCAGGGTAAGGGCAGTCAGGTGGGCATGGCAGGCGCATGGTCACGCACGTACTGGGCGATGACTCCGCGGAAATCGAGATCGGCCGACAGGCCCAGCCGCTCGGCGCGATCGCTTTGAAAGCGCGCCGGCCAACCACCGACGATGCGTTCGATCGCCGGGTCACGCTGGAAGCGCACGCGCTGCGTGGCCGCTGTGCCGCCGACCTCCTGCAGCGCGGCCAGCATCTCGCCGATCGTCACAGTCAGAGCCGGCAGGTTCAGCGCGGTGCGTCCGCCGAAATCCTCCCGCGGGGCTTCGGCCACCGTGAGGATGCCGGCCACGGTGTTTGCCGGCGAGGCCAGTGCCACCGCGGTGTCGGGACTGACGGGGCAGATTGCCTCGACGCCGGCCAGCGGCTCGCGCACGATGCCGGAGAGGAAACTGGAGGCCGCGCCGTTGGGTCGGCCAGGCCGCACTGACACGGTCATCAGTCGGGCGCAGCGGCCGTCGATGTAGCCCTTGCGCGTGTAGTCGCTCACCAGTTGCTCGCACACGAACTTGTGGATGCCGTAGCTCGATTGCGGCGTGGGCAGCGTGCGGTCGTCCACCACCGCCGGCAGCGGCAGTGCGGGGTCGGAGCCGTACACCGCCACCGACGACGAGAAGAAGAACAGGGGCGCGAGGCCGCTGCGCTGTGCCTGCACGCGACAGGCGTCCAGCAACGCCCGCGTGGCGTCGAGATTGGAGCGCAGTCCCAGCTCGAAGTCGGCTTCGCATTCGGCGGAGACAGCAGAGGCGAGGTGGAACACTGCGTCCACCGGTGCGTCCATCAGCGCGGGCAGCTGCGCCAGCAGGTCGCCCGCCCGGGAGCATACGCGCGGATCTGCGAGCAGCTGCGGGTCGCGGGTTTCCACCAGGTCGGCCAGCAGCAGGGAATCGATGCGCTCGCCGCGCAGGGTGCCGCGCGCCAGGAGCTCGCGCGCCAGCAGCGAGCCCAGGAATCCGGCACCGCCGGTGATCATCACTTTCATTCCTGTGTGTCCTTGTAGGTTTGGGGCCAGGCGACGCAGCCAGGTGCGGTTCACCGTGCTTTCGCCCGGCGTGTCATGGCGGCGGCCATGCTATTCGACATCCAGCTGTAGCGCGGTGTATTCGAGCAATTCGGGAAGCTTCACGTTCACCGTGAGGCAGTCGGCGCGATCGTCGTAGCTGCCGCTGATTTCCGCGGCTCGGCCTTCTCCGCGCAACGCGGTGGCCGTCTTCAGGCGCTTCGCGCCAGGAAGTTGCAACTGCACCTCGACGCCGTGAACGGGAACCAACGCCGCGATTGGCCGGCGTGGCGCCGCAGTGAGGTTGATCGCATGCAGCAGGTACTTGCCTGGCGCGCCACGCACCTTGTTCAGGGCCAGCTGCACGCTGGCCGGCGCGTTGGTCGTCACCGGGTTGGCACCGGCAAGCAGGTGGCGCACGGCGTTGGCCAGCAGGCGCGAGAAGTCCAGGTGGCCATGCATCGCCACGTTGCGATCGATGGGCGTGCTGAAGTAGACGCACTCGCCCGCGCCGAAGCGGTTCAACACCACGGTGGGATGGTCGGTCTGCAGCGAGTTCACCCACGCCCGCTCCGGCGGTTGCGGATAGATCCGGGGTACGTAGCCCAGCGGCGCCTCCACCTGGTCGTCGCGCTTGCGCACCAGCAGCGTGTTGCCCCAGTTGGCCACCAGTTCGGTATCTTCCAGGCCGGCAGTCAGCGGATGGCCGGGCTGCACATGCTGGTAGCCCCACAAAGTGGAGTCCTTCTGCAGGCCCGTGTAGTGGCAGCCGAACACGTCGGCCAGGCCGAAGTCGGCGCGTTGGCTGCCGTCCGGATTGCACAGCGAAGTCTGGTGGGTGGCCAGCAGCCGGCCGCCGCCGGCGACGAAGGCGCGGATCGCCTCGATCTCGCGCTCGCCCAGCACTGCTGCATTCGGGACGGCCAACAGCCGAACGCCCTGCAGCGCATCGGCGCCCAGGTCGGCATCGCGGATGAAGCGGTACTGCACATGTGCGTCCAGCAGCGCCTGCTCCAAGCCCATCACGTGGGTGAAGTAGCGGTCCTGGCTGCGGTCGTTGTCGCTGAAGCGGATGTCAGACTGCTGCGAATAGAGGATGGCAACGGCGGCGGCCGGCTGCTGGCCGTGCAGCACGCCCTGGTGCTCCTTCATCCAGGCGAAGATGTCGGAACCCAGGTAGGCGTTGCGGCGGTCGGGCGCGCGGCCCGGGTGCTGGCCGGTGAAGGTGCAATCCCACAGCGAGCCCCCCGCGCTGATCGCCTGCCACATCCAGATGCGCACTTCGGCCGGTGCGCCGGACACATAGCGCAGATGGTTGGCAGTGCCCAGGTGGCCGTACAGCACCACCGGCGTCTTGTCGGCGTCCAGCGACTGCTGGAACTTGACCAGCGTGGCCGGCGCCTGCAGCGGCTCGTGGTAGGCCACGAACAGCGGCATCACCATGAAATCCATCGTCGCCTTGACCGCGTAGGCGTCGTAGCTGGCCTTCTTGTAGTACTCGTAGAACAGCCCGAAGATCTCGGCGCAGAAGGCCTTGTCCTCGCCGTAGCCCTTGACCTCGGCCTGGAAGTTCTTCAGGTGGGTCATCAGCTTGCCGGCTTTCCAGCCGCGGTACTCGTCGTACTGCGGGCTGTCGAAGTTGCCACCGCGCGGCAGCTCTTTGCCGAGGTCTCGCCGGTAGCCTTCGGAACAGCGCTGGCAGTAGCAGGCGCCCATCTGCATCGGCGCGTTTTCCCAGATGCCGTCGATGTCGTAGCGCCTGAACAGCTCGCGGGCGTAGCCGAAGGCGTGCTCGTTGCGGTACCAGCCCAGGTAGCAAGGGGCATACAGCGTCTCGGGCAGCGGCTCGCCATGCCATTGGAAGGGTACCGGCTTGCCCTCGGCATCGACCGCGAACCAGTCCGGGTGCTGGTCGTAGTGGCGCTTGTCGACACCGCGGAAATCCACCCGCACGATCACGCGGATGCCGGCAGCGCGGCAGGCCTTCGTGACGTCCGCCAGGATGTCCCGCTCGCCCATGAAGCGGTTCGGGCTGGAGATCGCCAGGTCATGGCGGAAGAAGTCGACGATGCCGCCGCCGTTGACGATGAAGACGTTGGCGTGCGTGTCCTTCAGGTACTGCACCACGCCTTCCACGTCGTAGTCGACGATGTCGATCTCGCGCAACACCGTCTGCTGGATGCGCAGCTGCTGTTCGTACCACTTGCCCGTCATGTCGTGCTCCATCACTCGACCTTGGCGCCCGAGGCCTTGACCGCCGGCATCCATTTCTGCCGCTCCTGGTTCAGGAAGGTTCCGTACTGCTGGGGCGTCATCGGCCGCGGGGTCTGGCCGTCGGCAGCCAGTTCCTTCTTCATCTCGGGTGTGGCCAGGATGGCGTTCAGCTCCTTGTTGATCCGTTCCGCCGCGGCGGCCGGCGTGCCCGCCGGGGCGTTCAGACCGAACCAGATCGTGACGTCGTAGCCCTTCAGCCCCACCTCCTCTGCAGTCGGAACGTCTGGGAACAGCGAGGACCGGTTCTTGCCGGAAATCAGCACCGCACGGGTCTTTCCGTTCTGCACAAAGTCCTTCAGGGCCGTGCCCTCGCTGCCGAATACCATGTCGATCCGACCCTCGTAGAGATCGACTCGCAGCGGGGAGATGGCCTTGTAGGGGATGTGCCTGATCTGGGTCCGGGTCATCGACTTGAACATCTCCATTGCCAAGTGGTTCGAGGAGCCGCTGCCGGAGGAACCGTAGGTGAGCCGATCCGGCTCGCGCTTGGCCATGTCGATGAGGTCTTTGATGCCTTTGACGGGCAGGTCGCTGCGCACGACGAGCACGTTGCTGGTGCTGGAGATCAGGCCGACCGGGTCGAAATCCTTGGCGGCGTCGTAGCGAAGCTTGTCGTAAAGCGCCGGGTTGATCGCCAAGGTGCCGGTGGTTGCCAGGAACAAGGTGTAACCGTCAGGCTTGGCGCGCGCCACGGTCTCGGCGCCGATGGTGCCGCCAGCACCGCCGCGATTGTCGATGACCACCGGTTGGCCCAGGCGGATGGAGAGCTTCTGCCCGATGGAGCGAGCGATCGCATCGGTGGGGCCTCCCGGTGCATTCGGCACGACGATGGTGATCGGCCGCTCGGGATAGGTGCTCGCGCCCGACAGGGCGGGTGTCAGTGCGAGCGCGGAAACGGAGCCGAAGAAGGTAATGCGTGCAATGAGTGATTTCACGATGTCTCCTGGGATGGTGGGGTGCCGACCGGAATCGGAGCGGCACGGAAGGTCTGCAATGGCAATGCAATTATGTGTATGCTTATGATGCAAATGGTGTGCAAATAGTCCGGTCGAACCCTAGGGGCCGCTTGGAGCTAGCGCGCTCACAGCACCTCCCCGGTGCAAGCGGTGCCGTTTGCGTGCGACAATTTCTTTTTTTGCACCGCTTTAGGAGGTGGTTTTTGGAAAACGCCCATCCAGCGGCGACCGCGCGCCTGGAAGACGTCGCCAGGCTCGTCGGATGCTCCATCTCTACGGCATCGCGTGCGCTCGCGGGAAATTCAGCGATCAGCCCCGCCATGCGGGTTCGCATTCAGGAGGCGGCAGCCCAGCTTGGGTATTGCGTGCCCGTCGTGGGCCGAAAGACCGGGAAAAGCAAGACCCGCACCGTCGGCGTCGTCATCGATGTTTTGCAGAACAATCCATTCATGACACAGCTGCTTGAGCACTTGCACGTTGCTTTGCACAAGGCGGGCTACCAAGTGATGCTTTTCATGGATTCGCAGATCCAGCGCAGCAATGTGTCCTCAGCCCGACCCCTGATCGACGATTACCTGGAGGGAATGATCTTTGCCACGGCAACACTCGGCGCGAAGATCGTTCTCGACCTGCACGACCGCGGCATGCCGATCGTGCTGGTCGTGCGGTCGATCGGCTCCGACAAGATCGATACGGTCGAGATCGACAATGTGCACGCTGGCGCGGAGGCCGCCCGGCATCTCCATGAGCTCGGACATCGGGAGATCGGGCTTGTGATGGGACCCCAGAACACCTCCACCAGCCGCGACCGCGCGGAAGGAGCGCTGACCAACCTTGCTGCCGCCGGCATCGAGCGCGACCAAGTGCGGCTGACCTGGGGGGAGTACACGTCCGAAAGCGGCTATTCGGCAGCGATGTCGCTGCTTTCGCGGGTCGACCCCGTGACGGCGATCATCGCCGCGAACGATACCGTGGCCCTGGGTGTGCTGGAGGCGTGCAAGCGGCGCGGTGTCGAGGTCCCCGGGCAGTTGTCCGTGGTCGGCTTCGACGACATCCCGCTGGCCGGGTCACCCCTGATCGGGCTGACGACCATCCGCCAGCCGGTCGAAGCCATGGCCCGACTGGCGGCCCAAAGGCTGGTGGAGCGCATGCAGTTGCGGGGACCGGCGCAGCCGGTGCGAGATATTCTTCCCGTCCATCTGGTCAGCCGTGGCAGCACGGGCCGGCCACGCGCGCGTACCGTTTGACGGGAGCCGCGGCTGCTGATCCGCGTGCCCCCAAGGGGCCCGCTGCCGACGGATCAAAAGGGGTACTGCTGACCGTTGGGCTCAATGGTCAACCATTTGAGCTCGGTGAATTCATCAATGACTGCGCGCCCGTCGAATCGGCCGTATCCGCTGTCCTTGGTGCCACCATAGGGTGCCTGTGCCTCGTTCTGAACCGTCGATCCATTGACGTGGACCGAGCCGTATTCCAGGTCCATGGCCACCGCCAATGCGCGGTTGACGTCGCGACCAAACACGCCCGACGACAGACCATAGGCGCTGTCGTTGGCCACGTCTATGGCCTCTTGCGGCCCCTTGACGCGCACGACCACGGTGATCGGGCCGAAGGTTTCCTGATCGTAGCTCTTCATGTTCGGCTTGACATGGTCCAAGATGGTGGCGGACATCACCGCACCCGAGGCCACTCCGGTCAACGCGCGGCGGCCGTGATGAGCCTGATCCAGTCGGCTCGCATGAACGGCCTCGACCCCTTTGCCTATCTCAAGGACATCCTCAATCGGCTGCCCACACACAGGGCCAGCCGTATCGAGGAGTTGCTGTCGAATCATTGGTAGCCCACGAGCACCGTCGACGCCTGAAGGTCGACCACGGCGGCCACCAACGGTCAACTTGGGCTGGCCGGACGGATACGGTGTTCCTTGAAATGGAGCCTGTCGATCCCGTTACTTCGCGAAGTACATCGTCCGGAACGCCATGCCATCACGCAAGGTCACAATGGCATTGAATCCCAGGTGATGCATGCACTCGCGCAGGATCAGCAATGCGGCGGCGGGCATGCCACGGGTCGGAGCGTTGGAGCCGGTGTCACGGCCTGCGAGCGACGCCGCGGCCAGATGCTCGAAAAGCAATTCCACGTCGCCGCGACCGAGACGCCCGCCGTCGGCTTGCAGCCCTGGAAGTGCTCTCAGCAGCGGATCGAATGTGGCGATCTCGCCGCGGTCGGCATGCGCAAGATGCTCGCTCATCAGCGCCGTTTCGACTTCGTCGATCGCTAGTTCCAGCTGCAACGGGCTGGGGAGACCTTGTTGCCAATGACGGTCGGCGAGCCCACGAGGTGCGATCGCGATCCTGAAGACTTCCTCGGTGCCCGCGTGAAACACCGTCCGGTCCGGCTCGAAGCTCAGGTACGTGGGCGCCTACAAGTGTCGTATTTTCCGGACCGACACCGCTGGCGCGCTGCCATTTCTCAATCGTCTCTACGAAGCGATCCATCGTGGCAGCGATGCGGCTCGGTCGGTTGTCCTCAGTGATGCCGCGGACGGAAAACCATTGCCAACCCGATCCCAGGTCGGACGCGTCGGGCGACTGCACGCTCACCACCCAGGCCAGTGGACGTCGAGCGGCCAAGCTCTTGCCCAGCGCCCGCAGGTCCTCAGCGCTTGAGCCCATGCCGTGAAAGAGCAGCACAATTTCGGCCATTCGGTCGGCGGCCAGTTCGGGCATGCGGATGAGCAGGTCGTTCATCGGGGGCTATTCGTTCATTGTGTGGCGCCGAAGACGAACACGTCCATCGACAGCACGCCGTGTGCGATGCCGCCTTCCAGCGCTCGCGAAGTTTGTGACGACGCGCCGGCGGCGGCCACCAGCAACGGCCAGGCATGCGGCGCGTCCGCCCAGTGCGGCGAGAAGATGAGCACGACTGCGGGCCGCGGCAACTCGCGACCCAGCATCGCGAGCTGAGCGGCTGCCCGCCCACCGTCCAACGCAAAGGTTGGCGCTCCGTGGGAGACGAAGATGGCGGGCAGGCGGCCCATCGTCGCGATCCCCCTCAGGCCTCTGTGGACAGCGCGCGGTCCACAGAGGCGCGGCCGGCACCGCTGAGCAGCAGGGAGAGAGACGCCGCGAACAGCGCCAGAGCGTACTCGATGCCGCCCTTGTCGAGGAAGAAGCCCTTGCCGATGTGGACCGACAGGATGGCCACCAGCATGGTGAACGACAACGCCGCTGCGGCCGGGCGCACCACCAGCCCGAGCACGAGCAGCAACCCTCCGAAGAATTCGGCCGCCCCTGCCAGCAAGGCCATCAGTACCCCAGGGTTCAGGCCGATCGAACCGAAGAACTGCCCGGTGCCTTCCAGGCCATAGCCGCCGAACCAGCCGAACAGCTTCTGGGCGCCGTGAGCGGCGAAGATGAGCCCGACAGGCACACGCAGTGCGAGCGCGGCAGCGCGGTCATCGGTGGAGAGCAGCCGTTGAAGGAAACTGTTCGAAATCACGTCGACACTCCTTCAGATTACTTGGCGCCCAGGCCGATCTGGTTCATGAAATCCTGGTTGTCCCAGAACAGCCATTCGTGGTCCATCGTGCCATCCTTCCAGTGGCCGATGGTGGCCATGCCGATCGCGAAGCGCTTCCCGGTCGGCTGGATGACCTTGCCGTCGGGCAGCGGCATCGGTTTTGTGAAGGTGCCGGTCATCACGCCGGTCACCGCCGTCCACGTCCCCGAGCCGAAACGGATCGGATGCGTCTTGATCGCGATGTCCGGCGCGAAGACGAACAGCGCCTTCAGGTCCTCGATGTGCTTGTCGATGCCTCTAGTTTCGTGACCATCCGGCCAGGTGACCACGATGTCCTTGGCATGGCTCTCGTGCAGACGGTCCCACTTCTGGTTGCTGAACACGTCGAAATCCAGCGTGTCGAAGACCTTCAGGTTCTTCTCGACCGCGGGCGCTTGACGTTCAGCCTTCGGCGGCGGGGTCGTCGGGTTCTCAGCCAGTGATTGGGCCTGCGCGGCCACAGCGGCTGAAGTGATCAAGGCGGTCAGTGCCACGGCCTTGGCAATGCGGGCAGTCATGTTCGTGCTCCTTTGAATCGCGTTGTGGACGCTCAAGCCTTGCGGATCCACGCCGGCGCGATGGACGTGCCCAACCCGGCGCCATAGCCGAGGTAAATGTTCAGACCGGCCAGCGGCTCAAGATAGCGGGCGTTCTTCAGGCCACCGGCATCGACGACGCTGAAGCCCATGCTTTCAGCCAATGCAACCGCCGTTTGCTTGGCCTGCTGGCTGTCGCCGGCGACGAAAACGCTGACCTTCTGGCCCTTGCCGAAGTCGGCGCCTTCGGCCAGCACCTGAGCGAATACCGTGTTGAAGGCCTTGACGATCTCGGCGTCGGGTACGGCCTTGGCGATTTCCTCCGCCGCCGATGTGCTGTGGCCGATGGTCAGCCCCATGTAATCGGCGGTCAGCGGGTTGGTGATGTCGATGACCACCTTGCCGGCCAGATTGCCTACCGAGCGCAGCGCAGCGACCGCATCTCCAAAGCCGGTGGCCAACACGACGGCGTCGGCACCCTCGGCAGCGCCTACGGTCGGCACGGCCTTGGCGCCGGGTGCCGAGGCGGCGACCTTGGCCGCCTTTTCCGCATCGCGGGCGGTCACGCTGACTTGGTGGCCGGCGCGGGTGAGTTGTTGAACGAATGCCGAACCCATGTTTCCGGCGCCGATGACAGTGACTTTCATGCTGTGACTCCTGTGGCACGCAGCGGGCTCGCTGCGATGGAGAAACTGTAGAGGCCCAAATCGCGGAGATAAATAGGCGTTCGACGCACAAATCATCCCGATTTTCGGGACAATGCTTCATGGACAAATTTCAAGAGATGCGTGCCTTCGTCGCGGTGGTCGAGGCCGGCAGCTTCGTGAAGGCGGCCGAGTCGTTACAGTCGTCGAAATCCGCGGTGTCGCGCCTCGTCGGCGATCTCGAGGCGCGGCTTGGCGTGCGCCTGCTGCACCGCACGACGCGAAGACTTTCGTTGACGAAGGAGGGCGAGGTCTTCCACGGGCGTTGCGTCGAACTACTCGGCAGCGTGGAGGAGGCCGAGGCCGAAATCACCGCGCAAGCCGGCGAGGTAATCGGCCAGCTCAGGGTCAACGTCCCGGTCACTTTCGGTCAGATGTACTTGGCGCCTCTGTGGCCAACCTTTATGGACCGCCACCCGAAGGTCACGCTGGACGTGACCCTGTCGGACCGCGTGGTCGATCTGGTCGATGAGGGTTTCGACCTGGCTGTACGCATTGCCCGCTTGCCCAGTTCCTCGTTGGTCTTGCGGTCACTTGCCTCTACGAGGCTGATCCTCTGTGCATCGCAGGACTATCTGCGTCGGCACGGCACACCGACCCAGCCTTCCGACCTGACCCACCACACCGTGAACATTTACACCCTGCTATCAATGGGTGACCAGTGGCAGTTCGAGGGCCCCGAAGGGCAGGCCAGCGTTAAGGTGGTGCCGCGCATGCGCAGCAACAGCGGGGACACTTGCGTGGAGGCCTCGCTTCGAGGGCAGGGCATCGTGCTTCAGCCATCATTTCTGGTTGGCGCGCATCTGCGGTCCGGGGCACTGGTCGAGGTGCTCCCGGAATACCGCTCTATCGAACTTGGCGTGTATGCGGTGTACCCGACGCGCAAGCACCTCACTCCTAAAGTGCGGGCGCTGATCGATTTCTTGGTGGAGGCCTTTCGGCGCGCACCCTGGCCGGCCTAGTACTACAGCCGTAGATCTCCTTTGCGTTCGCTAGCTGATCCACTACATGAATAACAGCGTATGCGAGCGCTTGCGAAGGCGTGGGAAGGAAAGCTTAGGAGGAAGCCCTTGGAAGACGCCCATCCACCGGCGGCCACGCGCCTGGAAGACGTCGCCAGGCTCGTCGGATGCTCCATCTCTACGGCATCCCGTGCGCTCGCAGGAAATTCAGCGATCAGCCCCGCCATGCGGGTTCGCATTCAGGAGGCGGCAGCCCAGCTTGGGTATTGCGTGCCCGTCGTGGGCCGGAAGACCGGGAAAAGCAAGACCCGCACCGTCGGTGTCGTCATCGATGTCTTGCAGAACAATCCGTTCATGACACAGCTGCTTGAACACTTGCACGTTGCCTTGCACAAAGCCGGCTACCAGGTGATGCTCTTCATGGATTCGCAGATCCAGCGCAGCAATGTGTCCTCAGCCCGACCCCTGATCGACGATTACCTGGAGGGAATGATCTTTGCCACGGCAACACTCGGCGCGAAGATCGTTCTCGACCTGCACGACCGCGGCATGCCGATCGTGCTGGTCGTGCGGTCGATCGGCTCCGACAAGATCGATACGGTCGAGATCGACAATGTGCACGCTGGCGCGGAGGCCGCCCGGCATCTCCATGAGCTCGGACATCGGGAGATCGGGCTTGTGATGGGACCCCAGAACACCTCCACCAGCCGCGACCGCGCGGAAGGAGCGCTGAACTACCTTGTCGCCAGCCGGTCGAAGCCATGGCTCGGCTGGCGGCCCAAAGGCTGGTGGAGCGCATGCAGTTGCGGGGACCGGCGCAGCCGGTGCGAGATATTCTTCCCGTACATCTGGTCAGCCGTGGCAGCACGGGCCGGCCACGCGCGCGTACCGTTTGACGGGAGCCGCGGCTGCTGATCCGCGTGCCCCCAAGGGGCCCGCTGCCGACGGATCAAAAGGGGTACTGCTGACCGTTGGGCTCAATGGTCAACCATTTGAGCTCGGTGAATTCATCAATGACTGCGCGCCCGTCGAATCGGCCGTATCCGCTGTCCTTGGTGCCACCATAGGGTGCCTGTGCCTCGTTCTGAACCGTCGATCCGTTGACGTGGACCGAGCCGTATTCCAGGTCCATGGCCACCGCCAATGCGCGGTTGACGTCGCGACCAAACACGCCCGACGACAGACCATAGGCGCTGTCGTTGGCCACGTCTATGGCCTCTTGCGGCCCCTTGACGCGCACGACCACGGTGATCGGGCCGAAGGTTTCCTCGTCGTAGATCTTCATGTTCGGCTTGACGTGGTCCAAGATGGTGGCGGGCATCACTGCACCCGAGGCCACCCCGCCGCAAACCAGCTTTGCGCCCTTGTCCAGTGCGTCCTGCAGCAAGTCGTTGATCCGCGTGCCCGAGTGGGGGCTGATCATCGGTCCAATGATGCACTGCGGGTTTGCCGCAGGGTCACCACTGCTCAGCTCGTTGGCGCGTGCGGCGAACCTGGCCACGAACTCGTCGGCCACCTTCTCGTCGACCACCAGTCGCTCGGTCGACATGCAGATCTGCCCTTGGTACAGGAAGGAGCCGAATACGGCTGCCTTGACGGCCTCGTCCAGGTCTGCGTCGTCGAGCACCACCAGAGGTGACTTGCCGCCCAGCTCCAGCAGGCAGCGCTTCAGGTGCGTGGCGGCCTTCTGGGCGATGATGCGGCCCACCCGGGTCGAGCCCGTGAAGTTGATACGGCGCACAGCCTTGTGCGCGATCATGGCGTCCACCACATCGCCGGCGGCCTGGGGAGCGTTGCTGAGGTAGTTGAGCACGCCGGCCGGGAAGCCCGCCTCGACCAGGGCTTCCGCCACCAGAGCGTGGGTGCGCGGGCTGGATTCGGATCCACGGAAGACCACGGTGTTGCCGCACACGATGGGGTAGGCGATCGCGCGTGCCGCCAGTACCACGGTACCGTTCCAGGGCACGATGCTCAGGATCACGCCTACAGGCTGACGCAGCGTCATCGACAATGCGCCCGGCTTGTCGGTGGGAATCGTCTCACCTTGAATCTGCGTGGCCAGGGACGCCGCTTCGCGGAACACATTGGCTGCGAGGTGGACGTTGAAACCCGCCCACAGCGCCGACGCACCCACCTCGCGAGCCATTGCCTCGATGAACTGAGGTGTCTTGGCCTCGAGAATATCCGCGGCCTTCAGCAGCAGGCGGCGTCGTTCGCTGTGTGGTGAGCGGCGCCAGGCCTTGAAAGCTGCGCTCGCCGACTCGACGGCGCGCACGGCGTCGGCGACCCCTGCGGCTGCCGAGCGCGTCACGACTTCGTCGGATACCGGGTGCCGACGCTCGAACATGGCACCGTCTTGGGCATGAGCCCATTGGTTGTCAATGAGAAGTTGGGATTCCATGGTCTTTAAATGTTTTCAAGGAAGTGGTTGGAAAAAAGGGCCGTGGTCGGGGTCTCATGCTCACGTGGGCGGCAGCAGGATGTCCGCCATCCGTTCACCGATCAGGACGCAGGTGGCCATCGTCGCCACGCTGGCGATTCGGGGCATGATGGAACTGTCGGCGATGCGCAGGCCTTGCACGCCGTTGACGCGCAGCTTGGCGTCGACGACAGCCTGCGAGTCCTTGCCCATGCGGCAGGTGCCGCTGGCATGGAAGTAGGTGGTCGCGCCATTGCGAATGAAGGCTTCCATTTCCTTGCCCTTGAGCGACTTTGCCGGCACCACTTCTCTCTTGACGAAGTCGCGCATGGGGCCGGAGTTGCCGATTTCCCGGGCCAGTTCGATGCCAGCCGCAAGCGCCTTCACGTCATCGGGATGGCTCAGGAACTGGGCGTCGACGACCGGGCGATCATCTGGCTTGGCAGAGCGAAGCGACACCGTTCCTCGGCTCTTGGGGGCCACCAGGCCTGCGCACAGCGCCCAGCTGGTGGGCGGCGGCGCATAGTCCTTGGCAACCACCTCGCTTGCATAGGGAAGTTCGATCTGGACCAGGTTCACGTCCGGCGACGTTGCCGCGCTGTTGCTGGTCCAGAAACCGGATGCTTCCGCTGCGCTGTTGCGGTGGGGCATGGCCTCCTTGGGTTCCCATAGACATCCGCCGTGCAGGAGGTGGTCCTGGAAATTGCGGCCGACCTCGGGCGCATGCATGACCGCCTTGATGCCGTGCGCGCGCAGCTGCTTTTCATCGCCAATGCCGCTGAGCATCAGCAACTTGGGCGTGTTGACCCCACCGGCAGACAGTACGACCTCGGTCCTGGCCTCGACCTGGGCCACCGTGCCGCCACGATTGAGCTGCACGCCAGTCACCCGTTGGCCAGAGAACGTGAGGCGGTCGACATGGGCATTGACCAGCAGAGTGACGTTCTCGCGGGCGAGAACCGGATAAAGGTAGGCCCGCGCCATGCTGTTGCGTTGCCCGTTCTTGATGATCTGGTTCATCAGCGCAAAGCCGTTGCCACGTTCTTCACGTGCGCCGTTGAGATCGTCAAGCACTGGCAGACCCAGGCTCCTGCAACCGGCCAACATGGCCGGCGCCAGCGGGTGCGGGTCATGCGCAGGCTGGCACCAGACGGGGCCGCCCTTGCCACGATAGCGTGCGCTGGGCGTGCCCTGCCAGTCTTCCAGGCGCCGGTAGATGGCGAGCCCGGATTCATAACCCCAGGCACTGTCGCCGCTGACCTCGGCCCAATGGTCCAGATCGCTCTTGAAGGGCCGTGCCCAGATCGTGGCGTTGATGCTGCTGCCTCCGCCGACCACCTTGCCCATGTGTTCGGGAATGGGCCGGTTGTTCGTGAACGGCGTGGCAATGGCCACGTCTTTCCAATCCCGCTCGGTTCCCAGGTTGGTGAACCATACGCCCGGGTTCATCACCGATGGCGCCACATCCCAATCGCCGGCTTCGATCAGCAGGATGCTGGCCTCGGTGCGCTGTGCCAGGCGGCCTGCCAGAGCGCACCCGGCGCTCCCGGTACCCACGACGATGTAGTCATAGCTGGACTGCAATTTTGCCGCCCGCTCCGTCTGATTGGCACGAATGGCCTCCAGCTCATCTGCCAGCACCTGAAGGCCGGTGGTCGATAAGCCTGCTGCCGTGACGGCCCGGATGAAGGCCCGGCGGGACAGCCGTCCCCTGATGAACGCGCGCTCCAGGCGCTCCTGAAGCGAGTCGTGGCGCCGTGCCTCGGCGAATTCGATGGTGTGATCTTGCATGCATGTCTCCGCGTGATGCAGACCCAGCCCACATGGCCACCACGACCACGGCTGGGCGCTCACAGGAGGCAAGCGTAGGGATCACGGCCTCCTCACGGCACATCGGGAAAACCCTTGCGCCGGATTGTTCCGTTATGAGACAAGCCAGGGCCTGTGCACTGGGCCTCCTCAGGGACAGTCGCCTTGGGCTTGCTTGAGGCGGCGATAGATCAGTCCGCGCGAGACGTGCAACTGCCTGGCCGCCTCCGATATGTTGCCGCCGAAGGCGCGCACCGTTCGCGCGATGAGCTCCTGGTCTGACGCTCGCAGCGAGGGTGGGGGGGCCGGCGGAGGATCAGCGGCAGTCGCCGCAGCATCGTGCAGACTCTCTTCGAAAGCTTGCGCCGATGATCCAGGCGCGACCGACGCCGGGAGGCAAAGTGCTGTGGGCGGTGCTTCGGTCGTTTCGCGGCGGATGTTCAATCCACGAAGACCATCCGGCGCCTGCATGAATGCGCGCATCCAGACAGACAGGCCATTGGCCAGCCTCATCGGCGTTGCTCCCGCCTGGGGCAGCGCCAGTAGACGATCCAGGCTCACCCCGAAGATGCCATCCACGCCGGGCAGAAGGTCTTGCCTTCCAGAGAGATCCATGCCCAGGAGACGGGAGGCCACGCCATTGGCCCAGGTCAGGCGCCCTTGTCCGTCGATCCCCGCGAGTCCCACCATCGGCGTATCGAGAAGTGATGGGCTGACCTGCAAACGAAGCAGCAGGTGCTCGTTCGCCTGGGCCGTCAACAGTCTGTTTTCGATGGACGTGGCGTACAGAGAGACGACCGCGGCTGCATCGAAGTCAAACGGCAAACCCTCGCTGGAGATGTTCAACACGCCCGCAAGCTGGCCCCGGGTGTTGTGTATGGGGGCGGCCGCGCAGTTCATGGGCTTGACGCTGTCGAAGTAGTGCTCGCCGCCAAGCACGGTGATGACCTTGCCGGTTTTTACGACCAGCGCCGGCGCGGTGGTGCCCGCGGCGTCCTCCGACAGGTTGACGCCGATGCGGTGTGCGACAGGGGTGATCACGTCCTGCGCCCGACCTCCACCGGTGGTGGCGACCAGCACGCCGGATGGATCCGTCAGGATGGCAGAACAGGAAGTGCCGGCGAGCGTTCGCTCGAGCTCTGGGAGCTCGCCGGTCCAGGCCTCCACCAGCTGGCGATTGCGTTGCAGCGCGAGCTGCACACGGCTGTTGGACACGAGGTTGAACTCGACCGACCGTTGCGGGTCGTACCCGAGTCGCTGACAGCGGAACCAGGAGTCCAGAACAGCGTTGCTGACGATGCCCGAAGGAAGCAGGCCTTCTTCGAAGTAGCGCTGACGCGCGAGTTCCACGCGCTGCGTTGCGGAGGTGAAAAAGAGGGCGCGAGGAGCGGAACTCACTGGGTCGTCCTTGGTCGTCGGCTATGTCTGGCGCCGGTGCGGCGCCGATCACTGCCCGGAAATATTGCAGCAAGAACGCCGCGCGCGCCATCACTGATATTGATACGGTGCATGCTGGCCGGTGATGGCAATCGCACGGGATGGCGCCTGTGGCCGTGCCGCTCAGTTGCTGCGGCGCGATTCCGTATCCGCGAAAAGTTCGACGAACAGTTGCCTCAGCCACAGGTTGGCAGGGTCCCTATTGAACTTGGCGTGCCAGAACAAATTGATGGCGATGTCAGGCAGCCGAGCGGGGTGCGGGGATGTGACCAGATTGAAGGCATCCTGGACGCGCTCGGCGAAGCGCTGCGGCACGGTTGCGATCAGGTCCGTGCTTTGCAGGATGGGGCCTACCGCGATGAAGTGCGGCACCAGCAACCTCATGTGCCGCTTGACGCCCGCGCGCTCCAGCAGCCCGTTGATGTCGCTGTGCCCGGTGTCTGCGGGAACGACGCCAACATGTTCCAGCTTGCAGAACTGCTCCAGGCTGACAGGCGTGTGCGCCTCGGGGTGGCCCTTGCGGAACATGCAGACATAGCGGTGGCGGAACAGGCGTCTCTGGAAGAAACCCGTCTGAAGGTCCGGCAGGAGACCCACCGCAAGGTCCACCGACCCGGATTCCATGTCTTCCTTGAGGTTGCTCGCGTGGGGCCTCAGGGTGCTAATCTGTATGTGCGGCGCCCGTTGCGCGAGGGCGTTCATGAGCGGCGGCATGAAGTAGATCTCGCCGATGTCAGTCATCGCCAGGTTGAATGTGCGCCTGCTCGTCATCGGGTCGAAGGAGTCCCGGTGAGTGAGGGCTGACTGCAGGGCGTTGAGCGCGTAAACGACCGGCTCCGCCAGATGGAGCGCATAGGGCGTTGGCTCCATGCCGCGCGAGGTGCGCAGGAACAACTCGTCCTTGAGCACCGCACGCAGACGTTTGAGCGAGTTGCTGACGGCCGGTTGCGTCAGGCCCAGCTTGTCGGCGGCGGTCGAAACGCTGCGGTCGATCAGCAGCTGATTGAAGACCACCAGCAGGTTGAGGTCAATGTCACGCAGGTTCATGGTTGACGAATGATATTCAAGTTGGTGATTCTTTCTATCAAACTCGCTGCATGGACTTATATCACTTCGCTCGCCAGAATTGCTGCATCAGGAGACAACACTCATACACAGAGAGCTGAACATGGAACTCGTCGTCGAACCCCTCAATCGGCAGCTGAATGTCGAAATCGGCAATAACCTGCTGGACGTGCTTCGTACGCACGATATTCCGATTTCCTACAGCTGCATGGCCGGCCGCTGCGGCACCTGCCGCTGCCGGGTGGTCAAGGGTCAGGTGCTGGACAGCGGACCGGAAGCAGGTCGCCCCCAGGCCGGCGCCGACACCTATGTGCTTGCCTGCCAGGCCGTGCTGACCGAGAACTGCACCATCGAAGTACCCGAAGTGGACGAGGTGGTGGTGCATCCCGCCCGCATTGTCAAGGGCACCGTCACCGCCATCGAGGAGGCGACGCACGACATCCGTCGCATCCGCGTCAAGCTCGCCAAGTCGCTCGAATTCAGCCCGGGCCAGTACGCCACGCTGCAGTTCACCCCCGATCACATCCGTCCCTACTCGATGGCTGGCCTGCCCGGCGACGATGAGATGGAGTTCCAGATCCGCCTGGTCCCGGACGGCCGCGTCACCGAATACGTGTTCGACCAGCTGGAAGTCGGGGCGTCCATCCGAATCAGCGGCCCGCTGGGTACGGCTTACCTGCGTCGCAAGCACACAGGCCCCATGCTGTGTGTCGGGGGCGGTACAGGGCTGGCCCCGGTGCTTTCAATTGTGCGCGGTGCGCTCGAGACCGGAATGGACAACCCCATCCACCTGTATTTCGGCGTGCGCAGCCAACAGGACCTCTACGACGCCGAGCGCCTGCAGGCGCTGGCGGCCAAGCACCCGAACCTGACCGTGCAGGTCGTGATCGCCACGGGCCCGGTCGCCGAAGGCCAGCGCTCCGGCCTCGTGACCGATGTGATCGAGCGCGACCTGCCTTCGCTGGCAGGGTGGCGCACCTACCTGTGCGGCGCTCCGGCCATGGTCGAGGCCTTGAGCCTTCTCGTCAAGCGGCTAGGTGTGGAGCCCGAGTACATCTACGCCGATGCCTTTTATCCCAGCGGCGTCTGACCCACGCCTTCCCCGGCATGCCCAGTACACACCCAAGGAGACCGAGAGATGAGTGAACCCAAGACAGTGTTTCCCCAGGACCCGAAGTGGCCTGACGACGGCAGCAGCCGAGTGCCCTTCTGGGCGTACACGCGCGAGGATCTGTACAAGCGCGAGCTGGATCGGCTGTTCTACTCTGGTCACTGGTGCTATGTCGGTCTGGAGGCCGAGATTCCCAACCCCGGAGACTTCAAGCGCACCGTGGTGGGCGAGCGCTCGGTCCTCATGGTGCGCGACGCCGACGGGAGCGTGAGCGTGGTCGAGAATGTCTGCGCCCATCGCGGCATGCAGTTTTGCCGCGAGCGACACGGCAACAGAAAGGAATTCGTCTGCCCCTACCACCAATGGAGCTACACCCTCAAAGGCGACCTGCAGGGCGTGCCGTTTCGGCGCGGTGTCAAGCAGGATGGCAAGGTCCATGGCGGCATGCCCGCGGACTTCAAGACTGCCGATCACGGACTGACCAAGCTCAAGGTGGCCACCCGCGGTGGCGTTGTCTTTGCGTCATTCGACCCGGACATCGAATCGCTCGAGGATTTCATGGGGCCCACGATCCTTGGCTATTTCGACCGCCTGTTCAACGGCCGCAAGCTCAAGATCCTCGGCTACAACCGGCAGCGCATTCCGGGCAACTGGAAGCTGATGCAGGAAAACATCAAGGATCCGTATCACCCGGGCCTGCTGCACACCTGGTTCGTCACGTTCGGCCTTTGGCGCGCCGACAACAAGTCCGAGCTCAAGATGGATGCGCGCCATCGTCATGCCGCGATGATCTCCACGCGCGGCCAGGGCGGCAAGTCCGAGCAGGTCACGCAGGTGTCGAGCTTCAAGGAGAGCATGCAGCTCAACGACCCGCGCTTTCTCGACATCGTGCCCGAGCCCTGGTGGGGCGGCCCGACGGCCGTCATGACGACCCTGTTTCCGAGCGTCATCCTGCAGCAGCAGGTCAACAGCGTGTCGACCCGCCATATCCAGCCCAACGGGCATGGCTCGTTCGACTTTGTCTGGACCCATTTCGGCTTCGAGGATGACAGCGAGGAGATGACGCAGCGCCGCCTGCGCCAGGCCAACCTGTTCGGGCCCGCGGGCTTCGTCTCGGCCGACGATGGCGAGGTGATCGAGCTTTCGCAGCAGGGATTCGAGCAGAAGCCGTTTCATCGCAGCTTGGTCGAACTCGGCGGCCGCGAGGTCGAGAACACCGACCACATGGTGACTGAAACCCTGATTCGCGGCATGTACCGCTACTGGCGCGAGGTGATGGAAAAGCCCCAGGCCGAGCCCGCGGCGGATTGTGCCCACGGCCGCGACTGAGAAAGGAAGCACGATGGACTTCGAGACCTACCACGCACTGACCCAGCTCTACGCCGACTACGCCAGTGCGGTCGATTCCGGCAACTGGGACCTGTGGCCCGAATTCTTCACGGAGGACTGCGTGTATCGCCTGCAGCCGCGCGAGAACCATGAGCGCGGCTTCCCGCTGGCTACGCTGTCGTTCGAAAGCAAGGGCATGCTGAAGGACCGCGTCTACGGCATCCGCGAAACGCTGTTTCACGACCCTTACTACCAGCGCCATGTGGTCGGCGCACCGGTCGTTCGCAAGATCGTCGACGGCCGGTTCGAATGCGAGGCCAATTACGCTGTTCTTCGCACCAAGCTGTCCCAGGTGTCGACCGTGTTCAACGTGGGGCGCTACATCGACACCGTGGTGCGCACAGCCGAAGGCTTGAAGTTCAAGTCGCGCCTGTGCATTTACGACAGCGAAATGATCCCCAACTCGATCATCTACCCCATTTGAGGCACCTATGAGCAACCCGGACTGGATTGATGCTGCCGCCCGCGACGACGTACCCGAGGGCGACGTGGTCGGTGTCAACGTGGCGGGCAAGGACATTGCTCTCTACGAGGTCGAGGGCGAGATCTTCGCCACCGACAACCTGTGCACGCACGGCGCGGCGCGCTTGAGCGACGGGTTCCTGGAGGGGCGCGAGATCGAGTGCCCCCTGCACCAGGGGCGCTTCGATGTCTGCAGCGGTAAGGCGATGTGTGCGCCGCTGACCGAGGACATCAGAACCTACCCGGTAAAGATCGAGAACATGCGCGTGATGCTCCGACTCGACTGATCGAAACGGTGCTGGCGCAAGCCGGCACACCCGCCTTCTGCCGTTGCGTCTTCGCCAACGGTGGACCTTCCTTACAGGAGACAACTGTGTATTCCAAATCCGTTATCAAAACGCTGGTGGCCGGCGCCTCCCTGCTGGCCCTGCAGGCTGTTCAGGCCGAAGTGAAGATCGGCTTCTCCGGTCCGCTGTCGGGCCCCGTCGCCGCGGTCGGCCAGGATCAGTACGATGGCTTCATGTTGGGCATCGAGTCGCTGGGCAAGAAGCTCGGCGGGCAGCCCGTGACCGTGCTGCGCGAGGACGATCAACTCAAGCCCGAGCTGGGCAACCAGATTGCGCGCAAGTTCATCGACCGCGACAAGGTGGACGCCATCGTCGGCCTGGGATTTTCCAATGTCCTGATGGCCAGTCTGCCTCGCATCGTCGAGTCGGGCACGGTGGTCATTGCCACCAACGCGGGTCCGTCGCCCATCGCCGGCAGTGGCTGTCTGCCCAATGTGTTCTCCGCAGCCTGGCAGAACGATGGCGCAGCCGAGGCCATGGGCAAGTTTGCACAGGACAGTGGCTACAAGCGCGTTTACCTGATGGCCCCCAACTACCAGGCCGGCAAGGACTACATCGCCGGGTTCAAGCGCTACTACAAGGGGCAGGTCCTCGACGAGGTGTACACCCAAGTCAACCAACCGGACTACTCTGCCGAAATCGCGCAACTCCAGGCGGCCGGCCCGGATGCTGTGTTCGTCTTCTATCCTGGAGGCATGGGCGTGAACTTCGTCAAGCAGTTCAGCCAGGCCGGCCTGAGCAAGCGCGTGCCCATGCTGTCGGCCTTCACGGTCGATGGAACGACCATGCCGTCCCTGCGCGATGCGGCCGTGGGCACCATCACGGGCGCCATGTGGGATGTCGCGCTCAAGACCCCGGGCAACGCCGAGTTCGTGGCCAACTTCAGCAAGAAGTACGGTCGCGTGCCGAGCCACTACGCCGCCGTAGGCTACGACACCGCGCGCCTGCTCGACCTGGCTGTGGGTAAGGTCAAGGGCAACACTTCCGACAAGGCGGCTTTCGCTGCGGCAGTCAAGGCCGCAGGCGCCGAGCTCAAGGCCGTGCGTGGGCCGTTCCGCTTCAACGCCAACAACATGCCGGTGCAGAATTACTACGCCTTCCAGGTGGCCAAGGAGGGCTCGCAGGTGGTGGTCAAGCAGATCGGCACGCCCTTGCAGGAACACCAGGACGCTTACGTCTCCCAGTGCAAGCCGAGGTAAGACATGACGGCTTCCCTGCTCATCGCGCAGCTGCTCAACGGCCTGCAGTACGGCGTCATGCTGTTCCTGCTGGCCGCCGGGCTCACGCTGGTGTTCGGCATCATGAGCTTCGTGAACCTGGCTCACGGCTCGCTGTACATGCTGGGTGCCTATGCGGCCGCCGTGGTCGGTGTGCACACCGAGTCTTTCGCGCTGGGGGTTCTGGCGGCGCTGGCCACCGGCGTGGTGGTCGGCTTGCTGCTGGAATGGGTGGCTGTTTCGCGCCTGTACCGGCGCGACCACCTGGACCATGTGCTGGCGACCTTCGGCCTGGTGCTGTTCTTCAACGAGGTGGTGCGAATGGTCTGGGGACCTCAGCCGGTCTTCGTCTCGCTGCCTGAGGCCCTGTCCGGCACGGTGGAGCTGCTCGGCTTCACCTACCCGACCTACCGTTTCCTGATCATCGTCGTCGGTCTGCTGGTGGCTGCCGGTAGCCAGTGGCTGATCCACAAGACGCGCGTGGGCATGCTCATCCGCGCCGGCTCGGTGAATCCGCAGATGGTGGGCGCCCTGGGCGTGAACATCCGCTTGCTCAATGCCATGCTGTTCGCGCTGGGTGCGGCGCTGGCGGCGCTCGCGGGGGCCATGGCAGGCCCCATTCTGTCGGTGCAAAGCGGCATGGGCGAGCCGGTGCTGATCACCACGCTGGTGGTCATCGTCATCGGCGGCATCGGCTCGGTGCACGGTGCGCTCTACGCCGGCATCATCGTCGGCCTGGTCGACACGCTGGGCCGCACCTTCCTGCCGATGCTGATCCGTGAGTTCGCCGACCGGGAAGTGGCCAACGCGGCAGGGCCGGCACTGGCCTCCATGCTGATCTACCTGCTCATGGCGGTGATCCTCGCTTGGCGACCACAGGGCCTGTTCCCGGCTCACAAGGGGAAATGATGAACAAGTTCCTGCGACCGGCGCAACTGCTGCCGGTGATCCTCATGCTCGTCCTGGCTGCGGTGCCCACGGTGGCTGCAGCCACGAACGACAACTTTCTCGTGGCCTTCGTGGCCCGGGTATTGATCTACGCGATCGCCGCCAGCGCGCTCAACATCGCGCTGGGTTTCGGTGGGCTCGTCAGCCTGGGTCATGCCCTGTTCATCGGCATCGGCATGTACAGTGTGTCCCTGCCTGCGTACTATGGCATCACCTCGGGCTGGGCTCAGTTGGGCATGTGCGTGGTCGCCTGCGTGCTCGTCGGCGGGCTCACCGGGCAGATCAGTCTGCGCACCTCGGGCATCGCCTTCATCATGATCACCCTGGCGTTCGCGCAGATGGGTTATTTCGTCATCGTCAGCCTCAAGCAGTACGGCGGCGACGACGGCATGAGCGTCCCCACGCCCAGCGAGTTCTTCGGATGGCAGCTGGCCACGCCCCAGGACGTGTTCTACGCGGCCTGGCTGTTGCTTGCCTTGTTGGTGTACTGGCTGACGCGGCTGCGCAACTCGCCCTTTGGCATGACCTTGCGTGGGGGGCGACAGAACGACCGCCGCGTGGCCTCTGTCGGGCTGCCGTTGCAGCGCTACCAGCTCACCGCCTATGTTCTCTCCGCGGTCTTCTGCGGCATCGCCGGCATGCTGCTGGCGAACCTCAACGCCTATGCGTCGCCGAGCAGCATGTCGTGGATGGTCTCGGGCGAGCTCATCGTGATGGTGGTGCTTGGCGGCATGGGCACCGTCTTCGGCCCCGTGCTGGGGACGCTGGCCTTTCTCGGCATCGAGGAGGTTCTCAAGGCCTACACCGAGCATTGGATGGCCGTATTTGGCCTGGTGATCCTCGCGGTTGCGATGCTGGGCAAGACCGGCATCATCGGCTGGTTCGAGAAGCTGGGGGCGAGCCTGGGCGGTGCCAAGGAGCGCTCTGCTCGTTCCGCGCTTGCGGCAAGGGGGAGCGCGCAATGAGCAGCTTGTTGCATACCCAGGCGATCACCAAGCGCTACGGCGCCTTGCTCGTCACCGATGAGGTTTCGCTGGACATCCGGCAAGGTGAGCTCCATGCCATCATCGGCCCCAACGGGGCAGGCAAGACGACGCTGATCAACCAGCTTTCGGGTGAGCTGCGCTCGGACAGCGGACAGATCCACTTCGCGGGCGAGGACGTCACGGCCCAGGGCATCTATGCCAGGGCGCGGCGGGGTCTGGTGCGCTCATACCAGATCACTTCGGTCTTCGACGAGTTCACGGTGCGCGAGAATGCTGCGCTGGCCGCCCGCGGGGCGCGCACGCACGCCTTCAGTTTCTGGAAGCCCCTGCTCGAGGACAAGGCTGCTTTGGCGGCGGCCGACGAAGGCATAGCGGCGGCGGGCCTGGCCTCGCGAGCCAACGTCCTGGCTTCCGAGCTGGGCTATGGCGAGCGCCGCCAGCTGGAGCTGGCCATGGCGCTGGCTTCGCGTCCCAAGTTCCTGCTGCTCGATGAGCCGATGGCCGGCATGAGCGTGCAGGAGTCGGCGGCGGTGGTCGAGCTTCTCAAGTCGCTCAAGCGACGCTACACCATCCTGCTGGTCGAGCACGACATGAATGCCGTCTTTGCCCTGGCCGACCGTATCAGCGTGCTCGTCTACGGGCGCATCCTCACCACCGGCACGCCCGAGGAGATCCGCGGCAACGAGGAAGTCCGCAGCATCTACCTGGGCGAAGAGGAGGTCGGCGAAGCATGAAGAACTTCCTGAACGTCAGCGGCCTGAAGGCCGGTTACGGTGCCGCCCAGGTCTTGTTCGGCGTCGATTTCTCGATGAAAGAGGGCGAGGTAATGACCCTGCTCGGGCGCAACGGCATGGGGCGATCGACCACCATCAAGTGCCTCTTCGGACTGCTCCCGCCCAAGGGCGGGCAGATCGAGTTCGATGGCAAGGCTGTGGAAGGCTTGGCCTCGTACCAGATTGCCAGGCTGGGTCTGGGCCTGGTGCCCGAGGGACGCCAAGTGTTTCCGAACCTGACGGTGGAGGAGAACCTGGTTGCCACCGCCAGGACCAATCCTGCCAGCAAGCTCAAGCCGTGGACGCTTGATCGTGTCTACGGCTTCTTCCCACGCCTGAAAGAGCGTCGCAGCAACCTGGGCTCCCAGCTGTCGGGGGGCGAGCAGCAGATGTTGGCCATCGGACGGGCGTTGTTGACCAATCCACGGCTGGTGGTCCTCGACGAGGCCACCGAAGGCCTTGCGCCGCTGATCCGTGCAGAGATCTGGCGCGCCCTGGGCGAGCTCAAGTCCGAAGGGCTGTCGATGATCGTGATCGACAAGAACCTCGGCCCCCTCATGGACTTGGCTGACCGTCACTTCGTGATGGAGAAGGGCAAGGTCGTTTGGTCCGGCGATTCGGCAGCCCTGCGCGCCGAGCCGCGCATCGTTCATGAATATCTGGGCGTCTGAGTCGCTGCCAACCGTGATCAACAACATGAAGCAGATGCTCGCGGAGGTGCGAGCAGGAAGAGCGAGGCTCTCAACGACCTGTTCCGCTCTATCGTTGCCCCCACGCCTGCGCCGTTCGGCCTGGGCGCAGCCTGAACGCACACCGTCACCACCGTTTTAAGGAACCGCCATGACCGACTCCGATCAACCGCTCGGCCGCCTGGAAGACCTGCCGCAGGACTACCGCGACGAGCTGACGAAACAGAACCTGGTGCCCCTGTGGCCCAGCCTGCGCGGGGTGCTTCCGCCCAAGGTGCCCACGCGCCAGACGAAGCCGACGTTCTGGTCCTACCAGTCGCTCAAGCCCTTGCTGCTGCAGGCCGGCGAGCTGACGCCGATCGAGAAGGCCGAGCGCCGCGTGCTGGTGCTGGCCAACCCGGGCCACGGCCTGGAGAAGATGCAGGCCAGCGCCGCGATCTACCTGGGCATGCAGCTGCTGCTGCCCGGCGAATGGGCGCCCTCGCACCGCCACACACCCAACGCGGTGCGCATGGTCGTCGAAGGCGAAGGCGCCTGGACCACGGTGGACGGCGAGAAATGCCCGATGAGCCGCGGCGACCTGATCCTCACGCCCACTGGCCTGTGGCACGAGCATGGTCACGACGGCGACCAGCCGGTGGTCTGGCTCGACGTGCTGGACCTGCCCCTGGTCTACTACATGGAGGCCAGCTATCACATCAACGGCGAGCGCCAGACCCAGGTGCCGGGCCGCGGCGACCGCGCCTACGCACGCGGCGGTGTGGTGCCCACGCCGGTGTTCGGTCGGTCCGGCAAGCGCTACCCGATGCTGCGCTACCCCTGGGTGGACGCGCGCGCCGCGCTCGAGGCGCTGGCCGAGGACCAGCCCGACCTGGATGCCGTACAGATCACCTACGTGAACCCCGAGACCGGCGATGACGCCGAGAACATCCTTGGCTTCTACGCGCTGATGCTTCGCCCCGGCCAGACGCTGCGCCTGCCCGCGCGCTCACCGGCCCAGGTGTTCCATCTGATCGAAGGCGGCGTCGAAGTGCAGGTCTTCGGCAGCTCCTTCACGCTGGCCGAGGCCGACACCTGCTGCGCGCCCGGCTACGAAGCCGTCACGCTGAGCAACCGCCTGCCTGACCGCCCCTCCTTCATCTTCATCGCCGACGAGTCGCCGTTGCACCGCAAGCTCGGCGTCTACGAGAACCGGGGCTGACGCTCCCGGACCCCGCCCCGCCATTGCATCGAGGAATTCTTCTCATGACCACCTACCTCTGGAATCCGCCCGCCGTTCAATCCCTGCCCGTGCGCGGCAAGGCCGAGCGCCTGCCCGTCAACCGCATCTTCTGCGTCGGCCGCAACTACCACGCGCATGCGGTCGAGATGGGTCGCCCGGTCGACAAGTCGGTCGAGCGCCCGTTCTATTTCACCAAGTCGCCGCAGACCCTGGTGCAAAGCGGCGCCACCGTGGCCTACCCACCCGGCACCACGAACTACCACTTCGAGATGGAGCTCGTGCTCGTGATCGGCAAGCCGGGGTTTCGTGTGCCGGTCGAGCGCGCGCACGAGATCGTTTACGGCTACGCCTGCGGCCTGGACATGACGCGGCGCGACCTGCAGCTGGTGGCGCGTGACAAGGGCCGCCCCTGGGACCTGGGAAAGGACGTGGAACAGTCCTCGGTGTGCAGCGAAATCGTGCCTATGGAGGGCACGGTCATCGACCATGGCGCCATCGAACTGAGCGTCAACGGCCATGTCAAGCAGAGTTCCGACGTGGACAAGCTGATCTGGAACATTCGGGAGATCATCGCCGACCTCTCGCTCTTCTATCACCTTGAGCCGGGCGACCTGATCTATACCGGCACGCCCGAGGGCGTTGGCCCTGTGGTGGCGGGCGACAAGATCACCGGCCGTGTCGAGGGCGTGGGTGAGATCGCGCTGAACGTCGGCCCGGCCGAGTGATGAAGCTCTACAACTTCTTTCGCAGCGGCACCTCGCACCGCCTGCGCATTGCGCTCAATCTCAAAGGGCTGGACACGGAGTACGTGGCCGTGGACCTGCGAACCGAACAGCACCTGCAGGAGGCGTTCAAGGCGGTCAACCCACAGCAGTTGGTGCCCGCGCTGGACACGGGCGAGCAGATTCTGATCCAGTCGCCGGCCATCATCGAGTGGCTGGAGGAGAAGTACCCCACCCCGGCGCTGCTGCCGACTGCGGCGCTGGAGCGCGCTCACGTGCGGGCTCTGGCGGCCCTCGTGGGCTGCGACATCCATCCGGTGAACAACCGCCGCATCCTCGAGTACCTGCGCAAGCAGTTCGGCGCCGACGCTGCCGCTGTCGACGCTTGGTGCGGCACCTGGATCAACGCCGGCTTCAGCGCCTACGAGGCATTGATGGCATCGGCCCCGAAGCGCGGGCGCTTCAGCTTCGGCGACACACCTACGCTGGCCGACGTCTACCTGGTGCCCCAGGTGGAGAGTGCGCGCCGCTTCAACGTGGACCTCACGCCCTATCCGTTGATTCGCGCGGTGGATGCCGCCTGCGGCGAGCTCGATGCCTTCAGGCGTGCGGCGCCTTCCGTGCAGCCCGACGCGGCCTGAGCCGGCAGCTTTCCCCGCAAGCCTTGGCCCGGCCATCGAGCGATGGCGTCAGGTGCCGGATTCGATCTGGACGCTGCGCCTTCGGTTGAGCGTCGCACCCGCAGGCGGCCCGGAACCTTGCCCGCATTGCGCCGCGGTCAGCGCTCGACGGCGTTATTGACCCAGTAGGATCAGTGCTTCAAGTACGCTGCGACGAGTTCAGCCCAGAAGGCCGCGCCCGGCTCGATGATGTCGTCGTTGTAATCGTAGCTGGGGTTATGCACCGTGCAGGCCCCGGGCGTGCCCGGACCGCCGTTGCCGACGAAGAAATAGCAGCCAGGCACCTCGTTCAGCATGAAGGCAAAGTCTTCGCTGGCGGTTAGCGGCGGGCCGTCGGGGTCGACGCGTTCAGGGCCGAACAAACGGGTCGCCACGTCGATCGCCAGTTTGGTTTCCCTGGGGGTGTTGACCAGCACGTCGTAGCCATCCCGCCAGTCGACAGTGGCCTTTACCCTGTAGCTGGCCGCCTGCAGCTCGACCAGTTCGAAGATGCGCGTCTTGAGCAGCTGGCGCACCTGCGGGTCCAGCGCCCGCACGCTCAGCTCCAGCCGGGCCTCCTCGGGGATGACGTTGTTGGCCTGGCCCGCATGCAACGCGCCGACCGAGACCACGCCCGACTTCACCGGATCGACGTTCCTGGCCACGATGGTCTGCAGGGCCATCACGACGGATGCCGCGGCCACCACGGTGTCGACCGACTCGTGCGGCAGGGCGCCGTGCCCACCCACCCCCGTGAGGGTGATGGTCACGTTATCGCTCGACGCCATGGCCGGCCCGGTCCTGAACTTGAAGCACCCGGTCTCGATGCCCGGTAGGTTGTGCAGGGCATAAACGGCATCGCAAGGGAATTTCTCGAACAGGCCGTCGGCGAGCATCTGCAGTGCGCCGCCGGCTCCCTCCTCCGCCGGCTGGAAGATCAGATGGAGCGTGCCGTCGAAGGCAATGTCCTCCGCGATGATCCGGGCCGCCGCCAGCAGCGTAGCCGTATGACCGTCGTGACCGCAGGCGTGCATGCGGCCGGGCGTGCGGCTCCTCCATTCGGCGGTTCCCATCTCCTGGATGGGCAGGGCATCCATGTCGGCCCGTATGCCCATCGACCGCGTGCCGCTGCCGCGTCGCAGGGTGCCCACCACGCCTGTCCGCCCCAGGCCGGTGGTGACCTCGTAGCCCCAGTCGCCCAGCTTCTGCGCCACGAGTGCGGCCGTGCGGTGCTCCTCGAACGCGAGCTCGGGGTGGGCGTGGATGTCCCGACGGATGCGGATGAACTCGCCGATGCGCTCCGACAGCGAATGACCAAGGTAGGTGGCTTCCATCAGTTCCTCCTGGCTGCCGTCACTGCGGCTTCAGGTTCATCGACTTGGCGATCGCTTGGTACTTGGCCGTATTCTCTGCATACAGCTTGGCCACGGCCGCCAGCGGCTGGGGGCGCGGCACGATCATGGCTTGCGCTTCCAGGGCATCGCGCACCGTCGCATCGTTCGCGACTTCGCTCAACGCCTTGTGCAGCGCCTGCACCACAGGCTCGGGCGTGTCCTTGTGGACGAAGTAGCCGGCCCAGGTATCGAACACGAAGCCCTTGAGCGCGGTGCTCTCGTTGAGCGTCGGAACCTTCTTGAACAGCTCCTGGCGCTCTGCCGACAGCACAGCCGGCGCCTTGAGCTTGCCGTCTTCCACCAGTTGCACCTGCCCTTTGCCATAGGGCGTCATGAAAATGTCGACCTGGCCACCCAGGAGGTCCTGCACAGCCGGCGCGCCGCCCTTGTAGGCAACGTGGGTCATGGGTACGCCTGTCAGTTTGGACATGTGCTCGCCCAGCAGGTGGTACAGCGAGCCGGGGCCCACGCTTGCGAAGGTCATGGGCTTGCCGGCGGCGGCAGTCTTCTTCGCATAAGCCACCAGTTCGTCGCCATTGCCGGCAGGCAGGTCCTTGCGGGCCAGCATCACCAGCGGGTTGATGGTGATCATCTGCACCAGGCGGAAGTCCTCGGGCTTGTACTTGATGGCGGCGTTCGACAGGGGGGCCAGAATCAACTCATTGGGCGAGCCCTGGAAAACCATGTGACCGTCGGCCGGGCTGTTGAGGACCTTTTGCGCCGCGATGCCCCCGCCGGCTCCGCCCAGGTTCTCGACCAGTACCGGCTGGCCCAGGCGCTTGGCCAGGACCGTGTTGACGGTGCGTGCGATCACGTCCGATACCCCGCCGGCCGGATACGGCACCATGAGCGTCACGGGCTTGGAGGGGAAGTTCTGTGCCGACGCAGCGCCACAGATCAAAAGGCTGCCGAGTGCGCCGGCCAGCGCCTTGAGAGGGGATTTCATTTCTGACTCCTGTGCAAGATGGAATGTTTCCCGGGTCATCTTAGAGACGTAGAATCATGGCGTCCAATGCATTTTGTTTTGCATTTTCATGATCTCAAACGCATTGATTCCATGACTCTGGTCCAGCTGCGCCACTTCATCGTCCTGGCCCAAGTGGGCTCTTTCGTGAAGGCGTCAAGCCAGTTGTGCATGACGCAACCTGCGCTGAGCCGCAGCATCAAGTCCCTGGAGGATGAGCTCGGCCAGTTGCTGTTTGACCGCATCGGCAAGCGCATCGAGCTCACCGTCTTCGGCCGCGAGGTGCTCGCACGCAGCCGGGCACTGGTCGAGGAAGCGGAGCAGCTCAGGCACTGCGGCAAGCACTTGGGCGCGCAAGACTCGGGGCGCGTGCGGCTGGGGCTGAGTTCCGGGCCGGGGGCTATGCTGACTGCCCCGGTCATGGCGCACTTCGCGCAGCACTTCCCCCGCTTCCATGTCGACATCGTGCGGTCCAACACCGCAAGTCTCGTCCAGATGCTCAGGGAGCGCCAGCTCGATGCGCTCGTGGTCGACGTTCGCGCGCTGCAACCGGCCCCCGACCTCAGCGTGACGCAGGTCGCCGAGATGGACGGCATCTTCATGTGCAGGAAAGACCATCCCTTGGCGAAGTCAGCCAAGGTCAGCTTCGAGCACCTGACCAGCTACCCCATCGCCTCGACGCCGCAGAGTGAGGAAACGGCCCGAATCCTGATCGAGCGCTATGGGGAGAAGGCACACCCCGAGGTCATGGTGAAGTTCCGAAGCGACGAGATATCCCACCTGATACAGGTGACTGAAGACACTGACACTGTTCTATTGGCCATACGGGCATGCGCGCCAGACTTGGTAGAAATCAAGCTTCACCCGCCACTGGCGATAAAGGCTCGCTTCGGCCTGGTCACCATCGCCCACAAGGCCGAGGCTCTCTACCTGCCCGAGATTCGAAAGCTGATGGCAACGGTTCTGCGGTGAAGTCGCCGTTCTGACATTTGCTCAATGTGTTCGCCAGAACGCCTTCCATGCGGCGGGCGATCCTGTCCGAGTCCAGCCAATGACAGGATTCAAATGAATGATTTCGATATCGTTGAACGCAAATTAGTAGTGCAAGATTGACCGGAGTCGTCAGACTACGCAGCCGGCTTCGGCGCCCGGCGCGGCAGGGGTCACTTGGACTGGATCGGGAATCACGTAGCCGTAGCGCACCGCAGTCAGCTGAGCGAGGATGCTCACGGCGATCTCCGGCGGTGTGCGGGCACCGTTCTTGATTCCCACCGGTCCGTGCAGCCGTGTGAGCTGCTCGTCCGTGAGGCCGAAGTGCTCCCCAAGCCGCTGTTTGCGCCTAGCCTGATTCACGCGCGATCCGATCGCCCCGATGTAGAACGCGGGGCCGCGCAGCGCCTCCATCAGCGCGAGATCGTCGAGCTTAGGGTCGTGGGTGAGGGCGATGACTGCGGTATGACCGTCGGGCCGCAGCTCCACGACCACGTCGTCGGGCATGCCGCGCACCAGCCGCGCGCCGTCGATGCAGAAGCCCTCGGCATACTCGTCGCGGGGATCGCAGACGATGACGTCGTAGTCCAGTGCGCGCGCCATCGTCGCGATGTACTGGGTCATCTGGCCAGCGCCGATCAGCAGCAGCCGCCAGCACGGCCCGTGCGTCGTGACGAGCGTTGTTTCGGTGAGCTGAAGAACGTCGCCGTCGCCCGGCGGGGTCAACGTGACTTCGCCCGTCCGTAGGTGCAGCTCGCGTCGCACGAGTTCGCCGCGCGCGAGGCGCTCGACGAGCTCGGACAGCTTGGACTGCTCGCCCACCGGTTCAAGCACGAGCTCCAGCGTGCCGCCGCAGGGTAGGCCGAAGCGCGTCGCTTCCTCCGCGCCCACGCCGTAGCGCACCACCTCCGGCTTGGCAAGTCCGAGCGCGCCGTTGCGCACCTTGTCGATCAAGTCGTCCTCGATGCAGCCACCCGAAACCGACCCGACGATCTGGCCATCACCACGCACGGCCACCACTGAGCCGATCGGCCGTGGCGCCGATCCCCAGGTGCGGGTGACAGTGCCGAGCACAACATGATGGCCGCCTTCTCGCCAGGCGAGGACTTGCTTGAGAACGCTCAGATCGACGTTGTCCATGGATCGCTCTTAGGGCGGCGGGCGCCAGCCGTCGCCGCAGTGTCACTGATTCGAACCGCCTGGCGCCAAGTGGCGATTTCTCTTTGCCAGCAACTGTGCAGGATGCATGGCACCCATGCACAGTCACATGGCGGGCCCCTTGCCGGCCTCTCCCTCAGCGCCCCTGGATCAGGTTGAGGACGCGTTCCGGAGTCAGCGGCAGGTAGGTTGCACGCTTGGCCCCGAGCGGAGCAAGCGCATCGTCCACCGCGCAGGCAATAGCGGCGGGTGCGTGCATCCGGCCGCCTTCGCCGCCGCCCTTCATGCCGTAGGGAGTGAAGGGGGAAGGCGTCTCGTGGTGGCCCAGTCGGACCTCCGGCACCTCCATGGCCGACGGGATCAGGTAGTCCATCAGCGACGAGCTGACGATCTGCCCATCCTCGTCGTAGACGTACTCCTCCAGCAGCGTTTGGCCCACCCCCTGGGCCAGGCCGCCGATGACGTGGCCATCGAGCGAGCGCGGGTTCACGACGGTCCCGCAGTCGTGAACGGCCACATAGTCGAGAAACTTGATCGCGCCGGTCTGCACATCCACCTCCACCACGGCAATGTGCGCCGCGTGGGCCATCATCGGGTAGAAGACACCAAGATCGCTGCGGTCGGCGGTCGGAAGCGTCGTGTACGGGTGGTCGAAGACCATGTCCGCCTCGAAGCCGCTGTCGATGTCTGCCGGCAGCTGGTGCTTGAACAGGCGCGGCATGACGGCGATCTGCGCCAGGCTCAACCGTTTGCCGGCATCGCCTTTGACCTGGACGCCGCCGTTGACAAACTCGAGGTCGTTCTCGCTGATCTCCATCATGTGCGCGGCGACCTTCAGCGCCTTCGCACGGATCTTTGCGGCCGCCCCTTGCACGGCACCGGAGATCATCACGGTGAACCGGCTGCCGCCCGGGCCGCTGGCCGGCAGCCCCTTGGCCGTTCCCGCGTAGCTGAAGCTAACGTCATCCGGGTTGACGCCGAGTTCCTCGCCCAGCACCTGCGCCACTACCGTTTCGGGGCTGTTGCCCCAGAATGCGGTCGAATAGAGTGTCACCGAAACGGCGCCGAGTGCGTCGACGCTGATCGAGATGCTCTCGGGCACGCTGGTCACGCCCATGGCCGGGCTTCGGCGGAAGAACCACCACTCGTTGGCGGCGTAGACGCTGCGCTCTTGGCAGGTGACCAGGCCGATCCCGATGTAGCGACCCTGCGCCCTCGCCTTCGTCTGCTCGGCACGCCAGTGGTCCAGCTTGGCGAGATCAAGCGCCTGCTTCAGGACGCCCTCGTAGTTGCCGGAGTCGTAGACATTCCCACCCGGAATCTTGAAGGGGAATTGCGACGGCTGGATGAAGTTGCGGCGCCGCAGCTCGATCGGATCGAAGCCGTGTTCCCGCACCGCTTTGTCGACGATGCGTTCAATCGCGAAGTTGTGGACTTCGGAGCCGAAACCTCGATAGGCGCCTTGTTGGCACTTGTTGCTGAACACGCCGCGCGCGCGATAGGATACGGCCTTGATGTTGTACGGTCCGATCACCTGCGACATCGCATTGCCGTGGGTGCCCAGGCCGAACTGGAAGTAGGCGCCATAGTCGTCGATGACGTCGAACCGGATGGCACGGAGCTCGCCTTCTTTTGTCATTGCCAACTCGATCTCGTACTCGCGCTCGGAGCCGTGATGATCACAACTGACGGCGTGATCGAGCCGGTCCTCCACGTATTTGACGGGCCGGCCGAGAAACTTCGAGCACATGCCGGCCGTGACGGCCACTCGCACCGCCCAGAACTTCGCACCGAAGCTGCCACCGGCGGGCATTGGGATCAGGTCCAGCTTGTTGCTGGGCACCTTCAGCGTGCCGGCGACGAGGAACGCGAAGTTGGTGAGCGCTACCGAATTCGAATTGATCGTCAACATCCCCGTGGCCGGGTTGAAGTTGGCTATCGCACCCACTGTCTCCAGCGGCTGCGCCGACGTGCGGCCCCAGCGTACGGTCTCGCGCACCACGATGTCAGCGCGTGCGAACTCGCCGTCCACGTCGCCGAACGAAAGTGTGCTGTCCAGCGCCACGTTGGACTCCATCTTTTCGTGGAGCAAGGCTGCGCCGGGCTGCATCGCGGCCCGGGCATTCGGGATTACCGGAAGAGGCTCGTACTCAACGTCCACCAGCTCCCGCGCGTCCTCGGCGATGTAGCGGCTCTGCGCCACGACGACCGCGACGCCTTCACCGACGAATCGGACCTTCTCGTCGGCCAGAACGCGCCACTTGTGCAGGTTCGGCTCCGGGTTGAAGTCCGGCATGTAATCACAGAGCTCCGCGGCCTGCTTGCCGGTAATCACAGCGACCACACCGTCAAGCTCCAGTGCGCGCGATGTGTCGATGCTTGTGATGCGGGCGTGTGCCACCGGGCTGCGCACCACGGCGACATGTAGCATGTTCGGCAGGTCGAGGTCGTCGACGTAGCCGCCCTGCCCCATGAGGAACTTGCGATCCTCGACCTTCGGAATGGATCGACCGATCCATTGCAGTTGCTTCATGCCTTGCATGGCCATCACCGTGTCTCCTTCGTTGGGTCGCGCAGTTCCGCGGCCGGGATGCCAGCCGTCGCGGACCATTCCTCACCACGCAGCCTGGCTGCCGCCTCCATCACCGAATCGATAATGTGCTGATAGCCCGTGCACCGGCAGAGGTTGCTCGCGATGGCTTCGCGCGCTTCTTCCCGTGTCGGCGTGGGATTCGTCTCCAGGAACTCCGTCACCCGCATCAGCATGCCTGGCGTGCAGAAGCCGCACTGAAGACCGTTGCAGCGCCAGAACGCCTCCTGTACCGGATGGAGCTTCGTTCCATCGGCCAGTCCTTCCACGGTGTCGACGCTACTTCCATCGATCTGCACTGCCAGCGTGATGCAGGAGCGCGCAGACTTGCCATCGATCCGCACGGTGCAGGCGCCGCAAACGCCATGCTCACAGCCGGCGTGCACGCCGACGAGGCCGAGGTCTCGTCGCAGCACATCGGACAGCAGCGATCGGCTCTCGACACCGACCACCCGCTTCGTGCCGTTGACGACCAGGGTGATGTTTTGCTTTCCAGATTGGCTCACTGTCGTTCTCCTGCATTTGCCCGCGCGACCGCGGTGCCGATGACCCGGGCCGCGTAGACGCGACCGATGTTCGTACGGTAGGCCGCGGACCCGTGCATGTCCTCGCTGCATTCGACGCCCTCGAGCGCCGCGGCAGCCGCCCGTTCGATGACTTCGGCCGTCGGGACCTTGCCAAGCAGTGCCTGCTCGGCCATAGAGGCGCGCAGCGGCCGGCTCGCCAGTCCGAAGAGACTCAGCGCCGCCCGGCGGACGGAACCGTCGGCGTCCAGCTCTATGATGCTCACGGCTCCCGCGATGGCGAAATTCCCGTGCGTCCGGGCGAACTCCGCGATCGCATAGCCCGCCGAGCTCGGGATCGCTGGAAACTTGACCGCTGTCACCATTTCCGAGGGCCCGACGGCCGTCATGAACGGACCGAAGTAGAACTCGGAAGCCGGGACGTGGCGTTCGCCCAACGGGCCCGCGATTGTGATCACTGCATCGAGCGCCACAGCAACTGCCGGCAGTTCGGAATGGGGGTCGGCGTGCGCGAGGCTGCCGCAGACCGTGCCGCGATGACGGATCGTCTCATGGGCCACAAGTTTGAGCGCCTCCGGCACGAGCGGACAAACGCGCTTGACGACGTCGCTTCCTTCGACTGCGTAGTGGCGCGCCGCGGCGCCGATCACGACACCGTCGGAGTGCTCCTCCACCCGGTCGAGACCGGGGATGCGCGTGATGTCGATCAGGTGCGTGGGCCGCGCAATTCGCAGGTTCATCATCGGAACCAGGCTCTGCCCGCCGGCCAGGATCCGCGCACCTTCGCCGTACTCACTGAGCGCGGCGATGGCGCCCTTGACAGAGTCGGCACGCACGAATTCGAATTTGGGTGGCTTCATCGTCAGCTCCTGCGACGCTGCATCGTCGATGGATGGATAGGCATGTCTTCGCCGCGCCCCGCCGGCGTCCGACTCGAAAAATGATCAGCTGTCATGTGTCTCCTCAGTGCAGTGGTTGAATGATCCGGTAGCGCCCCGCGACTCCCCATCCGGGGCGTTGCGGCGCTGATGGCCGCGACGACCTCTTCCAAGGCTCGATAGGTATGGCCCGGCACGAAAGTATTCACCCAAGGAAGCGCGGCAGCCATGCCGCCCACCAGGGGGCGATAGCCATCAGCCGCCATGCGCGGATTTATCCAGACGATGTGGTGGGCCAGTCGCGACAGCTCACGCATGGAGCTTTCGACCAGCCCGACGTTCTGAGTCTCCCAGCCGTCGGAAACGATCACGATTACCGCGCCGCGTGCCACGCCGCGCCGGCCGTGCTGGTCCACGAAGTCGGCCAGTGCCTGTCCGATCCGCGTGCCACCGGACCAGTCGGGCGCGCTGTCCAGGGCCCGCCGATAGGCTGCATTAGGATGGTGGGTGCCGAGCACCTTTGTCAAACGGGTGAGTCTCGTGGCGAACACGAAGGCTTCCGCGTGCAGCGCCTGCACCGCGCCGCGCATCAAGTGCAGGTAGAGTCTCGCAAAGGACTCCATTGATCCTGAAACGTCGGCGATCAAAACCACCCGTCGCGGACGCAAGACGCGCTCCTGCCGCACGAGGACCATGGGCTCGCCAGCCGTTCGACAAGATCGCCGGATCGTGGCCCGCACATCGACGTTCCGGCCCTTACGGCCGCTACGCATGCGCGATGTGCGACGCGGCGGTGGCATCAAGCGAAGCCGCTCGATAGCACTCGCCAGCGTCGCCAGCTCCTCGGGCGTGCAGGCCGCGAAGTCCTTGACCGCCAGGCGCTCCTCGGCGCTCATCCGGAGAACCGCTCCTGCGCGCTTGCTCTCGCCAGAAAGCTCGCCCGCCGGTTCGCCCGCCGCAGTACGCGCTAGGTCCGACGCATCGTCCGCCAAGGCCAGTTGGTCCGGCAGGGACGAGCCGGACGTCGCGTCCCCGGACTCGTACTCTGCCCCCCCATCGTTGACGGACTCCTCCGGCATGCCCGGCGTGCCTTCGTCGGGCCGCCGCTCGTCCTTCAGGGCCTGCGCATACGGCGACGCATCCATGAAGCACTGCTGGAAAACAGCGTCGTAGGCGGGTACCTGATCGCGTGCTGTCAAGAGGGTCACGCGCCCGATCCAGTAGAGTTGCTCGACGGTCTTGGGCTCGGCAAGACCGATGGCATCGGCAAAGCGTGCGCTGCGGTCGGGGTCGACCGGCACCCCGGCAGCATGCAGGCGGTTCCCGAAGGCCCCGACCAGTCGTCCGAACAGATCGTTTTCGGATCTCATCTGCCTGCGATCCATGCGAGGCCACGGCCGCGTGCGACGTCCTGGTCCTCCCGGTACTTCAATACGGAAGCAAGGGTCTGATCGGAGGCCTCGGCGGTTAGCAGCGAGATTCCGAGAAGCTGCGCGGCACGTGCCCAGTCGATGGCCTCCGCCAAGCCTGGTGGCTTCTGCACGTCCAGCTCGCGCAGCCGCTGCACGGCAGCCGCGATTTGTGCGGCCAGTGCGGCCGGCGCTTGAGGCACACGGCGCCGAACGATCCTGGTAGTGAGTTCGACGTCGGGGTAGTCGATCCAGTGATATAGGCATCGGCGCTTGAGCGCGTCATGGAGATCTCGCGTCCGATTCGAGGTGAGGACCACTACCGGAGGGACGGCCGCACGTATGGTGCCCAGTTCGGGAATAGTGATTGCCGCCTCAGACAGCATCTCGAGGAGGAACGCCTCGAACTCTTCGTCGGCTCGATCGACCTCGTCGACGAGGAGCACGGCCGGCATCGGACCCGGATGCTCCAGCGCCTGCAAGAGCGGCCGTCGCAAGAGATACTCGCGCGAAAACAGAGAGTGTCCGTCAAGCGCATCACCACGCGCCTCGGCAAGCCGGATGTCGAGGAGTTGTCGAGGGTAGTTCCATTCGTAGAGAGCCTGGCTGGCGCTGATGCCTTCGAAGCACTGAAGCCGGATCAACGGAGATCCCAGCATCGCGGCAAGCGACTTGGCAGCCTGCGTCTTGCCAACGCCCGCTTCGCCCTCCAGCAGCAGCGGCTGAGGCAGCCGAAGGGTACAAAACAGCGCGACCGCCAAGCCCCGCGCAGCAAAATAGTCATGCGCCTCCAGCCGCGCGATGAGCTTCTCCACGTCCGGAATGAGTTCAGCGGCGGTCATGCGGATTTCCTCTCATGCTTGCTATGCCGTGGCTGCGACGCGTGCAACCGGTGGCTCAGCGAGTGAACCACCAGACCGCTACCGCGAGGACAGCGACGGCCGCCGACATGAATCCCACGCGCTTGAGCACGGGACTCAGGGCGATGGTCGCAAGATCAAGCGGCTCGTTGCTGGATGGCTGCGCTGGTGCCGCACCGGGCCTGGGCGCCGCGACAGCGGCCATTGCCAGCTCCGGCATCGCCACCGTCGCCGCTGCCGATCCTTGCGCGGCTGGCGAGGCTGCAGCATTGCGCGCGACGATGACTTTCTCCAGGTTGGCGGCGAACTGCGCGACCAAGTGCTTGGAGACGTCGACCATCAGGCCGCGGCCGAACTGCGCAGCCTTTCCCGTGATGGTGAGGTCGGTCTCGAGGGTGGCGGTGGTTGAGGCCGGGCCGCTCGGGAGCAGCTGCACGGTGACCAAGGCTTTGGCACCGCCGGCGCCCTGCTTTTCCTTGCCCTTCGCTTCGATGACCACGGTGTACGTGGCATCGTCCTTGCGCACGAACGCGCCCTCGCCAGCGTACGTCATCAGAACGGGGCCGAGTTTCACTTTCATGTCGGCAGTGAACGAGTCTCCGTCGAAGCCGGTCAGGGTGGCGCCGGGCATGCAGGGCGCGACGGCCTCAAGGTCCAGCAGTGCCCGCCACGCGGTGTCGATGTCCGCGGGGACCACGAAGGTGTTGTCGAGTTTCATGGGTTTCTTCCAATGGCGGGGCGTCGCCGCCTGAGTGACTGATCTGGGCCGCAGTTGCCCCCGTGAACCACGAGCGCGGAACGGCCAATTGCGCGGGATGTGCCTGGCTCGCTGTCTGTTGCAGGCGTCCGACGCCCTTACTGCCTTGCGATTGGTAACTGGGACGGTTGCGCGATTCGGGCGGAACGCTCAAGGACTGGGCATTGGAGGCGACCGCGATGACGATGTCGATGAACACGCGCTTGGCCGGAACCGACTGTTCGCGTACATGTGACCCCGGCCTCGATGGTGTCCCGGCGGGCGATCGCGGCCGGCGCCGAGCCGACGAAGGCCGCGGCAAGCAAGCAATGTAGATCTCTTCATGGATGTCTCCTTCCAGGCGCCGTTGTGAATGCGTTGTGGCGGCGACCGGTGCAAAGCATACCTGAGCGACCAGTGCTCGCAACAGGGCTTCGCGCGAGAATCTACGTTCCAGAAGGAGAAACTGTCCGGCGTGTTCCGAGGTCGCAGCGCTTGTGTGTTTCAGGCCCCGCAAGGCGGCGCCTTGCGGGCCGCGCTCTTCGCTCGCATACCATTTACCGCAATGCAGACGCCGCGGTCGCTTGCAGCGGCGTGGATCCGCGTTCGAACGATCTCGGCAGTAGGCGCGACTGATGCGAAGGCTACAACCGAGGGCCGGTGCACTTGCGAAGACGGCTCTGTCTCGTTGGCTCCGCGGTAAGTCACAGTCAGGCACCCTGAAGCTGCTGTACGATTCTTTGCAGGGGAGCTTGGCCATCACAGATGCATGCGTCATCCTCGTGCAAGAGCTGCTTTGGGCCGCATCTTCTGTCTGGAAGACGGGCAAGCCATGGGGGAGCCCGCCAGGCTGTTGCTCAAATCTGCTTGAGAAAATATGGAACGTCAAGCACTGATTTTCAGGGGGGAAGTTTCGGTGGCAGAAACGCTGGTTTTCGGCCCTCGGGCTTATTTTCGCGGACTTTGCTGGCTACTATTCCAGCGCCGGCTTCACCGCCAGACACCCCTCTAAGACAACGCGGAGACACGATGCCTAGCTTCAACGAGCACAACCTCACCGAATGCGTGGTTCAACGGTTTGACGGCTGTGAGTCCCCACGGCTGAAACAGTTGATCCAGGCGCTCACGCGTCACCTGCACGCCTTCGTGAAGGAGACCGCCCTCAGTCAGGACGAGTGGATGGTGGCCATCGAGTTCCTGACCCGCACGGGTCAGACATGCACGGACCGGCGCCAGGAATTCATCCTGCTCTCAGATGTTCTCGGCGTTTCGATGTTGGCCGATGCGATCAACCACCGGATGCCCGAAGGCGCCACTGAGACTACGGTACTCGGCCCCTTCTATCTGGGTGAACACAGGCTGATGCCAAATGGCGCGGATCTGGCGCCGGCGGCGACAGGGGAGCGGCTGTACATGGCCGGGACGGTCCGCGGCGTTGACGGCCAGCCCCTTGCCGGGGCCACCATCGATGTCTGGCATGCCGACCGTGACGGTTTTTACGACGCCCAGAAGCCGGAGCTCGGTGGCGCTCCATCCATGCGGGGGCGCTTCCGCACCGATGCGAAAGGGTGCTTCTCCTTCAGGTCACTGGTGCCGGCGAGCTACCCGATACCGCACGATGGCCCTGTTGGCGACTTGCTCAAAGCCACCGGCCGGCATCCCATGCGCCCCGCGCATGTGCATTTCCATGTCAGCGCCCCCGGCCACGAGGCGCTGGTCACGCATGTCTTTTTCAGCGGGGATCCCTGGCTGGAGAGTGATGCGGTCTTCGGTGTGAAAGACAGCCTGGTCGTAGGCCTCGAGGAGTGCACGCAGTCCACCTATCCGGACGGCACGCCAGCGCCGAGCAGCTGGAAGCTGCTGGCTTACGACTTCAGGTTGAAGCGCTCGCCTTCCTGACGGTCGGCGGCGAGCCGCCGCAGGCAGGAACCTGCGACAAGCCTCGGACGAATCGTTCACGTCGCTGAGCGGCGTATTTTCCAAGTCCCTTTAGGAGTATTCGAAATGCTGTTCGTCATTCATGCCTTCGACAAGCCGGGCGCCCTTGCCACGCGTCTGGCCCACTATGACGCCCACAAGGCCTATCTCGCGCAGATGGAAGGCGCGGGTATCAAGACCGTCATGTCCGGCCCGCTCGTCGAAGACGACGGACAAACCATGAAAGGGTCCATGTTTCTGGTCGACGTTCCTGACCGTGCCGCCGCTGAATCCTTCCATCGGAACGACCCATTCTTCAAAGCTGGTGTCTGGCAGCCGGCCATCATCACGGCGTACATCAAGCGGGTGGGATGAGTCGCGACCAGAGAGTCCGACGCGTTCACGCCATCCACTTTTTCTCGTAATCCATCTTTCGGAAGTGATCCAGCAGGAAGTCCATGAACGTCCTGCATTTCGCCGACAGGTACTTTTGGCTTGGGTAGGCGATGTTGATCGTCAGGTCGGGCAGGCTGAATTCATCAAGCAGAGGCAGAAGTCGACCGGCCACGAGATCGTCGTAGATGATGTAGCGCGGCTGGACCAGGATGCCATGGCCCGCAAGCGCCGCGGCACGAATGATCTGTCCATCGTTTGACACCATTGTCCAGGGGAGGCGAATCACCCGTTCCATTCCATCGCGACGAAAGTGCAGTTCGTCGGGCCGGTTCGACAGCGAGTACTGCAGCATCGAGTGCTCATGCAGATCTTCCAGGGTTCTCGGCGTGCCACGCCTGGCCAGGTATTGGGGGGATGCGGCGAGAACACGGCGTGTTGTTGCGAGCTTGCGGATCGTGATGCTCGAATCCGGCTCGAATTCCCTGGTGCGGATTGCAAGGTCGATGCCGCTCTCGATGAGGTCCACATAGCGATTTGCGGCGACGATGTTCACGACCACATCCGGGTACAGTTCGTGATACTTCGGAAGCAGCGGCCCGAGGTGGAGCATCGCGAAACTGAGCGAGGACGTGATTGTCAATTTGCCCTTCGGCTGCAGGGTGACGCTGTTCACCGCCTTCTCTACTTCCTGCAGTTCGTTGTGCAGGAGTTTGCACCGCTCGAAGAACTGCTGGCCTGCCTCGGTCACATGCAGATTTCGAGAGTTGCGCTCGATCAACCGGGCGCCCAACCTAGCCTCGAGAGAGGCGAGATGACGCGAGACCGCGGCTTTGGACATGTCCATCGCCTCGCCGGCTTTGGAGAGCCCGCGCTTCTCGACGATGTTGAGGAAGAGCTCGATCTCAGTCCAGCGATCCATGGCGACGCTATTGTTCCGTCCAATGCAACCGATGTTCCCGCTGCCTAGCCTTTATTTTGGAAATGCAGCTCCTTACCATGGGGAGATGATACATGGTCGAAACAAAGATGCTTGACATTAACGAGGACAGCATCACTGGCGAAGTGATCGTTCGAAACGCGGGCTGCACCGATGCACGGCTTCGGGAACTGATGCTGGCACTGGTGCAGCACCTCCACGCCTTCGTGCGGCAAGCCAAGGTCACGACCGCCGAATGGGATGCCACGCTGCTATTCCTTGAAGAGGTCGGCCGCCACTCCGATGCGTCGCGCTCCGAGTTCCGGCTGTTCTCAGATGCGCTCGGCGTTTCGAGTCTGGTCCACCTGTTGAATGGCAGCAGCGGCGTGCCGACAGCCGGCGTGCGCGACACGCTCCCCATCAATGAGGCGCGGCAGTGGGTTGAGCTGTGCGACCTCGAAGACACAAAGTGCTTCGTGAGTGGCACGGTCAAAGGCGCAGAGGGCGAGCGGATTCCCGGCGCCGAGTTGGTCATCCTGCCAGTCGATGCCCGTGGGTTGGTAGGTGTCGCGACACCGAATGTGATGCCGCTCGGGATTGTTCGTTGCGACGCGCATGGGCGTTTCGGATTTTGTGTCCCCCCCCCGAAGCCGTTTGCGTTCCCCGCGGACGGGCCGGTTGCACGGATGCTGCGCGCGCTGAACCGCCACGCGTGGCGGGCGGCCCACCTTCACTTGCAGATCTGGGCGCAGGGCTACGTTCCACTCGACAGCCGCGTGTTCCGAAGTGACTGCGAGCACCTGTCGAGTGATGCGTCCTTCAGCCTGCGAAGCCATGAGATCGCGGACTGGACGCTGCATGCCCCGGGAGTTGCGCCGGACGGATCGCGGATGACGCAACCCTTCTACACGCTGGATCGGGACTTCGTGCTGGTTCGCGCGCCCGCCGCGCGGGCCTCACCCCCTCTTCCGTTTCCGTCCACTTCACAGGAGAAATCCAGTTGAAACACCCGAAAATCGCAATCCTGGGAACCGGTGCGCAGGGCGCATCCATCGGCGCGGACTTGATCCTCGCCGGGCTCGACGTTACGTTCATCGAGCAGTGGCCCGACCATGTGGAGGCCATGCGCAGGAACGGTATCACGGTCAATCTTCCCTCGCGGTCCATCCACGCGCGGCCGCGTGCCCTGCATCTGTGCCAGGTGGCTGAGCTGCGCGAGAAGTTCGATGTCGTGCTGCTCGTCGTCAAGGCCTACGACACAAAATGGTCGTGCCAGCTCATCGAGCCGTACCTAAAGAAGGATGGATTCGTGGTGGGGGTGCAAAACGGCATGTCGATCGACGACATCGCCAGCGTCGTGGGTATCGAGCGCACGATCGGCGCCGTGATCGAGATCGCGTCGAATATGTTCGACCCGGGGATCACCAATCGCCAGAACGACCACGACACCTCTTGGTTCGCGGTCGGTGGTCTGGTTCCGTCCGCGCAGCGACGCGCGGGTGAGATCGCGGAAATTCTTGGGCACAGCGGAACGGTAACGATCAGTGAAGACATCCGATCGTCTAAGTGGATGAAGCTGGTGGTGAATGCCGCGGAGCTCGTCCCCTCAGCTATATTGGACTTGCCGTTGCGAGAAGCCGCGCGTGTGCCCGGCATGCTCGACTTCATGCGTAGAGCGGGCTACGAGGCGATCCGTGCGGCCATTGGCAGCGGAAGTCAGCTGGTCCCAATCTTCGGTGTCGACTCGGTGGATCCGTCGCGGCCGGAGAAGTTCGTCGATGATCTCTTCGAGGAGGTGCTTCGCACGTTCATGCAGGACAACACCCTCACAACGACCTTGCAGGACTGGCGCAAGGGTCGTCGTGGGGAGATCAATGAGGTAAACGGCTACGTCGTGACCCATCTGGCGCGGCTCGGCCACGCGGCCCCGGTCAATGCGCGAGTCGTGGAGGTTGCACACAGGATCGAACAGGGCGAGCTGCTGGCCGCCCCGTCCAACATCGATCTTCTTCTGGCGAACCTAGGGCCTGATGACGGCGAGGCCGCGGGCACTTGTGCCCATGACCGGGAGTAAAGGGATGAACGAGTTTACGCATGAAATTCTGCCGTCGCGGATTGTGTTCGGCACCGGCGCGCTCGGCAAATTGCCGGAGGAAGTCCGGCGCCTGTCCGCGACTCGGGCGCTGCTGTTGTGCACGCCTGAGCAGCAGCGACTCGCCAAGCAGGTCACCGATTTGCTGGGGCCGCTCGCGGTCGGCATCTTTGCGGGAGCTGTGATGCATGTGCCAGCGGAGTGCGTCGAGCGCGCGCTCGGCGAAGCCCGCCGGCACAGGGCGGATGTCTGCATTGCGGTCGGCGGCGGATCCACCATCGGACTCGCCAAGGCAATGGCACTGGTCGCCGACATCCGCATCATTGCGGTGCCGACGACGTACGCGGGCAGCGAGGTCACGCCCATCTACGGCATCACGACGGATGGATTGAAAAAGACCGGGCGCGACGTGCGCGTCCTGCCCCGTACCGTGATCTACGACCCCGACCTCACGCTGACGCTTCCGGCGGCCATCAGCGTCGCCAGTGGCATGAATGCCATGGCGCATGCCGCCGAGGGTCTGTACGCCAGGGACCGCAACCCCGTGTGCAGCCTGATGGCCGAGGAGGGCTTGCGTGCGCTGGCCCGGTCCCTGCCCGTGCTGGCCACGAACGGCGCGGATCGGGAGGCACGGGCGAGTGCCTTGTACGGCGCGTGGTTGTGTGGCAGCGTTCTGGGAAGCGTCGGCATGGCGCTGCACCACAAGCTGTGCCACACGCTGGGCGGAACCTTTAACCTGCCGCATGCCGAACTGCATACCGTCATGCTGCCGCATGCGATCGGCTACAACGAGGTCGTCGCCTCGGATGCCGCCGCGCGCATCGCGTCGGCCATCGGCTCGAGCCGTGCTGGCGCTGGCTTGCAGGATCTCGCCAGGCGGTGCGGCGCCCCACTTGCGTTGAAGGACATCGGGATGAAGGCGGAAGACCTGCCGCGTGCCGCGGATCTGGCCTGCCAGGATCCGTACTGGAACCCGCGCGCATTTCAGCGTTCGGACGTGTTGGAATTGTTGCAGCGTGCGTTCGACGGCGTACCAATCACTGCGTAGGAGAACCATGATGAAGATCGCATTCGTGGGAGTTGGAAAGATGGGCCTGCCCATGGCGACGCACTTGCGCTCGGCAGGGCATGCTGTGGCCGCCTTCGATCCAGGGCCGGCGGCTCAGCAACGGGCTCGGCAAGCCGGCCTGGAGGTGGCCGAGTCATTCGAAGCTGCAGCGGCCGACGCGGAGGTGATCGTGTCCTCGTTGTCGAACGACGCGGTGCTGCTCGCGGTGGCGGACCAGATCGCAGCACGCAGCCGTGGCCGTTGTTCGTGGATCGACACCAGCACCGTGTCGGTCGCCGCGTCGGCCTCGGCCGCCGAGCGCGTGGCCGAGGCAGGGGTGCCGCACCTGCGTGCCACCGTGTCGGGCAACGCATCGATGGCCGAGGCGGCGCAGTTGACCGTGATGGCTTCCGGGCCGCGTGAGCTCTACGCTGCGCTGCTTCCGCTGCTAGCGTGCTGGGGTCCCCGGCAGTTCTATCTGGGCGATGCCGAGCAAGCGAGACTCATGAAGCTTGTCATCAACCTGATGATCGCCCATACGACCGCAGCGCTTTCTGAAGCGCTGACGTTGGGTCGAAAGGGCGGCCTCGAATGGTCCGACCTCTGGGCGGTGATCTCCGAAAGCGCCGTCGCCTCACCGATCGTGAAGGCGAAGGGCAGGCAGCTCGTCGATCGCGACTTCTCGCCCACATTCACTGTGGAGCAAATGCGCAAGGATCTGCATCTCATCATGGAGGCCGGCACCCAGCTCGGCGCGCCGCTGCCACTGACATCCCAAGTGGCTGCGCAGCAGTCCGCCGCCGACGAGGCTGGCTTTGGCGCAGAGGACTACGCCGCTGTGATCAAGCTTGCCGAGCAGGCCGCCGGACTGCCGATCGATCGAACGTAAGACACACGATCCTGAAGCCATTCTCCCCGCCGCCTACGAGGCGCTGGAGCTGGGCGTCGTCAAGCTCGACCGAATCGGGTCAATCGCTTCAAGGACTCCATTAAGGATGCACGTCCAACTGGGAAGATGTGGTGAATCAGCTGCGTTCGGCACGGCGGATGGCGTTGCATCAGCGGCGAGTGGCGCAGCAATTCAGCCCCTGATTGGGAAGATAGATATGCCTGTCAAGCACATTGTCATGTGGGATGTTCGCGGGGACACCCCCAAGGAGAAAGGCGAAGCGATCCAGTTCGTCCGGCAGCGGTTCGAGTCCCTTCGAGGTCAGATCCCAGGGCTGCTGCATCTCGAGTTGGGTGTCGATGTCAGCCTCGTGGACTATGCTTGCGATGTGGTTCTCTACACCGAATTCGACAGCCAGGAGTCGCTGCAGAGCTATGCACGTCACCCCGCCCACTTGCGGGTTCGAGAGGAGGTTGGAAGTCTGCGCATAGCACGACACCAAGTGGACTATTTCGTGCCATAGGTGTGCGTTCGCGGTTTTCCGTCTATCAGTATCCGGGTCGATCGGACGGCAGAAAAACTGGCAGGTCGTTCGGCCTGCATGCCGCGCTCACGGGCGTATCTGTTCCATAAGCCGCTTCCGGCCCGCCGAGCAGATGCTCGACCCTGGCCTGAACCCGTGACTAGTTGCGGTTCTTGGCGCGGGAGGCCTCGTCGACGATGCCGCCTCGCCGGGTACGCTGGTTCGTGAAGTCTCGGGCTTGTTTAAGGGCCTTGCCCTCGTTCAGACCCGTCTGGCTGGCATAGGCCGAGTCGCCGTACACGCGGTGCTCGGCGCCATGCAGGAAGTCAGCAGCGGATGTTTGTCGTTCACGGTGGCAGAAATACCATTGCTGACCCTTGCGGGCAGATCTGGTGCGCCTCTGGGTCGAGCGCCTTGTCGGTATTCTTGGTCGAGCTGGGCGTGCCAATGCATGCCCGACCTGGCCTCGCAGTGAGACCGCCGCACGGTACGAGCCAAAGCAGCCCGAGGCCCTCCGCGGCAGGCTGTTGCGCGACGTGGTCGCTGTCCTGTCGCCGTCCCCCACTGTCCTGATCTTCGGCGAGCTCCGACCGTTCTCGACGGGTATTTCCTGAGGTTATATCTCTAGGAGTATTTTTCAGTCGTTTTTTTATTCCTGTCTTCCTACACTTCAACGCACCGCCAAACAAGAAGGATTGGCGGCAACCCCAGCGGAGACAATGGATGAACGAGGCGCAAGCAACGCAAGAGCGGACGGCCGATTTGGAGTCGTTTCAGCTATTCATCGACGGCCAGACCGTGGATGCAGCATCGGGACGGACCTTTGGAACGGTTGACCCGTACACCGGTGAGACCTGGGCGACCGTGGCCGATGGCAGCACGGAAGACGTGGATCGGGCGGTGTCTGCCGCGCGCCGTGCCCTGCAAGGATCTTGGGGCAAGCTCAGCGGTTTTCAGCGCGCCAAGCTGATGCGCCGCCTGGGTGAACTGATCGACCGGAATGCGGAAGCGCTCGCCCGCCTGGAGGTGCGCGACTCGGGCAAGCTGTACCGGGAGATGATCTTCCAACTGCGCTACCTGCCCGAGTGGTTCAACTACTACGCGGGCCTCGCTGACAAGCTCGAGGGGCGCACCATACCCACCGACAAGAGCAATTTCTTCGTCTACACCAAGCGCGAGCCAGCCGGGGTGGTCGCGGCAATCACGCCCTGGAACGCGCCGCTCATGTTGATGGCGTTCAAGCTGGCCCCTGCACTGGCCGCGGGCTGCACCTTCGTGATCAAGCCCTCCGAGCACGCCCCGGCCTCGACGCTGGCCTTTGCGCGCCTGGTCGAGGAGGCGGGATTTCCGCCGGGGGTGTTCAACGTCGTCACCGGCCTCGACCGCTCTCTGGGGGCCCACCTGGCCGGCCATCCCGATGTCAACAAGGTCGTCTTCACCGGTTCCACCGCCACCGGCCGTGCCGTGGCCCAGGCCGCGGCGGGCAAGCTCAATGGCGTGGTTCTGGAGCTGGGCGGAAAGTCACCGCAGATCGTCTTCGAGGATGCCGATGTGACCGCTGCGGCCAATGGCGTGATTGCGGGTATCTTCGCCGCCTGCGGTCAGACCTGCATGGCCGGCTCGCGACTCATCGTCCATCGCAGCATCGCCGACGAGCTGGTGGCCCGCATTGCGGAGCGCGCGAGAACGATTCGCCTTGGAGATCCCCAGGATGAAGCCACCGAGATGGGGCCGATTTCGAACCTCCCCCAGTTTCAGCGGGTCAGCGAGTACCTGCGCAGTGCCGAGCTTGAGGGCGCGAGGATGCTGGTGGGCGGGGTCGCGGACATTGGCAGCGGCTGGTTCGTCAAGCCCACCATCCTGACCGACGTGACACCCGCCATGCGCGTGTGGCGCGAGGAGATCTTCGGGCCGGTGCTGTGCGTGAGCCCCTTCGACACGGAAGAACAAGCCATCGCCATGGCCAACGACACCGAGTATGGCCTGGCGGGTTCGGTATGGACACTCAACATCCAGCGCGCCCATCGCGTGGCGGATCGCATGCACGCGGGCACCGTGTGGATCAACTCCTACCGCGCCGTCTCGCCCAGTGTGCCGTTCGGAGGCTTCGGTGCAAGCGGCCTCGGCCGCGAGAACGGGATCGAATCGGTGCTGGACTTCACCGAAACCAAGTCGGTGTGGGTGGAGCTGACAGGGGCCACGCGCGACCCCTTCCGCATGGTCTGAATCAGGTATGAAAACAGCATCAGGAACTACTGCCATGAACAACGTGCAAGAGCCGACGCCGCAGAGGCTCAAGGGCAAGGTCGTCGTCGTCACCGGGGCCGGACAGGGCATTGGCAAGGCGTATTCACGCCGCCTGGCCGAGGAGGGGGCGCAGGTGTTGATGGTCGACATCAACGAGAAGGCCGTGCGGGAGGCCGCAGCGGAGCTCCGGGAGGCCTCGCTGAACGTGCAGGGCTGGGCCCTGGACGTGGCGCGCGCCGAGGATGTCAAGCGCTTTGCTGACGAGCTCTCTGAGCAGCATGAGCGCATCGACGGACTCGTGAACAACGCAGCCATCTTCTCCTCGCTCAAGCTCATGCCGTTCTGGGAGATCGATACGGCCCAATGGGACCAGGTGATGGCGGTGAATGTCCGCGGGCCTTGGATGCTGGTCACGGCGCTGCTGCCTAGGCTGCGCGCGGCGGGCGGGGCCAGCGTGGTCAACATCGGCTCGGACGCAGTGTGGATGGGAAAGCCGGGCTACCTGCACTACGTGGTCAGCAAGGCCGCCGTTTACGGCATGACGCACGCCATGGCCCGCGAGCTGGGTGCTGACAACATCCGCGTCAACACGCTCTCACCGGGCTTCACGACGACCGAGGTGCCGCGCGAAACCTTCACCGAAGCACAGCTCACCGGCATCCTGAAGTCGCAGGCTCTCCAGCGCGTGGCAAGCACGGGCGACATGGTGGGCGTTGTGTCCTTCCTGATGAGCGAGGACAGCCGCTGGATCACGGGCCAGACGCTGCACGTGACCGGTGGCCTCCTGCATCGCTGAGACGGATTGCATCCATGACCTCGAAACCGAATTTCCTCTTCATCACGACCGACCAGCAGCGTGCGGATCATCTGGGCTGCTACGGCAATGCGCAGATCCGAACGCCGCACATCGATTCGTTGGCCAACCGGGGCCGTCGCTTTGACCGCTTCTACGTTGCCACCGGCGTGTGCATGGCCAACCGCGCCTCTCTCATGACCGGGCGCATGCCATCGCTGCATGGCACCCGGTGCAACGGCATTCCTTTGGCGCGCAATGCCACGACCTTCGTGGACCTGCTGCGCGACGCCGGCTATTACACCGGCCTGGTGGGCAAGTGCCACCTGCAGAACATGACGGACATGCCTCCCGAGGCGCCGCCCGACCCGGTGCCGGCGGGCCTGACGCCGCCGGTGGAAGCGCATGCGGACGCCGTCAAGAACCGCTGGAGCGAAGGCGGCTACGACATGGAGCTGTTGCGCAAGTGGCGCGACGATCCTGCGCACCGGGTGCAGACGCCGTACTATGGCTTCGACCATGTCGATCTCTGCACCATGCACGCAGACATGGTGGAGGGCGACTACGCGCGATGGTTGCACGAGGTGGCGGGTGACATAGACCGACTGCGCGGGCCGAAAAATGCCATTCCCGACGATCGCTACACCGCCCCTCAGGCCTACCGGACCCGCGTCCCGGAGCACCAGTATCCCAGCGCCTGGGTCGGCGACCGAGCCGATGATTTCCTGGAGTCGGCCGCGCGGCGCAAGCAACCCTTCTTCCTTCACTGTTCGTTCGCTGATCCGCACCACCCCTTTACGCCGCCTGGCAAGTACTGGGACATGTACGACCCCAAGGACATGGTCCTTCCGGCATCGTTCTACCAGAGCGCCGATAGCTCCTTTGCCCCCGTGGCCGCGCTGCACCGGGAACGCGCGCAAGGGCGCGGCCGCATCAACTCCACCGTCGGCTTTGCCGCCACGGAGCGCGAGGCCAAGGAGGCGCTGGCGCTGACCTACGGCATGATCAGCATGATCGACGATGTCGTCGGTCGGCTGATGGCCAAGCTGGCGGCGCTGGGTCTCGACCGCAACACCGTCGTCATCTTCACCAGCGACCATGGCGATTTCATGGGCGACCATGGGCTGCTGCTGAAATCGGCCCTGCATTACCAGAGCCTCATTCGAGTGCCGTTCATCTGGGCTGAGCCACCGGGGGCTGCCCTGACTGCAGCGGGACAGTCGACCCACGCGCTCGCGGGAACGGTCGATATCCCGGCAACCATTCTTGCTCGCGCGCAATTGGCGTCGTTTCATGGCATGCAGGGGCGCAATCTGCTGCCGCTGCTTGCGGGTCACGAGGCGGCCGGACGGGATGCGGTGTTGATCGAGGAGGACGGCCACGCGCCGACATTCGGTCTGACGGTGCCCGTGCGTGTACGCACGGTGGTGACCGCCACGCACCGCCTGACGCTCTATGACCAGCCCGGCTGGTCCGAGCTGTATGACCTGCGCAGCGACCCGAACGAGTTGGTCAATTTGATCGACGACCCTCGCCACGCCAGCGAACGGGCTCACATGTTCGAGCTGCTGGCTCGCGAGCTGATGATGGCCGATGACCGCTCACCGTTTCCGTTGGGGCGGGCCTGAGCGCCCGTCTATCGGTCATGACACCCAAGAGTTTCGAGGAGATAAGCATGACAGCACTTCGTACCATCCGGCGCCGGACCTTCTTGCAGAGCGCCAGCGCGTTCGGCGCCTGCCTTGCGCTGCCCGCACTCGCGCAGGGTCCCGCTTTTCCCAGGGGGCCGATCAGGTTCGTTCTTCCGGTGGCCGCCGGTGGCGCCGCCGATGCGAGCACCCGACCGCTGACGCTGGAGCTGGAGCGGTCGCTCAAGCAGCCGGTGATCGTCGAGAACAAGCCGGGCGGGCTCTTCACGATAGGCCTGCAGACCGTCCTGCAGGCGCCAGCCGATGGGCACACGCTCATCTACCTCTACAACAGCGTGGCGTCGGTGCAGGCGGTCCACAGGCGGTTCGACATCAACCGCCAGCTGATTCCGGTCACGCAGACCTCCAGCATTCCCATGGTCCTGTTGGTGCCGGGAAATTCGCGCTTCAAGACGCTAGGCGAACTGGTGGCCTACGCCCGTGCCAACCCCCGCAAGCTGAACTACTCGTCCCTTGGCCCCGGCAGCACCGAGCATCTGAAGGCCGTTCAGATCGAACGGTCCGCGGGCTTCCAGGCGCAGAACGTGCCTTACAAGTCCGGTCCGGAGATGGTCAAAGGCCTGATCGGGGGCGAGGTGGACTTCACGCTGACGGCCGCGACGTTCGCGCACACGTTTGCCCCAAAAGGACAGGTTCGTGTGCTCGCGGTTCTTGACCGTCTGCGCATGAGGGAGATGCCCGACGTTCCCACCCTCTCGGAGGCCGGCGTCAACGTACCTCCGCTGACCTTCTGGGGCGGCTATGCCGTTCATGCCGACACACCGGCGCCCATCGTGCAGCGCCTGTACGAGGAACTCACCGCTGCGGCCACCAAGCCTTCGGTGCGCGAGCTTCTGGCGCCCATGGGTATCCTGACCGTCACGAGCAAGTCGCCCCAGGACTTTCGGAAGCTGATCGCGGACGATGTCGCCTGGATGGCGGAAACCGCGAAAGATCTCGACATCGCGCTCGAGAAGTGATGCGCGCTTCCCCCCTCCACTTGATCCCAACGCATTCGAGGACATTCATATGAGATTGTGCCAATGGCTTGTTGCCGCCCTCGCGGCTACCGGTTTGGGTGCCTTTGCACCGACGCTTCTTGCCGCGGACTTTCCAGCCAGGCCCGTGACACTGATTTCGCCCACGGTCCCGGGCGGCGCCATGGATGGCGTTGCACGCCTGATCGCGCAACGACTCGGGCCGCGGCTGGGCCAGCCCGTGGTCATCGATTCGAAACCTGGTGCAGGGGGCACGTTGGGCGTCAGCCTCGCGGCCAGGGCGCCGGCGGACGGCCATACCCTGGTGATCGTGGCCGACTCCTACCTGACGGTGGCCCCGCGCTTGCTGCGCGGTGTGAGCTTGCAGCCTTTCAAGGACCTGGCGCCGGTGATCGAGCTGGGTTCATCGCCCATGGTGCTCGTCGCCCACCCTTCGCTGCGCGTCAAGACGCTGGCCGAGTACCTGGCCAAGGTGCGTGCCGAGCCGGGCAAGGTGACATATGCCTCGGCAGGCGCCGGCTCTCCGCATCATCTGTTCATGGCGACGCTCGAGCAGCAACTGGGCTTGCGTCTGGCCCATGTGCCCTACAAGGGCGGGCCGCAAGCGTTCTCCGATGTGCTGGGCGGTCATGCCGACAGCATGTTCATCGCCATGAGCACGGCCGAGCCGCACATCAAGAGCGGCAAGCTGGTGGCACTGGGCGTGTCCGGGGCCAAGCGCCTGACTGAGCATCCCGGCATCCCGCCCATCGCCGAGCAGGCTCCGGGATATGAGAGCGAGTTCTGGTTCGCCCTGTTCGCACCCGGTGGCACGCCCGCTCCAGTGACCGCACGCCTTCACCGCGAGATTGCGGCAGTGCTCGCCGAGCCGGAGGTGATCCAGGGCATGAAGGCGCTCGGGGTGGCACCCAGCGCTGGCAGCACGCCCGACTTATTGGCCCAGAAGCTGCGCCGCGAAGACGCGAAGATGGAACGACTCATTCGTGAGACCGGCCTCAAGCCCGAGTAAGCGCGGCTGAGCGCCCCGGCTTCAGTCCAGCGGCTTGAGCTGCTGCAGCAGCGTCGGCACCAGCTCGGTCACCGTGGGATGGATGTGGACCGCGCGCGAGATCGCGGTGTAGGGCCGGTCCGCGGCCATCACGTCGAGCAGGCTGTGCACCACCTCGTCGCCGTTCATGCCCAGGATGGCGGCGCCCAGGATGCGCTGGTTGCCGGCGTCGACCAGCACCTTCATGAAGCCCTGGGTCTCGCCGGCCTCGCGCGCGCGGCCCACGCGCTGCATCGGCATCTTGGCCATCAGGGCCGGGCGGCCGCTGGCGCGCAGCTCGCGCTCGGACAGGCCCACCCGGCCCAGTGCCGGATCGATGAACAGCGCGTAGCAGGGGATGCGGTCGGACAGGCGGCGCGGGTCGGCGTCGAACAGGTTGGCGGCGACGATCTCGTAATCGTTCCAGGCCGTGTGCGTGAAGGCGCCGCGGCCGTTGCAGTCGCCCAGGGCCCAGACGCCCTCGGCGCTGCTGCGGCATTGCTCGTCGACCCGGATGTAGCCGCGCTCGTCGGTCTCGACGCCGGCCAGCTCCAGGCCCAGGCCGTCGGTGTTGGGCTGCCGGCCCACGGCCAGCAGCACATGGCTGCCGACCACGGCCGAGGCGGCGTCGCCGCACAGGGTGCCGACCGCGATCTGAGCGCCCTGGGGCGCCAGCGAGAGGCAGTCGGCGCCCAGCTGCAGGCGCACGCCCTCGGCCTCCAGGATGGCGCGTATGCCCTCGGCCACGTCCTCGTCCTCGCGCGGCAGCAATTGGGGCGAGCGCTCGACCACCGTGACCTCGGCGCCCAGGCGCCGCATGATCTGCGCGAACTCAAGGCCGATGTAGCTGCCGCCCACGATCACCAGGTGCTCGGGTACCTGCTCGAGCTCCATGACCGAGGCGTTGTCCAGCGTTGGCACGCTGTCCAGGCCCTGCAGCGCGGGCCGCAGCGGCCGCCCGCCCAGGTTGAGGAAGATGCGCGGCGCCGTGAGGCGGCGCTCGCCGACCGCGATCGTTTGCGGCGCGACGAAGCGCGCCTCGCCGCGGATCAGCTCGCCCTGGGCCAGCCCGCCCAGCCACTTGGCCAGGCCGTCGCGCGACTGCTGCACGATCTGCTCCTTGCGTGCCTTCACGCGCGCCATCTCGACGTGCACCGGACCGGCGGAAAAGCCGAACTCCGCGCCGCGGCGCGCCAGGTGCACGGCGCGCGCGCTGGCCACCAGGGTCTTGGTCGGTATGCAGCCGTTGTTGACGCAGGTGCCGCCGAGGGGGCCGCGCTCGACGATGGCGGTGCGCAGGCCCTCCTTGCTGCAGCGTGCGGCCAGGGCCGGGCCGGCCTGGCCGGCGCCGATCACGATGGCGTCGAAATGCTCCAGGGACATGGCGTCTCCTTATCCGGGCATGGACCCGCCATCATGGCGGCGCCCGGCCGCCTTGTCGATTGACTACGACGCCAGCAGGGCCAGCACCTCGTCATGCAGCGCGCCGGCCGAACGTTTGCGCGGTGTTACAGCGCCAGGCCCGGCGCGCCGGGCTGGCGCAGCGTCTCGCGCAGGTCCTGGGCGGCGCGCAGCATGAGATCGCTCAGGGCCTTGTGCGTGGCCTTGCCGATCTCCTCGCCCGGCGAGCCCGAGATCATGTAGGCCGGCATCTCCACCGTGCCCGATTCGTAGCTGCGCCGGCGCAGCGGCTTGCCGGCGCCGTCGAGCACCGAGACATCGAGCGTCAGGATCACCGTGGGCGTGATCGCGAAGCCCAGGTTCTTGGCCTGGTTGTACTCGTAGCTGAACTGGCGCACCTTGGGCTGCACCACCACGCGGTACTGGGCCGCGCCATCCAGCGAGGCCGACTTGACGGCGCCGTCGCGGAACAGCTCGCCGAACACCGTGGCGGCGATTTCGCGCGCGATCAGGCCCAGCGGGATCGTGAGCTTGGTGGCGCTGCCGGTGAAGCTGGTCGGCGCGCCGACATAGGGGGTCTCGTCGTCGGCCTTCTCGGTGTAGACCAGCACGCGGCCGGCCAGGCGCTCGGTCTCCTGGAAGCCCGGCTTGTTGACATAGGCCGCGTTGTAGGTGGCGGTCTGGGCGCAGCCCGCCAGCAGGGCGGCCAGGGCCAGGGCCGCCAGGGCGCCGAGGCGGCTGAGGTTCGTTTGGAAAGTTGCCATGGGTCTTCTCCTTCTTCTTCAGTGGTGGTTTGGATTCACAGGGCGCGCTGCGCGGTCTGTTCGATGCGGCGCAGCTGCTCGCCGCCGGCGCTGCGCACCAGCAGCTCCAGCGCCGGCGCCTCGCGCAGACGCGTGATGTGCAGCGCCAGGCTGTCCGGGTCCGCCACGGCCTCGCCGTTGACGCGCAGGATCAGGTCGCCGGCCTGCAGGCCGGCGCGCTCGGCCGGCGAGCCCGCCTCCACCTGCAGCACGGCCACGCCTTCCTGCCCCGGCTGCGCCCGACCCACCTGCAGGCCCAGCCGCGGCGGGCGTGCCGCCGCGGCGGCCTCGCGCAGCGCGCCCGGCTCGCAGCGCATGGGCACCGAGAGCAGCTGGGGGTAGTCGTAGGCCGCGCCGTTGTGGATGTCGACCCCCGCGCCTATCACCCCGCCGAACAGGATGTTGCCGAAGGCCATGCCCTTGGTGGTGGAGGCGAAGCTGGCCGGCTCCGCCTCCACACCGTCCTTGCTGCACAGCACCTGCAGGTTGTTGTAGGAGCGGTTGAGGGTGACCGTGCCCGGCGTGCTGGACACGAGCCACTTGCCCTTGTCGTTCGAGAGCTCGCAGCGCGCCGCCTCGCAGCCCGGCGTCTGCACCGAGACCACCTGGGTCTGGCCCGAGACGATGGAGGCGCAGCCCGGCAGCAGCAGGGACAGCGCGGCCAGCCACAGCGCCTGTGGCCCCCTGGAACGAACGGCTGATCGCGGCATGCCCATCTCCTCCTGCCTTGGTTTGGCGGGGATTATGCGGGGTGCCCCCGGCAGGGCCGCTTGACCTGCGTCAAGCCGCGTGCGGCTTCAGGCCGGCTCCATGCCGTTGCGGCGCTTGGGTTCGTCGGCGGCGGGCGAGGCCATGAAGGCCAGCATGGCGCGCACCGCCTCGGGCTGGGTCGAGGTCGCGGCCAGGCCGGCCGAGAAGGCGGTGATGATCTGGATCTCGGGCGGCAGCGGGCCCAGCACGGCTATGCCCTCCAGGTGCATCAGCTCGCTCAGCTGCTGGAAGCCCAGCGCCACCTCGCCCTTGGCCACCAGCGAGCCCACGGGCACGCCGGGCGGCGCCTGCACGATGCGGTCCCTGATCTGCTCGGCGATGCCCCAGCGCTCGAACAGCTTGGCCAGCGCCACCCCGCTGGGCCCGGTGGAGTAGCTGAGGCTGGGCGCGGCCAGTACGGCCTGCCTGACCGCCTCCTCGGAGGCTATGTCGGGCCGCGGCGCGCCGGCGCGCACCGCGATCGCCACGCCCGAGCGCACCAGGTCGACCCGGCTGCCGGCCACCACCCGGCCCGCCTCGGTCAGCTGCTCGATCGCGTTGGACGCCAGGATCACCGCGTCGAAGGCCTCGCCGGCCTGCACGCGCTTGGCGGCGTCGACCCCGCCGACCGACTCCACGGATACCAGCTGTCCCGAGCCCTGCTGATACTGGGCCACGAGGTCGGCCAGCACCTGCTTGGTTGCCATCGAGGAAATGATTCGGATTGGGGATGCCATGGGGCCCTCCGTCGTGTGGTTTGGAACATGCGCCCGGCCGTGGGGCGGGAAACCGGTATTAGAACGCAGCGGTTTTCCCTGCATGGCACGCGAGCGAGCCGTATCGCTGGAAATACGACTCATGAAGGCCCATGCCCGTCCCGTCTACCTCTGGCAACAGCCCGGCTGGCCGCTCCTGCAGGTCGACGCGGCGGCCCTGTCGGGCGTCCTGCAGCAAGCGCGCAAACGTCAGGGCGAGGCGCTGGCGCTGGCGCAGGACCTGGGGACGCCCACCCGCCTGTACAGCCTGTCCGACCAGCTGTTGGCCTCGCGCAGCGACTATTACGAGGCCTTGAACCAGGCGCAAAAGGGCACGCCCGATGTCACGGCCTGGGTCCGCTGGTTTGCCGACGCGCTGGCCCAGGCCGGCGTGCGCACCACGCGGATCATGCTGTCGGCGCTGCAAAAGCAGCGCTTCTGGGCGGCCCATGCTGCAACGCCGCTCAACGAACGGCAACGCAAGGTCGTCAAGAAGCTGCTGGACGCGGGCGACGGCGGTTTTCTGGGTGGACTGAGCGCCGAGAAATACGTCAAGATCACCGGCGCTTCCAAGGCCACGGCCACGCGGGACCTGGCGGCGCTGCTGCAGCATGGCTTGTTGCGCGTGCAGGGCAGTGGCAAGGCCAGCCGGTATCAGGTCAATGTGCAGGAATGGGGGCACGCGGGGGCGGATTGAGGCGCATAGGCTCACTCCCATCCGGGCGCAGAGCGCCGCCTTTGCAAGGCGTTTACAGTCGGTCAAGGAACCAATCCCCTTGCTTGCGGCTCCTGTTATCCATCATGAAACTCGGCAAGTCCATCACCATCACCCTGCTGGCCGTATTCGGCCTGGGCCTGGGTCTCAGCCTGGCCCAGGCCCCGGTGACCAACGGCAGCGCCGAAGCGCGCAGCTGGCAGACCGCACCCAAGCATTCCGCAGGCATCGCGCCCGACCCGGCGCAGCTGGCCGGCGTCGCCCTGGTCCAGGTCTACGCGGCGCCGACCTACGGCTGGCGCGGCGTCTTTGCCGTCCATCCCTGGATCATCTACAAGCGCGCCGGCGAGACCGCGTACACCCGCTACGACGTGGTCGGCTGGCGCGCCCCCGACGTGGTCCAGCGCAACTACGCCATCCCCGACGGACTCTGGTTCGGCGCCAGTCCCAGCCTGCTGGTGGAGCACCGCGGCGAGGGTGTCGAGGCCATGATTGCCGCCATCGAGGCGGCCATAGACAGCTACCCCCATGCGAGCGAGTACCGCAGCTACCCGGGGCCGAACAGCAACACCTTCCTGGCCCACATCGGGCGCGAGGTGCCCGCGCTGAAGCTGGACCTGCCGGCCAATGCCATAGGCAAGGACTACCGCCCGCTGACCTCGCCCCTGGGCATTTCGCCCACGGGCGCCGGCATACAGGCCTCGCTGCTGGGGCTCTTCGGCATCAGCCTGGGGCTGCAGGAGGGGGTCGAGTTCAACCTGCTCGGCCTGAACTTCGGCCTGGACCTGAACCGCCCGGCCTTGCGCCTGCCGTTCCTGGGGCGGCTGGGCTGGGACGATGCCAGGGCCACGGGCAGCATGGCCGAAGCCGGGCCGCCACGCCCGAGCCCAGGGCCGGCCATGGCCGTCGCGCAGGAAGAGCGCTGAGGGCTTGGCGAGGCGGCCAGGCGGCGCCCGGCAGCGCTGCAGGCTGCCTCCCGAGGAAAGCACAGGCCGGCGCGCCCCCGAAGACGATGCTGCAGACGCCGGCCTCTGCAAGTACGGTGGGGCCATGGCCTTGCCGCTCGTTCGTTGGGCGATCCAGACGTGAATGAGTGTGCCTATAGAGCCGATCAATAGAAGAAATTGGGAAGATAGCTGCCCGGGAGTTAACCTTTAGTCGGTAAGTCACTCAATAGGAAGGAGACAGCCATGTCCAGCGAAGCGAAATGCCCGTTTGCCGCCACGCACGGTGCGCGAACGACCACCGGCGTTCAATCGAACCGGGACTGGTGGCCTAACCAGCTCAACCTCAAGATCCTGCACCAGCATTCCGCGAAGTCCAACCCCATGGGCGGGCAGTTCGACTACGCCGAGGCATTCAAGAAGCTCGATCTGGCGGCGCTGAAAAAGGACCTCTACGCGCTGATGACGGACTCGCAGGACTGGTGGCCTGCCGACTGGGGGCATTACGGCCCGCTGTTCATCCGCATGGCCTGGCACAGCGCCGGGACCTACCGCATTTCGGACGGGCGCGGCGGCGCCGGCACCGGCAACCAGCGTTTTGCGCCCATCAACAGCTGGCCCGACAACGGCAACCTCGACAAGGCGCGCCGCCTGCTCTGGCCCGTCAAGAAGAAGTATGGGAACAGGATCTCCTGGGCCGACCTGATGATCCTGGCCGGCAACTGCGCGCTGGAATCGATGGGCTTCAAGACCTTCGGCTTTGGCGGCGGACGCGCAGACATCTGGGAGCCCGAAGAGGACATCTACTGGGGTTCCGAAGCCGAATGGCTGGGCGACCAGCGCTACAGCGGCGACCGCGAGCTGGAGAACCCCCTGGCCGCCGTGCAGATGGGCCTGATCTATGTGAACCCGCAGGGCCCCAACGGCAACCCCGATCCGCTGGCCTCGGGCCGTGACGTTCGCGAAACCTTCGCCCGCATGGCCATGAACGACGAAGAGACCGTGGCGCTGGTGGCCGGCGGACACACCTTCGGCAAGGCCCATGGCGCAGGCGATCCGGCGCTGGTCGGCCCCGCGCCCGAAGGCGCTCCCCTCGAGGAAATGGGGCTGGGCTGGAAGAACCGCCTCGGCAGCGGAAAAGGGGTGCACAGCACGACCAGCGGCATAGACGGGGCCTGGAAGCCCAACCCCACCACCTGGGACATGGGCTACTTCGACACGCTGTTCGGCCATGAGTGGGAGCTGGTCAAGAGCCCCGCCGGTGCCTGGCAGTGGCTGGCCAAGGACGTGCGCGAAGAACACATGATCCCGGACGCCCACGACCCGTCGAAGAAGCACCGCCCGATGATGACGACGGCGGACATGTCGCTGCGCCTGGACCCCCTCTACGAGCCGATCGCGCGCCGCTTCCACAAGGACCCGCAGGCGTTCGCCGACGCATTCGCCCGGGCCTGGTTCAAGCTGACCCACCGCGACATGGGCCCGCGCGCACGCTACCTCGGTCCCGAGGTTCCGGCGGAAGAGCTGATCTGGCAAGACCCCGTGCCGGCCGTGGACCATGAGCTGGTCGGCGATCAGGACATCGCGGCGCTGAAGGCCAAGCTCCTCTCTTCGGGCCTGTCCGCCTCCCAGTTGGTGACGACGGCCTGGGCGTCGGCGGCCACCTTCCGCGGCTCCGACAAGCGTGGCGGCGCCAACGGGGCGCGCATACGCCTCGCGCCGCAGAAGGACTGGGCAGCGAACCAGCCGGCCGAACTGGCCCAGGTCCTGCAGCAGCTGGAAGCCATCCAGAAGGCGTTCAACGACGCGCAGTCCGGCGGCAAGAAGGTCTCGCTGGCCGACCTCATCGTGCTCGGCGGCTGCGCCGCGGTCGAGGAGGCCGCGCGGAAGGCGGGCCACGACCTCGAGGTGCCCTTCTCGCCTGGACGCACGGACGCCTTGCAGCTGCAGACCGATGTGGAATCGTTTGCCGTATTGGAGCCTGTCGCGGACGGCTTCCGCAACTACCTGCGCGAGGGCCAGAAAGCGCCAGCCGAAGAGCTCTTGCTGGACCGCGCCCAGTTGCTGACCCTCACCGCCCCCGAAATGACGGCGCTGCTTGGCGGCATGCGTGCCCTGAATGCGAACTTCGGGCAGTCGCCGCACGGCGTCCTCACGCAGCAGCCCGGTGCCCTGACGAACGATTTCTTCGTCAACCTGCTCGACATGAACACGGAGTGGAAGCCTTCCCCCACGGCCGAAGGCGTGTACGAGGGGCGCGACCGTGCGACCGGTCAAGTCAAGTGGACCGGCACGCGGGTCGATCTCGTGTTCGGCTCCAACTCCGAGCTCCGGGCGCTTGCCGAAGTCTATGCCTGCGACGATGCCAAGGAGAAGTTCGCGAAGGACTTCGTCGCGGCCTGGAACAAGGTGATGAACCTCGATCGCTACGAGCTTGCGTGATGTCGAGGGGCGGCGCTTGAGCGGTCTGTAGGGCGCAGCCGCGAACGGGCATCCGGCTGTCCCGGGCCCGGTCGCGCGGCGTTCGCGGCGCCTTCGAACCGGCAGGAACAGCAGGACGGCCGATGGGCCCTCAACCCTGTGGCTGTCCCGCCTGTTCGCCCTGCGCCTGCTGCGCGGCCTGCAGCCGCGCCACCATGAAGCCCGCGGCCTGGGTGATGTGCGTGCGCGCCAGCGCCTCGGCGCGGTCCGCGTCGCCGGCGCAAATGGCCTCCAGGATGGCCGCGTGCTGGTCCCAGATGTTGCGCGGCGTCTGGTCGCGCATCAGCACCTCGCCCATCACGCGCTGGGTGTAGGTCAGGTGGGAGTCCAGCGAGGGCGCGATCAGCGGGTTGCCCGACAGGCCGTACAGGAACTCGTGGAAGCGCATGTCGGCCGCGATCATGCGGGCGACCGAGCCGCTGGCCACCGCCTTGCGGCCCGTCTCTATCAGTGCCGCGCCCTGGCGCGCGGCCTGGGGGCTCTGCTGCCCGGCGGCGCGACGGCATGCCAGGCCCTCGAGCACGGCCCGTATGTCGTACATGTGCTGCACATGCTCGGGGTCCAGCGGCGCGACGATCAGGCCGCGGCCCGGAGCGTCGCGCAGCATGCCCTGGTTGCGCAGCAGCAGCAGCGCCTGCTGCACCGGCTGGCGCGAGACGCCCAGGGCCTGCGCGATCTGCTCCTGGATGATGCGCTCGCCCGGTGGCAGCTGGCCGGACGCGATCTCCTCGAGGATGGCATCGCGCACTTGCTCGACGAGGTTGGGCTGGGCGGACAGGGCCTTCATGGGTAGCGGGTGGGGCTGCGGTCGCGGAGGGGACCGTCAGGGCCGAGTTTAGCGCCCCGGCGGGTCCCTGCCCGGGATGAGGTCGGAGGATGGGCCGCCGCGCCTGGGCTTCAGTCCTTGGGCAGCTGCTCGCGCAGCACGCGGTGCAGGATCTTGCCCGTGGCGGTGCGCGGCATGGCCTCGTCGGCGATGAAGCGCACCGACTGCGGTCGCTTGTAGCCGGCCATGCGGCTGCGGCACCAGTCGAGTATCTCCTCCTCCTGCGCCTGCAGGCCCGCGTGCAGCACCACCACCGCGTGCACGGCCTCGCCCCATTTCTCGTGGGGCAGGCCCAGCACGGCCACGTCCTTGACCTTGGGGTGCGCACCGATCACGCCCTCGACCTCCGAGGGGTAGACGTTCTCGCCGCCGCTGATGATCATGTTGCTCTTGCGGTCCACCAGGTGGATGTAGCCGTCGGCGTCGCGGCGGGCCATGTCGCCCACCGAGCACCAGTCGCCGCGCAAGGCCTCGGACGTCTTCTCGGGGTTCTTCCAGTAGCCGTCGAACACGTAGGGCGTGCGTGAAAAGAGCTCGCCGACCTCGCCGTCGGGCACCTCGCGGCCCTCGGGGTCGAGCAGGCGGATGGCGCCCGAGCCGGCCCATTCGCGACCCACCGAGCCCAGCCGGTCGAACTGCTCGTGGGGGCGCAGCAGCGTGACCCAGCCGGCCTCGGTCGAACCGTAGAGTTCGTAGAGCTTGCCGTTGCGGAAGAACTCCATGATGGCCAGCTTGGTGTCCTTGCGCGCGGGGGCCGAGGAGATCATCAGCTTTTCCACGGCGCTCACGTCGTACTTCGCCTTGGTGTCCGCCGGCAGGCCCAGCATCATGATGTAGTGGGTAGGCACCAGCGAGGTGAAGGTCACCTTGTCGCTGGCCAGGGTGGCCAGCAGCGCCTCGGGGTCGAAGCTCTTGCGGTCGTCGATCACGCAGGTCGCGCCCAGGTGCACGAAGGTGTGGCTGAAATACAGCGAGTTGGCGTGGCACATGGGCATCACGAGCAGGGCGGTGTCCTCGCGCGTGAAGCCCATCTCCAGCGCCGTGGCCAGGGCGATCAGCGTATTGCCCTCGTGGCTGCGGATGGCGCCCTTGGGCCGGCCGGTGGTGCCCGAGGTGTACATGAGCGCGCAGGGGTCTGCCGGCAGCACCTGCACCGCCGGCGGTTCGGCCGATGCGGCGGCGAGCAGCGACTCGTAGGCCGTCCATCCTGCCGGCACGCGCTCGCCGAAGGCGATGCAGGCGCCCTCGGCCACGGCGAGCTCGCCGCGCACCGGGTCCACCCGGTCCACCAGCTCGTCCTGGACGATGAAGGCGCGCGCCTCGCTGTGGCCGGCGATGTAGGCGATCTCGGGCGCCGTCAGCCGGAAGTTGATGGGCACGGCCACCAGGCCGGCGCGCGCCAGGGCGGCGTACAGCTCCATCCACTCCACGCAGTTGTAGGCCAGCAGCGCGACGCGGTCGCCCTTTTGCAGGCCCAGGCCGAGCAGGCCATTGGCCAGCCGGTTGGCGCGCTCGTGCCACTGCGCGAAGCTCAGGCGGCGGCGCGAATCGCGCGCGCCGAGCTTGTGGGGGGTCAGGCGGGCATGGGTGGCGACGGCGTCGGCCACGGTCAGCAAGTGGTTCATCTCATGGGTCTCCAGGTGAAGGGCTGCGCCTTCGGATGGGTGGATGATAGAACTCTGAATTCAGAGTTCACTAGGGAATATCCCGATGTTAACGAACTCTGAATTCAGAATACTTCGGTCCTGTCGCCGTCAGGCAGCCCAGAAACCAACCCGCGCCACAACAGGCGCAAGCCCAGGAGTCCAGAACGTGATCAATCGCAGAACGCTCATCCAATCCGGCGCCATGGCCGCCTCGATGCTGGTGCCCGGCCTGGCGCCGGCGCAGGGCCGAGCCCCGGAGTTCCGCTTCAAGCTGGGCACCGACCTGCCGGTGACCCATTCGGTGAACGTGCGCCTGAAGGAGGCGATCGCCGCCATCGCCGCCGAGACGGGCGGCCGTGTGGAGATCCAGCTGTTCCCGAACAACCAGCTGGGCAGCGACTCGGACATGATGTCCCAGATCCGCTCGGGCGCCCTGGAGCTGGCGACCTTCCCCGGCACGGTGATGTCCACCCTGATCCCGGCCACCGCGCTGACGGGCGCGGGCTTCCTGTTCTCCGGCTACGACAAGGTCTGGTCCGCCATGGACGGCGCGGTAGGCAACTACATCCGCGCCTCGATCGAGAAGGTCAACCTGGTGCCCTTCTCCACCGTCTGGGACAACGGTTTCCGCCAGGTGACTTCCAGCACCAGGCCGATCCGCACCCCCGAGGACCTGAAGAACTTCAAGATCCGCGTGCCCGTGGTGCCGCTGTGGGTCAGCATGTTCAAGGCCCTGGGCGCTGCGCCGGTGAGCCTGCCGCTGAGCGAGGCCTATCAGGCCCTGCAGACCAAGGTGGCCGACGGCCAGGAGAACCCGCTGGCGCTGATCGAGTCGGCCAAGTTCTTCGAGGTGCAGAAGTACTGCTCGCTGACCAACCACTCCTGGGACGGCTTCTGGTTCGTCGCCAACGGCAAGCTGTGGAAGTCGCTGCCGGCGGACATCCAGGCCGTGATGGCCAAGCACATCAACGCCGCGGCGCGCAAGCAGCGGGACGACATCGCCCGCGCCAACGTCGACCTGCAAAAGCAGCTCGAGGCCAAGGGCCTGGTGTTCAACCAGGTGGACACCGCGGCCTTCCGCCAGGCGCTGGCCGGCAGCGGCTTCTACGCGCAGGTCAAGGAGCGTTTCGGCGCCGACGCCTGGTCGCTGCTGCAGCCCTTCACCGGCAACCCCGCCTGAGGCCCGCGCCATGGATGCCTCCGTCCACTTCCACGGCGCCGCGGCGCAGGTGCCGGCGAGCCGCCCGGCGCTGCGCTGGGTCGACCCCCTCGACCGCTACCTGGGCGGGGGCATCGAACGGCTGGCCGCCGCGCTCATCGCCATCGAGATCGCCATCCTGCTGGCCGGCGTGACCGCACGCTACCTGCTGCACACGCCGCTGGTGTGGACCGACGAGGCGGCGTCCCTCCTGTTCCTGTGGCTGGCCGTGCTCGGCGCGGTGGTCGCCTTCCGCCGCGGCGAGCACATGCGCATGACCGCGCTGGTGGCCAAGGCCTCGCCCGCCACCCGCGCCTTCCTGGACACGGTGGCCATCGCCGCCGCGCTGGCCTTCCTGCTGCTCAACGCCTGGCCGGCGCTCGAGTACGCGATGGAGGAGCTGCACGTCACCACGCCGGCGCTGGACATCTCCTCGGCCTGGCGCGCCTCGGCCCTGCCGGTGGGCCTGGCGCTGATGGCCGTGATGTCGCTGCTGCGCCTGCTGCGCACCGCGCGCGGCTCGACGGCCCTGGCGGCGGTCGCCACCGTGGTCCTGCTGTGCGCCGGCATGGCCGCGCTCTCGCCGCTGCTGCGCGGCCTGGGCAACCTCAACCTGGTGATCTTCTTCGTCGGCATCACCGCCGCCTGCGTGCTGGCCGGCGTGCCGATCGCGGTGTCCTTCGGCCTGGCCACCTTCGGCTTCCTGGCACTGACGACGAAGGTGCCGGTGGGCGTGATCGTGGGCCGCATGGACGAGGGCATGTCGCACATCGTGTTGCTGTCGGTGCCGCTGTTCGTCTTCCTGGGCCTGCTGATCGAGATGACCGGCATGGCCCGCGCCATGGTGGCCCTGCTGGCCAGCCTGCTGGGCCATGTGCGCGGCGGCCTGTCCTATGTGCTGATCGGCGCGATGTACCTGGTCTCGGGCATCTCCGGCTCCAAGGTCGCGGACATGGCCGCCTGCGCGCCGGTGTTGTTCCCCGAGATGCGCAAGCGCGGCGCCAAGGACGGCGACCTGGTGGCCCTGCTGTCGGCCAGCGGCGCGCAGACCGAGACCATCCCGCCCAGCCTGGTGCTCATCACGATCGGCTCGGTGACCGGCGTGTCGATCGCGGCGCTGTTCGCCGGCGGCATGCTGCCCGGGGTGGTGATGGGCCTGGCGCTGTGCGCGGTGATCGGCTGGCGCTACCGTGGCGAGGACCTGTCGGCCGTGCGCCGGGCCACGCGCGGCGAGATCGGCCGTGCGGCCCTGGTGGCCCTGCCGGCCATCGCACTGCCCTTCGTGATCCGGGCCGCGGTGGTCAACGGCGTGGCCACGGCCACCGAGGTCTCGACGCTGGGCATCGCCTATGCGGTGCTGGCCGGCCTGCTGTTCTACCGCCAGTTCGACTGGTCCCGCCTGCGCCCCATGCTGGTGGAGACGGCCGCGCTGTCCGGCGCCATCCTGTTCATCATCGGCACCGCCACCGGCATGGCCTGGTCGCTCACGCAGTCGGGCTTCTCCAACAGCCTGGCGCAGGCCATGGGCAGCCTACCCGGCGGGGCGGCGATGTTCCTGCTGGTGTCCATCGTCGCCTTCGTCATCCTGGGCAGCGTGCTGGAGGGCATTCCGGCGATCGTGCTGTTCGGCCCGCTGCTGTTCCCGATCGCCCGCCAGGTCGGCGTGCACGAGGTGCATTACGCCATGGTGGTGGTGCTGGCCATGGGCATAGGCCTGTTCGCACCGCCCTTTGGCGTGGGCTACTACGCCGCCTGCGCTATCGGCCGCGTCGACCCCAAGGACGGCATGCGAGCCATCGTCGGCTACATGCTGGCCCTGCTGGCCGGCCTGGCCGTGATCGCCGCCGTCCCCTGGATTTCCACCGGCTTCCTGCCCGGCCGCTGAGCCTCTTCAAGGAGCAACCCCATGAGCAATCCCCATATCACCGACGACAGCGCCGCGGCGCTCATCGCGCGCTTCCTCAAGGCGCGCGGCGTGGACCGCGTGTTCGCCCTGTGCGGCGGCCACGTCATGCCGATCTGGATGCGGCTGGACGCCGAAGGCATCCGCATCGTCGACGTGCGCGACGAGCGCGCCGCCGTCTACATGGCCCATGCCCACGCCGAGCTCACCGGTGGCCTGGGCGTGGCCCTGGTGACCGCCGGCCCGGGCGTCACCAACGCCATGACCGGCATCGCCAACGCCCACGTGGCACGCGCGCCGGTGCTGGTGCTCTCGGGCACGCCGCCGCGCCCGCAGGAGAACCGCGGCGCGCTGCAGGACATGTCGCACGTGGAGTTCGTCCGTCCGCTCACCCGCTATGCGCGCACCGTGCGCGAGCCCGCGCTGGTGCTGCAGGAGCTGGACGAGGCGGTGGCCCGCGCACAAGGCCATGCCGGCGAGCCCGGCCCGGCCTACCTGGACTTCCCGGTCGACACCCTGCGCGCCAGCGTGCCCAGCGCGGTCCAGCTGCCCGAGCTGTTCGCGCCCCGCCGCAAGCCCGTGCTGGGGCCCGACCCCGAGGCGGTGAAGCAGGCGGTGGAGCTGCTGTGGAACGCGCGTCGCCCGCTGGTGATCACCGGCCGCGGCGCGCGCGAGGCCGCCGAGCCGCTGCTGCGCCTGCTCGACCGGCTGGGCGCGCTGTACCTGGACACCGGCGAAAGCCGCGGCCTGGTGCCCGATGCCCATCCCTCGGTGGTGGCCGCGATGCGGGGCACCGTGATGGGCGAGGCCGACGTGGTGCTGACCATAGGCCGCCGGCTGGACTTCCAGCTGGCCTACGGCTCGCCCGCCGTGTTCGGACCGGCGAAGTTCGTGCGCATCGCCGACTGCGCCAGCGAACTGCGCGACAACCGCCGCGGTGCGGCCGAGGTGCTGGCCAGCCCCGCCGCCGCGCTGGAGGCGCTGCTGGCCCAGGCCGGCGAACGCGCGCCGGCCACCGACCGCGAGTGGGCCGCCCGCCACCGCGCCGGGCACGATGCGCGGGCGGCCAAGCTGGTGCAGGCCATGTCGAACGCGCCCGCCGGCAGCGATGGGCTGATGCATCCCAACCGCCTGCTCGCCGCGCTGCGCGAGGCGTTGCCGCAGGACGCCATCGTCGTGGCCGACGGCGGCGACTTCCTGAGCTTCGCCCGCGTGGGGCTGCCGGCCTCCACCTACCTCGATCCCGGCCCCCTGGGCTGCATAGGCGTGGGCACGCCCTTCGGCGTGGCCGCCAGCCTGGCCTGCCCGGACAGGACCGTGGTGGTGGCCACCGGCGACGGGTCCTTCGGCTTCAACGCGATGGAGATCGACACCGCGGCGCGCCACCGGGCGCCGGTGCTCATCGTGGTGGCGAACAACGGATCCTGGGCCATCGAGGTGCGCGACCAGCAGGAGACGCACGGCAAGGTGGTGGGCACGCGGCTGCAGTTCAGCGACCACGCCGCCATGGCCCGGGCCTTCGGCCTGCACGCCGAACGCGTGGAGCGCCCCGAGGACCTGCCCGGCGCGATCCAGCGCGCCCTGGCCAACCGCCCGGCGCTGCTGGACGTGCTGGTCACGCCCGAGGCCGCGTCCTCCGACGCCAAGAGCGGCCTGGCCTGGGTGCCCGACCTGCAGGCCCTGGGCGCCTGGGACGAGGCCGAACGCGCCTGGCGCGAGGGCTGATCGCCACCGAGACACAAGGAAACCCATGATCGACTTCAGCCTCCCCCCCGCCCTCGTGGAACTGCGCGAGCAGATCCGCGCCTTCGTCGACGAGCAGGTGATCCCGCTCGAGCGCGACCCGCGCCAGGGCGCCCATGGCCCGCACGAATCCCTGCGCGCCGAGCTGGTGGCGCGGGCGCGCCGCGCCGGCCTGCTCTCGCCGCACGCGGCGCCCGAGTACGGCGGCATGGGCCTGTCCCACGTGGGGCGCGCCATCGCCTTCGAGGAGGCCGGCTACTCGCCCCTGGGTCCGGTGGCCCTGAACGTGTTCGCGCCCGACGAGGGCAACATGCACCTGCTCGAGGCCGTGGCCACCCCGGCCCAGAAGGAGCAGTGGCTGCGGCCCCTGGTGGAGGGCCGCATCCGCTCTTGCTTCTGCATGACCGAGCCCGCGCCTGGCGCCGGCTCCGACCCGTCGATGCTGGCCACCACGGCCGAGCCCGACGGCGACCATTACCTCATCCGGGGCCGCAAGTGGTTCATCACCGGGGCCGAGGGCGCCACGCTGGCCATCATCATGGCCAAGGTGCCCGACGCGGGCGCCACCATGTTCCTGGCCGACATGGGCTCTGCCGGCATCACGGTCGAGCGCAGCATGGACACCATGGATCATTGCTTCCCCGGCGGCCATGGCGTGGTGGCCTTCGACGGCCTGCGCGTGCCGGCCTCGGCCATCCTCGGCGAGCTCGGCCAGGGCTTGCGGTACGCGCAGGTGCGCCTGTCGCCGGCACGCCTGACGCACTGCATGCGCTGGCTCGGCGCGGCACGCCGCGCGCATGACGTGGCGCTGGACTACGCGCGCCGCCGCCAGGCCTTCGGCCAGGCCATAGGCCGGCACGAGGGCATAGGCTTCATGCTGGCGGACAACGAGATGGACCTGCATGTCGCCCGCCTGGCCATCTGGCACTGCGCCTGGGTGCTGGACCAGGGCGAGCTGGCGATACGCGAATCGAGCCGCGCCAAGGTCATCGCCTCCGAGGCCGTGTGGCGCGTGGCCGACCGCTGCGTGCAGGTGCTGGGCGGCCAGGGCATCACCGGCGAGACGGTGGTGGCCCGCATCTTCAGCGACATCCGGGGCTTCCGCATCTACGACGGGCCGTCCGAGGTGCACCGCTGGAGCCTGGCCAAGCATGCGCTCAAGTCCGGCGGCCGCGCGGAGGCCCACGCATGACGCACCCCGTGGACGCCTTCCGCCTCGACGGGCGCACGGCCCTGGTCACCGGCGCCTCCAGCGGCCTGGGCCGCCATTTCGCCGGCACACTCGCGCGCGCCGGCGCGCGGCTGGTGGTGGCCGCGCGCCGCAGCGAACGCCTGCAGGACCTGGTCGCGCATCTGCGCGAGGCCGGCCACCAGGCCCTGGCCGTGCCCATGGACGTGACCGACCCGGCCAGCGTGGCCGCGGCCTTCGACGCCATGGCTGGCGAATGGGGCGCGCCCGACCTGGTCGTGAACAGCGCCGGCGTGGCCGTCTCGCGCCCCTTGCTGGAGCAGTCCGTGCAGGACTGGGACAGCGTGGTCGACACCAACCTCAAGGGCGCCTGGCTGGTCTCGCAGGAAGCCGCGCGCCGGCTGCTGGCGCAGGGCCGGCCCGGCGCCATCGTCAACATCGCCTCCATCACCGGCGAACGGGTGGCCGGCGGCGTCGCGCCCTACTGCGCCTCCAAGGCCGGCCTGCTGCACCTGACCCGCGCCATGGCGCTGGAGCTGGCGCGCGCCGGCATCCGCGTCAACGCGCTGGCGCCGGGCTACGTGGCCACCGAGCTCAATGCCGGCTTCCTGGCCTCCGAGGCGGGCGAGCGGCTGAAGGCGCGCATCCCGCAGAAGCGCTTCGGCCGGCCCGAGGACCTGGACGGCCCGCTGCTGCTGCTGGCCAGCGACGCCGGCCGCTTCATGACCGGCAGTGTCGTCGCCGCCGACGGCGGCCACCTGGTGGGCAGCCTGTGAGCGCCGCGCTGCCCGATGCCGCCCGCCTGGCCGACTGGCTGCGGGCACAGGTGCGGCCCTTCCGCGGCGGCGTGCAGGTCGAGCCGCTGGCCGGCGGCCAGTCCAACCCGACCTTCCGCGTCACCGCCGGCGAGCATCGCTGGGTGCTGCGGCGCAAACCGCCCGGCGTGCTGCTGGCATCGGCCCATGCGGTCGAGCGCGAGTTCCGCGTCATGCGCGCGCTGCAAGGCACGGCGGTGCCGGTGCCCGCCATGCACGCGCTGTGCGAGGACGCCTCGGTCATAGGCAGCCCCTTCTATGTGATGGACTTCGTCGAAGGCCGGGTGCTGGCCGACCCCGCGCTGCCGGGCATGGACCCGGCAGCGCGGGCCGCCATCTACTCGGAGCTGCAGCGCGTGATGGGCGCCATCCACCGCGTGGACGTCCAGGCCGTCGGGCTGGCCGACTTCGGCCGTCCGCAGAACTACCTGGCGCGCCAGGTCGAGCGCTGGACGCGCCAGTACCGCGCCAGCGAGACCGAACGCATCGAGGCGATGGAGCACCTGATCGCATGGCTGCCCGCGCACCTGCCAAGCCACGAGGAGGCGGCCCTGGTGCACGGCGACTTCCGCATCGACAACGTGATCTTCCATCCCAGCTTGCCCCGCGCGGTGGCGGTGATCGACTGGGAGCTGTCCACCCTGGGCCACCCGGTGGTCGACTTCGCCTACCACGCCATGGCCTGGCGCGTGACGCCCGACGAGTTCCGGGGCCTGCGCGGCCACGACCTGGCGGCCCTGGGCATTCCCGACGAGGCGGCCCACGCCGCCGGCTACTGCGCGCGCGTCGGCCGCACCGACCTGCCCCACTGGGAGTACTGCCTGGTCTTCAACATGTTCCGCATGGCGGCCATCCTCCAGGGCATCCTGGCGCGTGCCCGCGCGGGCAACGCCGCCGCAGCCGATGCCCAGGCCACCGGCCAGCGCGCGCGCCGCATGGCCGAGGCCGGATCGCGCCTGGCCCGGCAGGTCACGGGGGCCTGATGGCGCTGCTGGCCCAGATTCTGGGCGTGACCTTCCCCTTCTTCGCGCTGGTGCTGTGCGGCTTCGTGGCGGCACGCCGGCGCCTCGTCGGCTTCGAGGCGATCCCGGGGCTCAACGTCTTCGTGCTGTATCTGGCGCTGCCGTGCATGCTGTACCGCTTCGCCGCGCGCACGCCGCTGGCCCAGCTGCTCGACGCGGGCGTGGTGCTGACCTACCTGCTGGCCGGCCTGGCCATGCTGGCGCTGGCCCTGGCGGCCGCCCGGCGTCGCGGGCTGGGCTGGAACGACGCCGCCTTCGGCGCGCTGGTGGCGGCCTTCCCAAATTCGGGCTTCATGGGCGTTCCGCTGCTGGTGGCCCTGCTGGGGCCGCTGGCGTCCGCGCCGGCCATCGTCACCCTGGCGCTGGACATGGTGCTGACCTCGTCGGTCTGCATCGCGCTGTCGCGGCTGGACGCCGGCGGCGCGCAGGGCCCCGGCCGCGCGGCGGCACTGGCCCTGCGCGGCATGGCGGCCAACCCGCTGCCCTGGGCCATCCTGCTGGGCGTGGCATCCTCGGCCACCGGGCTGCAGGCGCCGCCGCCGCTGGAGCGCGTGGTGGGCCTGCTGGCCGACTGCGCCTCGCCCGCGGCGCTGTTCACCCTGGGTTGCGTGCTGGCGCGCACCCGGCACCAGGCGGCGCAGGCCAAGGTCGCCGGCACGCGCCTACGCGGCGACGTGCTGGAGGTGGCGCTGCTCAAGCTGCTGGTGCATCCGCTGGTGGTGCTGGCCCTGGGACTGGCGCTGGATCCGTTCAGCGCCCTGGTGCTGGTGCTGGTCGCGGCCCTGCCCAGCGCCAGCAACGTGCCCATGCTGGCCGAGCGCTTCGGCGCGCAGGACGGCCGCATCGCCCAGGTCGTGCTGCTGACCACGGCCGCGGCCTTCCTGACCTTCTCCGTGGCCGTCGCCCTGCGTGTGCCGGCCGGCGGGCTGGCGCGGCTGGGTTAGGGCTTGTTAACGCACGGCCTCGGTCCAGTGCAGACATGCGGATGTCACGAGCCAGGCGCAGACTCGGGCGCGACCAACACGACAGCTTCTGATCCAGGCGTAGCCGCGACCCTGCGGCGTTCCGTGTGATGATCCGGCCTGGTACCACCGCGGAGAATCCCATGGCCTCAGCCCCCGACCACGTCAGCATGGCGCTGTTCTGCGACTTCGAGAACGTCGCGCTCGGCGTGCGCGACGCCAAGTATGAAAAATTCGACATCAAGCCGGTGCTGGAGCGCCTGCTGCTCAAGGGCAGCATCGTGGTCAAGAAGGCGTATTGCGACTGGGAGCGCTACAAGGGCTTCAAGGCCGGCATGCACGAGGCCAACTTCGAGCTGATCGAGATTCCGCATGTGCGCCAGTCGGGCAAGAACTCGGCCGACATCCGCCTGGTGGTGGACGCGCTGGACCTGTGCTACACCAAGTCGCATGTCGACACCTTCGTCATCATCAGCGGCGATTCGGATTTCTCGCCCCTGGTCTCCAAGCTGCGCGAGAACGCCAAGCAGGTGATAGGCGTGGGCGTCAAGCAGTCCACCTCGGACCTGCTGATCGCCAATTGCGACGAATTCATCTTCTACGACGACCTGGTGCGCGAGAGCCAGCGCGCGCTGAGCCGGCGCCAGGCCCCTGGTGCGCCCGCCGCGCCGCGGCGCTCGCCCGAGGAAGAGCGGCACCGCAAGGAGACGCAGGAAGCGCGCCGCAGCCAGGCCATCGAGATGGCGGCCGAAACCTTCGATGCGCTGATGGCCGAGCGCGGGGACAGCGGCAAGATCTGGGCCTCCGTGCTCAAGGAGGCGATCAAGCGGCGGCGGCCGGATTTCAACGAGACCTACTACGGCTTCCGCAGCTTCGGCAACCTGCTGGAGGAAGCGCAGGCGCGCGGCCTGCTGGCGTTCGGCCGGGACGAGAAATCGGGCGCCTACGTGTACCGCAGCCTCGGCCCCGGCGCTCGCGCTGGCGCCCCGGAGCTGCCCGAGCCGGCGACCGAGCGGCCGGCAGGCCGCTATTTCCAGCCGGAGCCGCCCGCTGCCCCGGTGGCCGAACCCGCCGAGCCCGCCGAGCCCTTCGAGCGCATCGAGCCCGCCGGTGAGGCGCCCGTTCGGCCCCGCCGCGCCCGCGGCGGCCGCAAGCCGGCAGCGGCGCCGACGGGCCCGGTGGCGCAGGAAGCCCAGGAACCACCGGCAACGCCCTTGGCCGCAGGCAGCGCGACGCCGGTCGAGGCCTCTGCCGAGACGCCCGCGAAGCCGCGCAAGACCACCGCGCGGCCGCGGAAGTCCTCTGCGGCCGCACCCTCCTGAGCCCGCGCGTGGCCACCCGCGCCTGGCCGCAATCGCATTGAAGTAGCGCCGCTCGATGTCTCGCAGCCGGTACAGCGGCTTCCCCGCCATGACCGCGATGGCGAGCCTGGGGGCCGGTTCAGGCGGCGACCGACACGCCGTGGTCGCGCAGGATGTCCATCACCTTGGGCAGGTCCGGCGGCCCCGGCGGGATCTCCTGGTCCAGCTTCCTGAACATCGCGGTCGCCGCCGCGCCCTGGCCGGCGATCTCCAGCATCGCGCCGCCGCCCGGGCCGAACTGGAAGGCGTGCACCGTGCCGGCCGGCACATGGATGAAGCTGCCCGCCTGCCCGCGCACCGGCTGGCCGTCGACCAGGCAGTCCACGCGGCCGCGCAGCACATAGAAGGACTCATCCCAGCCGTGGCTGTGCGGCGGCGGGCCCGCGCCCTCGGGGCCTTCCTGCAGCGTCACCTCGTGGCTGCCGGTCTGCTCGCGCGAGGCCAGCACGGTGATGTTCACCCCGATCACGCGCAGCGGCGCGGCGCAGGCGTCGGCGGCGAGGGTGATGGCTTGCTTGCTCATTTCTGGACTCCTGAAGCTGGATCGACGAAGGGGCCGGCTGCAGCATGCAGCGCGGCGCCAGCTCCATTCAAACTGTTTCCTTTCACCGAATAAACATCGATTCATCGAACATGCTGTTCTATGATGTGCAACAGTCATGGGCCTGGACCTGATCGCCGCGATGCGCGTGTTCACCACGGTGGTGGATGCGGGCAGCTTCGCGGCCGCCGCGGACCGGCTGGAGATCTCGCGCGCCATGGTCACGCGGCATGTGGCGCTGCTGGAGGCGCATCTGGGCGTGCGGCTGCTGCACCGCACCACGCGGCGCGTCTCGCTGACCGAGGCCGGCGCGGCCTACCAGCCGCGCGCCGCTCAGGTGCTGGCCATGGCGCAGGAGGCGGCCGACCTGGTCACGCAGCAGGCAAGCCTGCCCAGCGGCAGGCTGCGCGTGGCCAGCTCCTTCGGCTTCGGCGAGCACCATCTGCAGCAGGCGGTCACCGGCTTCCTGCGCCGGCACCCGGCCGTGCAGATCGACCTGGTGCTCGGCGAGCGGCAGGTGGACCTGGTGGAGGAGGGCGTGGACCTGGCCGTGCGCGTGGCCGCCGCGATCGAGCCCGGGCTGGTGGCACGCCGCCTGGCGCGCGTGCGCACCCTGCTGTGCGCCGCGCCCGCCTACCTGCAGGCGCATGGCGAGCCGCGCGAGCCGCAGGAGCTGCAGGCCCATGCCTGCATCGTCTACGCGCACAAGGACTGGCGCAGCGAATGGCGGCTGCGCCGCGGCGACGAGCTGCAGGTGGTGCCGATCGCGGGCCGGCTGCGCGCCAGCGGCGGATCGGTGCAGGTCAGTGCCGCCATCGACGGCCTGGGCCTGGCGCTGGAGCCCGAGTTCCTGCTCTGCGACGCGCTGCGCGAGGGCCGGCTGGTGCGCCTGCTGCCCGATTGGCAGGGGCCGGAGCTCTCGGTGTTCGCCGTCTATCCCGAGCGCAGGCAGCTGCCGCTGAAGGTGCGCAGCTTCATCGACCATCTGGTCGAGGCCTTCGCCGCGCCGCCGCCCTGGGAGCGCTGGCAGGCACCGGGGCGCTGATCGCCCAGCTGTCGCGGACAGGCAAATGCTCCACCCCGCGACGCCGCGGGTCAGGAACAGCGGGCGGCAGCTCAGGCCTTCTTCAAGAACTCCGCCTTGAGCATGAAGTTGCCCTGATCGGTCTTGCAGTCCACGTCGTGGCCGGCTGCGCCCGGGCTCAGCCGGATGCTTTTCACCTTGGTGCCTTTCTTGAGGACGATGGACGAGCCCTTGACCTTCAGGTCCTTGATCAGGATGACGGCGTCGCCATCGGCCAGCGGGTTGCCGTTGGCGTCGCGGATGACGGCATCGACCTCGGCGCCGTCCTCGTCATTGAGGGTGGCGCTCATCGGCCACTCGTGCGCGCAGTCCGGGCAGACGTAGTTGTCGCCGTGTCGATGGCAGTGGCATGACGGGGCGGTCATGTTGACATAACGTACGCCGGGCTACTTGGGAGGCATGGCCCCCAGGCGCTGCGCTGCGCCCTGCAGGCCCTCGAGGATGCGCGTGGCCACCCGCTCCGGGAAGTCCCGCGGAAGCCGGCTGCGCACCTGCTGGATGACGCCCGGTGTCGCCTCGAGGATCTTCTCGATGAGGGGCTCCGCGTCCATGCGGGCGCGAAACTAAGTCGCAGGCTGCGCTTCCAGTCGCCTGGCTTGTGTTCGCATACCCTCGAAAATTGCTGCGGCAACATCCTCCGGAAAGCCTTCGGGCAGCTGCTTTGCGACCGCGTCGATAGCGCCTTCTACCTTTGCAAGCAGCTCGCCGATGATGTCCTCGGCGTTGTCTCCCCAGCCGCACTTCGCGGCAGTCGCGTTGAAGTGGCGCCGCATGATGGTTGCCAGGTTGTAGTGGCGGTTCTTTCCGGAGACTGCCATCGCTAGCTTGGCGTTCTTCCAGGCAAGCTGATTCTTGCCATTGCCGATGATGGGCCAGGCCGAGAGCACGTCGTACAAGGGTGTTAACGCGTACGTCCCGCCGGCGTGCAGCCGGATGCTGAAGTTCTTTGCGTGGCCGTCGGTTGCGGCCATCAGCCAGAAGGCGATCTGGCTTGCCAAGAGCGTGCGCAAGTCGGCGCGCGCGTTCTGGGAGCCGTGCAGCACCTGCGCCAGCTGCTCGATGCCGGGGCCGCCCTCTGCTTCGTACTTGACGGCAGGGCTCACCCCGCGCGCCTGGCAGAAATCTTCCTGGGGTAGGCGAAGAATCCATGGCCCCGATGGGTGTGGCTTGCGGTCAAAGCGCTGGACCACCAATACGGGGGGATGGTCTGCGAAGGTGGCGATGTTTGCCTGGGCTACGTCGAATCCAAGCGCGCCCATGAGCCTCAAACACAGCCACTCGTTGTAGACCGAGGTGCGCATGTCGGCCTGCATATTGCCAACCAGCCCCAGAGGCAACTTGAGGATGTGCGTCGTCGGTGTGGCGCCGCGCGGCCGCATCCACTTGCCGTCGTGCCAGAGCAAGGCCGTCTTCTCTTGGGCGCCGGCAATCGAAATACGAAAGTCCTGTTCCTGGTCCTGTTTGCCGAATTGGGACCCAGTCACCGTGCTGCGAAGCAAGGCTGCCACGGTCTCGTCATCCAGAGGCTCTCCTTCTGTGTGGTCAAACCCCTTCGGCTCTTCATCCGCGCCCAGAAGTTGCACGGCGCCAACGCAGTCGCGTCCGATGGCAGCGAGCAAGTCAAAGGTGTCCTCGGAGCCCGCGGCATACCGCTGCGCGAGGCGTTTTCGGATGGCACTGCTTTCCGGCAGCAGGTTCTCGAAGAAGTTCGCAACGGTCTCACCACGCAGGGGCTCGTTGCCCAGCAGCGGCATCGGCAGAGACAGCGACAGCGGCCGCGCGGAGGCTGACTTCAGCCAGCTATCTGCGTAGGTCAGCTCCATGGGTCGACGACCCGCCGGAGCCCATTGCCCCACGAACTCACCATTGGTCCAGATGGAAAGCGGACGAGAATGTGCGCGGCGGCCCATGGCTTACCAGATGGCAGCGGGGGTGCCTAACGCGGGCAGGTTGTCGTCGCGCGGCTGCACGCTTAGCTGTAGGCCCAGTTGGGCGCAAATCGCCAGGAGCTGGTCAACGCTCAGCGTACCCGGGGCGAGTTCCAGCTCAGACAGTCGCTTTTGGCTCAAGCCCAGCCGTGCGCCCAGCTGAGCTTGGGTGAGCTTGCGGCTCTTGCGAGCACTTTGCAGCAGCGTCCCAAGCTGTGATGCTGTGGCGATGGATTGGATTCGAGTGGACATGTTTACCGCCTATTCCGGTAAAATTATTTTAGTTGCATAACCAGTAATCGTCAAACACCGGCATTCCCGGTAAACCGTATTTACCGGAATGCCCGGTTCTCTGACGATTCGGCACCGACAGAACGCTCTTGCCTGCGGCGGCAACACCTCAAGTCACGGAGGGCGCAAAGGCGCTCCAGCGGGAGCTTTGGCGCCGCATGGCTTTCAACGCCATCTGCGGCTATGGCGACGACCACCCGCGCAACCACGGCCTGCTGTTTCGGGACGGCCGCTGGGGCCTGTCCGAGGCCTTCGATATCGCCCCGTACATCAGCTTCCCGGGCACGCTGGCCATGGCCATCACCCGCGAAGGGAGCGCTTTGGCGACCACTGAGAACCTCCTGAAAACCTGCGACAACTTCGCCTACGACGCGAAGGCGGCGGCAGAGTACATCGAGCAGTGCAAGGACAGCATCGCCAAGGGCTGGGGCGAGGAGCTGGCAGCCTGCGGACAAGCGCGAGACCTGTTGCCGGCGCCCACCTTTGAGTGGCTGGACGGCAGCACCTTACGGTAGGGCGGGCCTCGCCGTCCGGCTATCGACCCGACCGGCGCGCCAGGTACCGATGGCCGCGCCCGGCTGCAGGCAGCATCCTGGCCATGGCGGTGAGCTTCACATACGGGCAACAGTTGAAAACGGGCCTGATGATTCATCATGCCTTCCACTTGGCCAGGCGCGTTTGGCACTCCGCGTGAGGCAGTCGCGCACCACGCGCAAGCATGGCCTCCAAGCCTGTCGCGGCCCGTGCAGGCGGAATGACAGCGTGGGTAAGCATTTCATCGAGCAGCCACAGAGCGCCATGCACCTCGAGGCCGTCGTGCATCGCTTGCTTGCGCAGGCGGCCATCCCCGGTCAGCAATGGGCGGCCCGTTTCTTGTGCGAGCAGGTAACACGACACGTCTGCCAAGGAGCTGTTGTTGTGTGTGGTGATCAATGCAGCCAGTTTGGGTGTCGCGCTCGAATCCAATGTCTCGACGAGGAGACCAAGCTGCGTCAGCGCGCCATGATCGAAGTCGTCCAGTTCGGCCAGGACGAAGTCGGTGCAGCACAGCGTGAAGGGCAGCCGAAAGAGCTTGTCGAGCAGACCCGCGTTCCTGAAGTCGATCCAGATGTTGCTGTCGCCGACGTAGACGCGGTTCATTCATGCTCCGCAGCTGCATGAAGCGCGGGTTCCAGATCTCCGATCGGACGCTGCAAGAACTCTGCCGCACGCGACGGGCTGAACAAGTCCTCGGCAAGGCCCCAGAAAACGAGCGATTCAAACCGCCGGGGTCGCTCGGGCAAGAGAGGCTCCGGTTCTGCCGAACGCCAGCCCGCCTGGCTGAACTGGATGAACGCAGCCTTGTAGCCCGCCTCGCTCAGCAGGCTGAGGTCTTTCAGGCGTCGTAGAGCCACCTGCATGGAAATGCCGTAGCGTCGCTTGGCGTTGAGCAATTCGACGGGATGCACCTTCGACCTCTTGTGGCTGCCGAAGTCGATCAGCACGTGGTCTCGCGGATAGAGAAACGCACCGGCGAACCGGTGACAACATGCCTCCTTGTCCTTCTCTGGCATATCGTCCGGCAAAGCCATGATCCAGTGCCCCAGCTCATGCGCCGCGGTAAAGCGCATCCGCTCGCCAGGCCGCGCGGTGTTGAGCGCGATCAGTACATGCTGTTCGTCATGCGTCGCAGCGCAGGCGCCATCGAAGTCGTCCTGCGCATCTATCAATGCCACCTTGATGCCATGCTCTTCGAGCAGCTGGGTCAGGTTTGCAATGGCATCCCCCCCGATATCCCATTGCTGCCGAAGCCGATGCGCCGCATTCTCTGCTTCCTCTACCACCGTCACGGCGATGGACCGGGCGGGCGGTGGCGCAACGCTCACGTCTGCCGCATCGAAGCAGCGCTCGAGGGCCATGTAGCGTTCCAGATGCTCGCGCATCTGCTCTTCCACCTGAAGCTGCCGGTACTTCGGCATCTTGGCCAGCTTGCGGAACTCCAGGGGAGCGAGCGTTACAGCCTCGGACCGGAAGAAGTATTCCGGCTTGACGTGGAGCGCCTTCGCAAGCTGCAGCAAGCGGGTCGAGTTGGGCGTGGCTTCCCCCTTCTCGAACTTGCTCAACCCTTGCTTGGTGATGTCCCCCAGGCGTTGAGCGAGCGCATCAAGGCTCATGCCTCTCAACACGCGCGCACGCCGAATGCGGTCGTGAATCATCGCTGTGGTCCCCTTGGTTGACAAAAATTATATCAACTTGAAATTTGTCAACCTTGGCCACAGTCCAGGCTTGGCTGGGCCCACGATAGGCTCGGCTCAATCGAATCGCCGACGCAGGTTCTCGATGCGCCACTCCAGCGCTTCGCGCTTGGGCGCGAAGCGGGCCTGCGTTGGCAGGATCAACGCCTTGCCTTCGAGGTTTATCAGCATGGCGAGGTCGGGCAGGCGGTCGTCCAGGACAGGACTCACATGCCACTTTAGATCGGGGCCGGGGGCGATCAGGTTGCGGTCCATGGCCCAGTGCATGTTGGGCGTCAGCGCGAGGCCGTTACGCGGGTCGTCATCGCCCGCCTCGCTGAAGGGATGGATGTGCGCGGCCTCGACCATGGCCTCACCGGTAGGCAGCAGGATGCGGACGCCCGTGGCCGCGCAGCGGTAGTCATACAGCTCCGTGACCAAACGGCGGAACGCTGGATCGCGTACATAGGCTGGGGGCGGGCCCTCGGTGGCCGTTGCGACAGACCCGAGCCGCAGGCGCTGCTCGTAGCGGCTGATCTCGCTGCTGGCGGCGGCGATACCGCGCAAGTCTTGCAGCCCTCGATCGAGCCAGTGCGTGGAGATCGTCTCGGCCAGCGCCTCCAGGGTCACTGGCTGCTGCAGCAGGTCGAACAATTCTTCGTCGAGTGCTGCGCATTCGATGTTGGCCGTTATGTCAGAAGGACTGCGGGCCGTCGCCATCGCGGCCAGGACGGCCTCGCGCCCCGGCAGCGGCTTCAAATGCCAGAAGCTGGTTCCGCCTCCTCGCAGCTTTCCCTCAAGGTGGAAGAACGGAAAGTACGGATTGGGGTGATCGCCCGGCGCCCTCACCGCCGAGAAGAAGCGGTTGTAGCGTTCGAGCAGTGGGGGCGCATAGAGCACGCGGTTCTCTGCTATTCCGCCGGCCCGGGCCAGGTCCAGCACAGCCAGCAACATGCAAAGCTTGTGCGGGCTCGCGCGCCCGCCGCTCATGTTGACGACGAGTCGCTTGAACTTGTCCTGATACTCAGCAAGGCTCATGACCGATCGTGGTGCTAATTGCTGTGACACAGCGCCGACGCCTCGCACGCTCTGCACTCGGTGAAGGCCTGTCGCGCGGGCATCAAATCTGCGCCAAGCCAAGGCTCAGCAGGTAATCAAACGTCGAGTCGCAGAACTGTGGCAAACGGGTCGGATCGTTGCGGTCACCTTCTGGCACAACGATGACCATACCCTGCCGGGCACGAGTCAGCAGCACGCGGTAGGCATTCTTGAGATAGGTCTGACGTTCAGCTTTGTGAATATGTTGCCAGCGAGAGCCAACAAATGAGAAATGCTGCCAGCCATCCGGGCTGTGTCGGAAGTCGCCATCCCAAACGACGCATGCCCAGTCGAGTTCCAGCCCCTGCACATGGAATTCGGTCGCGACATCCTCGAGGTAGTACGACGAGCGTACGTCGTCTTTGCCATCAAGAAACCAGTGAATGGGGTCTATGGGTGACCGGACGTCGATGGCGTGCGGCTTGAGGCGCTGTGCCTGTGAAGACACGACGAGCCCATAACGTTCGCTACCTCTCGCCTGGGCTTTCAGCCAGGCTTTTGCCTGGCCCAGATGGCGTGTTATCAGTATGGGAAAGCGCTTCGTCACTAGCTCCAACGATTGCCGCGCTTGCGCGATGTCACGGTCCAGCAGCTGCTTCACGAGCGCAGACACATGCTCCGAACGGAAGGATCGCATAGACACGCGCAGGTGCAAATCGTCACTGAAATGCACGTTGCCATGACCTTGCACCGCTTCGAGGATTCGGCCCGCACCGTATTCGTCATCGTGCAGACGCGGTGACATGTGGACATGCCAGTCCGGAAACGATCGCCGGAGGGCATCGATCCACTCTTCGATGCCCGCTTCGCCGGTATTGATCTCCTGACCGCCGCCAACAAGACAGATGACGACCGCCCAGTCTCGATGGCGGTCGAGGCAGGAAATCAAGAATTCCGGCTCAGATTGACTGAAGCCAGGGCGTTGCTTCTTGCGCTGCATGAACGCCGCGGTTTGCTCCAGGTTCCAGGCCCGCTGCGCTTCGTCAAAGATGGCGACATGCTCAATCGGTGGTCGTTCGAGATCGATTAGACAGTCATCTCGGAAATGATGGACGTTCTGAATGAACTGCTTGACACGGCTGAGCGCCTCGCCTTTCTTTAGCTTGCGTCCACCTTCGGCCTCTCGACGCACACTGTCGCGGGCCAATGCCTCACGCAAGATATCAACCAAGGGACCATTGCCTGACAAGAACACGGAATACAGCGCGCTGTCTTTGTCCGTATGCTGGTTGGCGATGTTGAGTCCTACGAGGGTCTTCCCGGCGCCGGGTACTCCGGTGACTAGACAAAGGACTTTGTGCCGATTGATTTGTGACGACTCGATGATGCTGGAGATCGCATCGGATGTTTGGCTCAAATTGATGGCCGCGGCATCGCTGCGCGAGATGTCGGTGACGGCGTGGCCACCATACAAGGCCATGGCTGCCTCGATGATGGTAGGTGTGGGGTGATACCCGCCGGTCTCCCACTGTGCGGGGGCAATCGCCGGACCGTCACAGAACTGCAGCGCCAGTTCTATGAGATCCCCGATCTGGCGCGGAGCGATGCACATTGGTCGCAGTACGCCGTCATCTTGCAGCGTGGTCTCCGGCAGTAGCGGTTGCTCGGTCGCACGGGTGGCGATCAGTACAGGAACGACGGCTTTGTCGTGGGTGGTCTCGTGGAAGTTCTTCAGATCGATTGCGTAGTCCCAGACCTGATCAACGGCGTAGGACGGGAAGGTATCTTCGCCGACCTTAAATTCGAGCACAAAGAGCACATGTTCGATGAGCAGCACCACATCGATTCGCTTACCAAGGCGTGGGATGGCGTACTCGAAATACACCTTGCCCCGTTGGACATAGGGGGCCAGGTTTATGTGAAGAAGGCGGATCTGTTCTGCCCACGCATCGCGCTGGGTTGCTTCGACAGCAAAGGTGCTCTTTGCTGTAAGCGCCCCGAGAATTTCGTTAGATGAGCGCCCGAGAAAATCAGTAATGGAATCGCTGTAGTACGCCCGGGCGGTCATGGACGTCAGGCCTTCTTCAGGAACTCCGATTTGAGGAGCATGCTGCCAAGGTCGGTCTTACAGTCGACGTTGTGGCCATCGGCGCCGTCCACCAGCCGGATGCTCTTGATCTTGGTGCCCTTCTTCAGCACCGAGGACGAGCCCTTGACCTTCAGGTCTTTCACCAAGATCACGGTGTCGCCATCGGCAAGCGAATTGCCGTTGGCGTCGCGCACGACGAAGTCTGAGGCGTCATCGTCCTCTGCAGCAGCCTCGACCATCGGCCATTCGAAGCAGCAATCCGGACAGATGTAGTTGTCGCTGTCGACGTAGGTGTTCTCAAGCCCGCATTGCGGGCAGGCCGGCAAAGTGTTGGGTGTCGACATTCCCATCAAACGTCAATATTCCCCGCCCTCAACGCATTCGTCTCGATGAAGTCCCTGCGCGGCTCCACCTCGTCGCCCATCAGCATGGTGAACACGCGGTCGGCCTCGATGGCGTCTTCGATCTGCACGCGCAGCAGGCGGCGCACCTGGGGGTCCATGGTGGTTTCCCACAGCTGCTCGGGGTTCATCTCGCCCAGGCCCTTGTAGCGCTGGCGGCTGGTGGTGCGCTCGGCCTCGGCGATCAGCCAGGCCATGGCCTGGCGGAAGTCGCCGGCCTTTTCTTCCTTCTGCCGCTCGCCCTCGCCGCGCATGACCTTGGCGCCCTCGCCGAGCAGGCCGCGGAAGGTTTCTGCGGCCTCGGCCAGGGCCGCGTAGTCGGCGCCGTGCACGAAGTCCTGCGTGATCACGCTGCTCTTGATGTTGCCGTGGTGGCGGCGGCTGATGCGCAGTATGGGCTTGTCGCTGCGCACGTCGAATTCGCCCGCCACCTCGGCCGGCACGCCGGTGGTGGTCAGCTCGCGCAGCTTGACCTGCAGCGCCACGGCGCTGGCCTCGGCCTGCTCCACGCTGTCGAGGTTGATGGACACGCCGTCCGCCATGGCGCGCAGGGCCTCGGCGTCCATGAAGGCCGACAGGCGCGCGATCACGCTCTCGGCCACCTGGTGCTTGCGCGCCAGCTCGGCCAGGGTGTCGCCGGCCAGGGTCTGCGGCGCATCGCCACCGGTGAACACGCTCGCGTCCTTGAGCGCGATGCGCAGCAGGAAGCCGTCCAGCGCGGCGGCGTCCTTGAGGTAGAGCTCCTCCTTGCCGGCCTTCACCTTGTACAGCGGCGGCTGCGCGATGTAGATGTGGCCGCGCTCCACCAGATCGGGCATCTGGCGGTAGAAGAAGGTCAGCAGCAGGGTGCGGATGTGGGCGCCGTCGACGTCGGCGTCGGTCATGATGATGATGCGGTGGTAGCGCAGCTTGTCGATGTTGAAGTCGTCCACGCCGCTCTTGCCCGACTCCACCGCCGCCTTGCCTATGCCGGTGCCCAGGGCCGTGATCAGGGTGACGATTTCGTTGCTGGTCAGCAGCTTCTCGTAGCGCGCCTTCTCCACGTTCAGGATCTTGCCGCGCAGCGGCAGGATGGCCTGGAACTTGCGGTCGCGGCCCTGTTTGGCCGAGCCGCCGGCGGAGTCACCCTCGACGATGTAGATCTCGCACAGCGCCGGGTCTTTCTCCTGGCAGTCGGCCAGCTTGCCGGGCAGGCCCATGCCGTCCAGCACGCCCTTGCGGCGCGTCATCTCGCGCGCCTTGCGCGCGGCTTCGCGGGCTCTTGCGGCCTCGACGATCTTGCCGCAGATGATCTTGGCGTCGTTGGGCCGCTCTTCGAGGAACTCGGTCAGGGCCCTGGCCACGATGTCTTCCACCGGGGCGCGCACCTCGGAGCTGACCAGCTTGTCCTTGGTCTGGCTGCTGAACTTGGGCTCGGGCACCTTGACTGAGAGAACACAGCACAGGCCCTCGCGCATGTCGTCGCCGCTGACCTCGACCTTGGCCTTCTTGGCCAGCTCGTTGCTTTCGATGTACTTGCTGATCACGCGCGTCATCGCGGCGCGCAGGCCGGTCAGGTGGGTGCCGCCGTCGCGCTGCGGGATGTTGTTGGTGAAGCAGAGCACGGACTCGTTGTAGCCGTCGTTCCACTGCATGGCCACTTCCACGCCTATGCTGGTGCCGGGGATGCCGCCGTAGCTGTCGGCCGGGCGCTCGCCCGTGGCGTGGAAGGCGTTGGGGTGCAGCACCTTCTTGTTGGCGTTGATGAAGTCGACGAAGCCCTTGACGCCGCCGGCGCCGGAGAAGTCGTCTTCCTTGCCCCCCGAGCGCTCGTCCTTGAGGCGGATGCGCACGCCGTTGTTCAGGAAGGACAGCTCGCGCAGGCGCTTGGCCAGGATCTCGTAGTGGAACTCGCTGTTCTGCTGGAAGATCTCGGTGTCGGGCAGGAAATGCACCTCGGTGCCGCGCTTCTCGGTGGCGCCGGTCACCTTCATGGGCGAGACCTCGTGGCCGTCCACGGTCCCGAGCTGGCGGTTCTGCACGAAGCCGCGCGCGAACTCGATCTGGTGCACCTTGCCGTCGCGCCGCACCGTGAGGCGCAGCCATTTGGACAGCGCGTTCACGCAGGACACGCCCACGCCGTGCAGGCCGCCCGAGACCTTGTAGCTGTTCTGGTTGAACTTGCCGCCCGCGTGCAGCTCGGTCAGCGCGATCTCGGCGGCCGAGCGCTTGGGCTCGTGCTTGTCGTCCATCTTCACGCCGGTGGGGATGCCGCGGCCGTTGTCGGTGACGCTGATCGAGTTGTCGGTGTGGATGGTGACGACGATGTCGTCGCAGTGGCCGGCCAGGGCCTCGTCGATCGAGTTGTCGACCACCTCGAACACCAGATGGTGCAGGCCGGTGCCGTCCGAGGTGTCGCCGATGTACATGCCGGGGCGCTTGCGCACGGCCTCCAGGCCTTCCAGGATCTGGATCGCGCCCTCGCCATAGCCCTCGGACGCATTCGCCTGGTGCACGTCGATGCGCGGCTGGGCGGTGGTGTATTCCTCGCCGCTGGGCTTGTTCTCTTCGGTCATGGTCAGCTCACTCAATCTCTTCAAAGGCCAAAACCCGCGTCGGGGCGCGGGTTCCGGCGGGTAGGGCCCCGGCGGGGGTCAGATGCGCATCGGCATGACGACGTACTTGAACGTCGCGTTTTCCGGAATCGTGACCAGCGCCGAGCTGTTGGCGTCCTGCAGGTCGATCTTCACCATGTCCTGGTCCATGTTGGCCAGGGCGTCGATCAGGTAGCTCACGTTGAAGCCGATTTCTATGCTGTCGCCGCCGTAGTCGATGTCGAGCTCGTCCACGGCCTCTTCCTGCTCGGCGTTGTTGGAGGCCACGCGCAGGGTGCCGGGCTCGACGTTCAGGCGCACGCCCTTGAACTTCTCGCTGGTCAGGATGGCGGTGCGCTGCAGGCTGGCCAGCAGCGGTTGGCGGCCCAGGGTCACGCTGTTCTTGTGGTGGCGCGGGATCACGCGGTTGTAGTCGGGGAACTTGCCCTCCACCAGCTTGCTCACGAACTCCATGCCGCCGAAGCTGAACTTGGCCTGGTTGCTGGCGAACTGCATCTCGATGTGGGGCTGGTTCTCGCCGCCGGCGTCGGACAGCAGGCGCTGCAGCTCCAGCACGGTCTTGCGCGGCAGGATCACCTCCTGCTTGGGCACTTCCACGTCCAGCGTGGCCGAGGCGTAGGCCAGGCGGTGGCCGTCGGTGGCCACCAGCGACAGCTGCTTGCCCTCGGCCACGAACAGGATGCCGTTGAGGTAGTAGCGGATGTCGTGCACCGCCATGGCGAACGAGACCTGGCCCAGCAGGTCCTTGAGCGTCTTCTGCGGCACGCTGAAGGCGGGGCCGAAGCTGGCCGCCTCCTGCACCAGGGGGAAGTCTTCGGCCGGCAGGGTCTGCAGCGTGAACTTGCTCTTGCCGCCCTTGAGGATCAGCTTGGCCTGGTTGGATTCCAGGCTCACGGTCTGGTCGGCCGGCATGGTGCGCAGGATGTCGATCAGCTTGCGCGCGCCCACCGTGGTGGTGAAGCTGCCGGCGTCGCCGTCGAGCTCGGCCGTGGTGCGGATCTGGATTTCGAGGTCGCTGGTCGTCAGCTGCACGCTGGATCCGGTCTTGCGGATCAGCAGGTTGGCCAGGATGGGCAGCGTGTGGCGCCGCTCCACGATGCCGGACACGGATTGCAGCACCGCGAGCAGCTTGTCTTGTGTTGCCTTCAGGACGATCATGTCAACCTCGGTTGGGGTGGTTTCTGGTTCTGGTTACAAGGCGCCCTCCGGCGGCCCAATCCGCCATTTTCGCCTTTTTCATCAGCCCTTGAGCGTCTGCTCCAGCACGTGCAGCTGCTGGTTCAGCTCGGTCAGCTGCTGGCGCTCGGCGGAGATCTTGCGCACCGCGTGCAGCACCGTCGTGTGGTCGCGCCCGCCGAACAGCTCGCCGATCTCGGGCAGGCTCTTTTGCGTCAGCTCCTTGGCCAGGTACATGGCGATCTGGCGCGGCCGCGCGATGCTGGCCGGGCGCTTCTTGGAGTACATGTCGGCGACCTTGATCTTGTAGTAGTCGGCCACCGTCTTCTGGATGTTCTCCACGCTGATCTGCCGGTTCTGGATCGACAGCAGGTCGCGCAGCGCCTCGCGTGCCAGCTGGATCGAGATTTCCTTCTGGTTGAAGCGCGAATAGGCCAGGATCTTGCGCAGCGCGCCCTCGAGCTCGCGCACGTTGGAGCGCACGTTCTTGGCGACGAAGAAGGCCACTTCCTCGGGCATCTCGGCGCCCTCGGCGCGCGCCTTGTTGATCAGGATGGCCACGCGCATCTCGAGCTCGGGCGGCTCGATCGCCACCGTGAGGCCCGAGTCGAAGCGCGAGACCAGGCGCTCGTGGATGTCGGCCAGGCCCTTGGGGTAGGTGTCGCTGGTCATCACGATGTGCGACTTCTTGGCCAGCAGCGCCTCGAAGGCGTTGAAGAACTCCTCCTGGGTGCGGTCCTTGTTGGCGAAGAACTGCACGTCGTCGATCAGCAGCAGGTCCAGCGAGTGGTAGCGCTCCTTGAACTCGTCGAAAGTCTTGCGCTGGTAGGCCTTGACCACATCCGACACGAACTGCTCGGCGTGGATGTAGAGAACTTTGGCGTCGGGGCGGTCGGCCAGCAGCTTGTTGCCGACCGCGTGCACCAGGTGGGTCTTGCCCAGGCCCACGCCGCCGTAGATGAACAGCGGGTTGTAGAGCTGGCCCGGCATGCCGGCCACGTGCATGGCGGCGGCGCGCGCCATGCGGTTGGCCGTGCCCTCGACCAGGGTGTCGAAGGTCAGGGCCGTGTTGAGCCGGCTCTTGAAGCCGTTGGCCACCGGTTCGGTGTCGGGCTCGGCCGCTTCGGTGGGCGCTTCGAAGCTCGGCGGGCGCGGCGCGGCATAAGTCTTGACGGGGCCCTCACGCGGAGTGAGGGCTAACTCAAGTTGCACCGGCTGGCCGTAGAGCTTTTCCAGCAGGCCGGCGATGCGCCCGGCGTACTGGGCACGCACCCAGTCCAGCTTGAAGCGGTTGGCGACGAAAACGGTGACCTTGGAGAAGTCTTCGGTGACCTGGGCCGTCAGCGGCTTGATCCAGGTGTTGAACTGCTGCTCGGGCAGCTCCTGCGCGAGCTGGTCGACGCAGGCCTGCCACAGGCTTTGTCCCGCGCCGGCGGCCGCTGAGGCTGCCGGGCTGGCATGGAATCCATCGGACATTATGGTTATAGGCTTCTGTGGATATTTCGAATGTACGCGACCGGCGATTCTAAATTATCAAGAATTTATCCACACGGGAAAGGGTGGCCGGCGCCGATGTGGCGCCTGCGCCGCGCCGAGGCCCCCAGCATTGCCGAGGCGGCGAAAATTTGTGATAATCGCGGGTTTCCCGAGAAATCCGGGACAAATTTTCCTGGGCAGTCGGCCCAGGGCATGGGGGTAGAGGGCCGAGGGCTGCTACCGGCTTCGTCCAGAAGGGCCTAGCCAGAGCAGAGCAGGGCCATCATGCCGCCATAGAACCCGTCGTACCCCCAGAGGAACCTAGATCATGAAACGCACTTACCAGCCCTCCAAGACGCGCCGCGCCCGTACCCACGGCTTCCTGGTCCGCATGAAGACCCGCGGCGGCCGTGCCGTCATCAACGCGCGTCGCGCCAAGGGCCGCAAGCGTCTGGCCGTCTGAGTCCGCACCTGCGGACTCCGGCGGGCCTTGTGCCTTGTCTGCGCAGGGCGGTACCGTGCAGCGGCTGAAAACGCGTTCGCAGTTCCAGGCGGTCATGGCCGGCGGCACGGTGTCACGCACCGCGCACTTCGTCCTGCACCGCGCGGCGCTGAACGCATCGCCTCCCGCCAGCGAAACGCCTTCAGGGCCTGGGTCGCATCGACCGCAGGCCCTGTTTGTCGTTCAAGATGTCTGGCTGGGGGCCCTGGTGCCCAAGCGCTGGGCGCGCCGCGCCGTGACGCGCAACACCATCAAGCGCCAGATCTACGCCGTGAGCGCGGCCTTCGCCTCGCGCCTGCCGCTGGCCGCCCATGTGGTGCGGCTGCGCGCGGGCTTCGACCGCGCCGAGTTCGTCAGCGCCAAGTCCGAGCCGCTCAAGCGCGCGGTGCGCGGCGAGCTCGAGCAGCTGTTCGCCCGCGCCGCGCGGCCGGCCGCCGGGGTGGCCCCATGATCGCACGCCTGCTGGCCGGCCTGGTGCGCGGCTACCGCCTGCTGCTGAGCCCCTGGCTGGGTTCGGACTGCCGCTTCGAGCCCACCTGCTCGGTCTATGCGCTCGAAGCGCTCGAGCGCCATGGCGCCGCGGCCGGCAGCTACCTGACGCTGCGCCGCCTGGCGCGCTGCCAGCCCTGGTGCGCCGGTGGCTGCGACCCGGTGCCCGAGCATCCGCCCAGGCTGTTGAGCCGGCTGCTTTCCCCCACCTTCCAGAAGAAGTCTTCATGAACGATATCCGCCGCACCATCCTGTGGGTGATTTTTGGTTTCTCCATGGTTCTGCTGTGGGACCAGTGGCAGGTCTACAACGGGCACAAGGCGACCTTTTTCCCCTCGCCCACCCCGCCGGCCGTGACGGCCGCGGCCCCCGGCGGCGCCGCTTCCGCGCCGGCCGGCGCGGCCAGCGTGCCCTCTGCCGCTACCACCTCGCCGCTGGCCCAGGTGCCGGCCACCACAGCCACCGCCACCACGCCCGCCCCGGCGATCCCGCGCGAGCGCATAGCGGTCAGCACCGACGTGCTCAAGCTGAGCTTCGACACCGAGGGCGGCTCGCTGGTGCGCGCCGAGTTCGTGCGCCACAACGACCTGGCCGACCGCAGCAAGCCCTTCGTGCTGCTGGACGAGAGCCAGGAGCGCGTCTACCTGGCCCAGACCGGCCTGATCGGCGGTGCCTTCCCCACGCACAAGACGCCCATGAAGTTCAGCGGCGAGCGCGCGCTCAAGGACGGCAGCGACGAGCTCAGCGTGAAGTTCGAGTCGGCCGACCTGGGCGGCGTCAAGCTGGTCAAGACCTACAGCCTCAAGCGCGGCAGCTACGCCATGGCCGTGCGCCACGAGGTGGTGAACACCGGCGCGGCCCCCGTGTCGCCGCAGCTCTACCTGCAGCTGGTGCGCGACGGCAACAAGCCGGCCGGCGAGTCCTCGTTCTACTCCACCTTCACCGGCCCGGCCATCTACACCGACGCCAAGAAATACCACAAGGTCGAGTTCAGCGACATCGAGAAGAACAAGGCCGAGATCGACAAGAGCTCGCCCAACGGCTATGTGGCCATGGTGCAGCATTACTTCGCCAGCGCCTGGCTGCTGGGCGACGGCGTGCAGCGCGAGAACTTCCTGCGCAAGGTGGACAACAACCTTTACGCCGCCGGCATGATCACGCCGCTGGCCGAGATCGCCCCGGGCCAGTCCAAGGCCGTCGAGGCGAAGCTGTTCGTCGGTCCGCAGGAAGAGAAGATGCTGGAGTCGCTGGCGCCGGGCCTGGAGCTGGTCAAGGACTACGGCTGGCTGACCATCCTGGCCAAGCCGCTGTACTGGCTGCTGGACAAGCTCTACGGCCTGCTGCACAACTGGGGCTGGGCCATCGTGGCGCTGGTGGTGCTGCTCAAGATCGCCTTCTACTGGCTCAACGCCAAGGCCTACGCCAGCATGGCCAAGATGAAGGCCATCAACCCGCGCATCATGGAGATGCGCGAGCGCCTGAAGGACAAGCCGCAGCAGATGCAGCAGGAGATGATGCGCATCTACCGCGAGGAGAAGGTCAACCCCATGGGCGGGTGCTTTCCCATCGTGATCCAGATTCCGGTGTTCATCGCGCTCTACTGGGTGCTGCTGTCCAGCGTCGAGATGCGCAACGCGCCCTGGATAGGCTGGGTGCGCGACCTGTCCGCGCCCGATCCCTTCTTCATCCTGCCCCTGGTCATGACCCTGACCACCCTGCTGCAGACTGCGCTGAACCCGGCCCCGCCCGACCCCATGCAGGCCAAGATGATGTGGATCATGCCGCTGGTGTTCAGCGTGATGTTCTTCTTCTTCCCGGCCGGCCTGGTGCTGTACTGGCTGACCAACAACATCCTGTCGATCGCCCAGCAGTGGCTGATCAACACGCGCATGGGCGTGCCGCCGCAGTTCAACCTGCCGAAGTTCAAGTAAACCCGGGGCCGCTTCGAGCGGCCCTTGTCTTTGCACCCCATGCTGGCCCGCCACCATGACCCCATCGCCGCCATCGCCACCGCCCCCGGGCGCGGCGCGGTGGGCATCGTGCGCGTCTCGGGCAAGGACATCTCGGCCATCGTCCAGGCGGTCTGCGGCCGCGCGCTCAAGCCCCGCGAGGCCAGCTACCTGGCGTTCCGCGACGCCGACGGCTCGACGATCGACCAGGGCCTGGCGATCCACTTTCCGGCCCCGCATTCCTACACCGGCGAGGACGTGCTGGAGCTGCAGGCGCACGGCGGCCCCGTGGTGCTGCAGCTGCTGCTGGCGCGCTGCCTGGCGGCGGGCGCCGAGGCCGATGCCGCCAGCGGCCGGCCGCGCCTGGCGGGCCTGCAGGGCCTGCGCCTGGCCCAGCCCGGCGAGTTCAGCGAGCGCGCCTTCCTCAACGGCAAGATCGACCTGGCCCAGGCCGAGGCCATCGCCGACCTGATCGACGCCAGCACCGAGGCCGCGGCGCGCAGCGCCAGCCGCTCGCTGTCGGGCGAGTTCTCGCGCGAGATCCATGGGCTGCGCGACGCCCTGGTCCACCTGCGCATGCTGGTCGAGGCCACGCTGGACTTCCCCGAGGAGGAGATCGACTTCCTGCAGCAGGCCGACGCCCGGGGCCAGCTGGCGCGGCTGCAGGACCGCCTGGCCCAGGTCATGGCGCGCGCGCGCCAGGGTGCGCTGCTGCGCGAGGGCATCAAGGTGGTGATCGCGGGCCAGCCCAACGCCGGCAAGAGCTCGCTGCTCAACGCCCTGGCCGGCGCCGAGCTCGCCATCGTCACGGCTATCGCCGGCACCACGCGCGACGTGGTGCAGCAGACCATACAGATAGCGGGCGTGCCGCTGCACGTGATCGACACGGCCGGCCTGCGCGAAAGCGGCCTGCCCGAGGTCGACGAGGTCGAGAAGATAGGCATCGCGCGCGCCTGGGGCCAGATCGAGGCGGCCGACGCCGTGCTGTTCCTGCACGACCTCACGCGCAGCAGCCTGCCCGACTACCGCGCGGCCGACGAAGCCATCGCGCGCACCCTGGCCGAGAAGCTGCCGGCGCGCGTGCCGGTGCTCGACTGCTGGAACAAGCACGACGCCGCGCCCGGTGCCGCCGTGCCGCTCGGCGGCCTGACCCTCTCGGCGCGCACCGGCGAGGGCCTTGAGGCGCTGCGCCAGCGCCTGCTGGCCCTGGCCGGCTGGCAGTCGGCCGCCGAGGGCCTGTTCATCGCGCGCGAGCGCCATGTCCAGGCCCTGCGCCGCGTGGCCGAGCACCTGGACCTGGCCGCAGCCCACTTGGCGGCCCAGGCCGCCGCGCTGGACCTGCTGGCCGAGGAGCTGCGCCTGGCCCAGAACGCCCTGGGCGACATCACCGGCGAGTTCACGTCGGACGACCTGCTGGGCGTGATTTTTTCGCAGTTCTGCATAGGGAAGTAGCCCGACTTCCAAGAACGTCTAGTGCCCATTCTTGAATGGCGCGGCGTTCGACGAAAAGGTTTGTGGTCGTCTGGAGGCCTCCGAGCCTGGCCCGAGCGAGCTTCCCTGTGAACGGTGCCCACTCAAGGACATATGCTTCATGTGCTGCATTTATTTCACTTGCATCCTATACTTGGATTCCGAGCTTGGAAAACATAAGCCGCGGTGCACATGTAGCACTGACGAGCAAGGAGAGAGCAATGACAACGATCGACCGGGAAAGGCTGGTCCCCCCTGACCTCAGCGCCGATGAGGTGGAGATGGCTCGGACTGCTCAGAGGGTCATCATGGAATCCCTGGATCATTCCCGTGCGGCATCGATTACTGTGGTGAGCGATGAAGGCGAGGGTCCCACGGTGTCAGTGCCACCTCAGGCGCTGCGGGTTATCGGCAAGGTGCTGGGTTTGATGGCCCAACGCCAGCCTGTCGTTCTGCTTCATGAGAAGCAGGAGCTTTCCACTGTCGAAGCGGCCAACTTCCTGAACGTCTCGCGCCCGTTTGTGATCAAGGAAATTGCCGAAGGTCGTCTGCCCCATAGGATGGTGGGCTCTCACCGACGCATCTTGTTCGAGGACTTGCTCACGTACGCCAAGGCAATGCGTGCCCGCCAGCAAGCAGCGCTGGACAGGATGGCGGAGAACGCACGCGAGCTGGGACTTGAATACTGACGGCTTGACTTGAATGGCTGGGCACCCGCGCTACACGGCATTGCTGGATGCCTGCGTTCTCTATCCCATCGCCGTCTGCGACGCATTGATGAGCGTGGCTGGCACCGGCATCTACGCAGCCAGATGGACTGCCCGCATCGACGATGAGTGGACTCGCAATCTTGCTCAGCAACGTGGCGTCCCTCAGGGCTCCTTCGATACCCGTCGGGATGCCATGCACGACGCCTGTCCGGACTGGGAAGTTCCCGCCGAAGCTTGGCAGCCCTTGGAACCCTGTATTGAGGGACTGCCTGACCCGGACGATCGTCACGTGCTTGCAGCTGCTATTGCAGGACACGCCGACTGCATCGTCACTGTCAACCTCAAGGACTTTCCCGCTGCCGTAGTTGCCCCGTTGGGGATCGAAATTCTCCATCCGGACTCATTCCTGGTTGCTCAACTGGACCTGGAGCCGTTGAGAGTACTGCCCGCGTTCAAAGCGATGCGCGCAAGGCTTAGGAATCCAACCTTTACGCCAGACCACTTCGCCGAAACCTTGGAGGCGAAATACGGCTTGGTAGAAACGGCCCACGTTCTCAGACAAGCTAGCGAACTCATTTGAGCCGATTCCTTGACCGGTTAGCTTGACGATTCCTAACCGCACCCAAGTTGGTGTCCAAGTGATCGCCGGTATCTGCCAGGCGCAAGATCCGGCGCGGTATTGCGGCCCTTTTTCACATCCTGCATCGAAATAACCACCTTCCCCGCTCGGGTAAAGGTTGACGCTGTTCAAGCGTGGGAGAATACTGCTTCCTAAGTGAATCAACGTTTCATTAGCTAAACGGACGAGGTCAAATGAGAGTCATGAGCAATGTCAGCGCGCCCGCCGGGACGGTCTCCGATTCCCAGCGCCCGTCCGGTGCCGCGGCCGGCCAGTCCGCGGGCGTTCCCGCGATCGAATTCATGGGCGTGGACAAGCGCTTTCCGGCCCGCGGGCGGGCCCAGGAGGTGCTGGCGGCGCGCAACGTGAATCTGGCCATACAGCCCGGCGAGGTGGTGTCGCTGATCGGCCCCTCGGGCTGCGGCAAGAGCACGCTGCTGAACATGGGCTCGGGCCTGGCCAAGCCCTCGGCCGGCCGGGTGCTGGTCAACGGCGAGCCGGTGACCGGCCCCAACAAGCATGTGGCCTTCATGCTGCAGAAGGACCTGCTGATGCCCTGGCGCACGATTTCGCAGAACGTGGAGTTCGGCCTGGAGCTGCGCGGCGTCAAGGCCGCCGAGCGCCGCGCGGTCTCCGAGCGCCTGCTGGCGCAATGCCACCTCAAGGGCTTCGGCCACAGCTACCCGCACCAGCTCTCGGGTGGCATGCGCCAGCGCGCCGCCATGGCGCGCACCCTGGCGGTGGACCCGCTGGTGCTGCTGATGGACGAGCCCTTCTCGGCCCTGGACGCGCAGACCAAGATGATCCTGCAGCAGGACCTGGCCCAGACCGTGGCCGCCCACGGCAAGACCGTGCTCTTCATCACCCACGACCTGGCCGAGGCCGTGGCGCTGTCCGACCGCATCCTGGTCATGAGCGAGCGGCCCGGCACCATCGTCGAGGAGATCGAGGTCGACATCCCCGACCGCGACAAGCCCATGCAGCGCCGCAAGCACCCCGAGGTGGGCGGCTACGTGTCGCGCCTGATGGACCTGCTCAAGCTCGACGCGCATACCGACGTGCACTGAGCACGGCGCCACTTCCCCATCCCGCCCCCGCAACCCGGAGTAAGCCATGACCCTGCACGCCTCCCTCGTCCGTTCCCTGAGTGGCACGCGCCGCGCCTGCCTCGCGGCTGGTGCCGCCGCCCTGCTGGCCCTGCCCGGGCTGGCCCAGGCCCAGCTGCAGGAGGTGACCTACCTGCTGCCCGCGCCGGGCACGCTGCCGGCCTTCGGTCCCTGGATGCTGGCGCAGGCCAAGGGCTACTACGAGCAGGAAGGCCTGAAGGTGAGCTTCGTCACCGGCCGCGGCGGCGTGGACGTGGCCAAGCAGGTCGGCGCGGGCAACGCGGTGATCGGCGGCGCGATCGGCGACACGCCCATCATCGCGCGCGCCCAGGGCATCCCGGTCAAGGCCGTGGCCGTGATCGGCGCGGGCTCGCTGATGCAGCTGGTCAGCCACGAGGACGCGAAGATCGAGAGCCCGCGCGAGCTCAAGGGCAAGACCGTCACCACCCTGGCCTACACCGACACCACCTACTACGCCCTGCTGGGCATGCTCAGCAAGTCGGGCCTGAGCAAGAACGACCTGGACATCCAGGCCGCGGGCCCGGCCGGCGTGTGGCAGCTGTTCGTGAACAGGAAGGCCACGGCCATGGCCTCCACGCCCGACTGGACCGTCAACGCCATGGAGGCCGGCGCCAAGGTCACGATCATCCCGGCCGACGTCTACTTCAAGAGCATGGCCCAGGGCATCCTGGTCTCGGACGAGACCATACAGAAGAACCCGCAGCTGGTGCAGAAGCTGGTGCGCGCCACGCTCAAGGGCATGAAGGACATCATGGCCAACCCCAGGGAGGCGGCCAAGGCCTATGCCGCCCATGTCACGGCGCACAAGGGCAAGGAAGCCACGATAGAGAAGACCTTCGAGATGTACAACAAGTACGTCTACGCCAACCAGAAGCTGCCGGGCCAGATGGACGAGCAGCGCCTGGCCGAGCTGCAGAAGTTCTACGTGAGCAACGGCATCGTGCCGCGCGAGGTACCGCTCAAGGACCTCTACACCAACCAGTTCGTGTCCGCCAAGTAAGCGCGCATCTCCGAAGGTCTGTCCATCATGAACGAAATGCTGCAGCGCTACAGCACGGCGCTCTGGAGCCTGCTGGTCCTCGTCGTCTTCCTGGGGGTCTGGGAGTTCGGCCCCGGCGCGATCGGCGTGCCCGACTTCGTGCTGCCCCATCTCTCGCGCGTGGCCGAGGAAGCCGGTCGCATCTGGAGCGGCGAGAAGCTGCTCTGGCACGCCGGCATCACCACGCTGGAGGTGGTGGTCGGCTTCGTGCTCGGCTCGCTGCTGGGCGCGCTGATCGGCTACGCCCTGGGCCTGTCGCCCAAGGTCGAGTCCGTGCTCTCGCCCTACCTGCTGGCGTTGCAGATCGCGCCCAAGGTGGCCTTCGCGCCGCTGTTCGTGATGTGGCTGGGCTACACCGTCTACCCCAAGATCCTGGTCGCCATCCTGATCGTGTTCTTCCCGGTGCTGATCAACGTGCTGTCTTCCATGCGCACCATGGACGCCGACATGATCAACCTGGCGCGCTCCTTCTCGGCCACGCGCCTGCAGGTGTTCCGCATGGTCGAGTACCCGACCACGCTGCCGGCCCTGTTCTCGGGCCTGCGCATCGCCAGCACCCTGGCCGTGATCGGCGTGGTGGTGGGCGAGCTGGTGGGCGGCAACATGGGCCTGGGCTACCTGCTGGTGTTCTTCGAGGGCCAGGGCAACACGGCCGGCGTGTTCGTGGTGATAGGCGCGCTCACCGTGATCGGCATCGTCGCCTACTACGCCGTGGTGCTGGCCGAGGCCCGCGTGCTGCACTACCTGCCCAAGGCCACTGCGCGGATGAACTGAACATGAGCCACACCCACTCCACCCCCATCTCTCTGGCCGGCCGCCGCGTGCTGATCACCGGCGCCGCGCGCGGGCTCGGCGAAGCCTTCGCCCGCGCCTGCGTGGCCGCCGGCGCCCGCGTGGCCCTGAGCGACGTGCTGCACGAGCGCGGCGAGCAGCTGGCCCAGGCCCTGAACGAACAACAGCCCGAGGCCGCGCGCTATTTCCCCATGGACCTGTCCGACCCGGACTCGATCCGCGCCGCCACGGCCCAGGCCGGCGAATGGCTGGGCGGGCTGGACGGCCTGGTCAACAACGGCGCCATCACCAACTCGGGCGGCAAGGCCATGGACGAGATCGCGGTCGAGACCTGGGACCAGGTCATGTCGGTCAACGTGCGCGGCACCTGGCTGGCCACCGTGGCGGCCCAGCCCTGGTTCAAGGCCGGCGGGCGCGGGCGCGTGGTCAACATCGCCTCGGACACCGCCCTGTGGGGCGCGCCGCGCCTGATGGCCTACGTGGCCAGCAAGGGCGCGGTGATTTCCATGACGCGCGCCATGGCGCGCGAGCTCGGCCCCGATGCGATCACCGTCAACGCGGTGGCGCCGGGCCTGACCCTGGTCGAGGCCACCGCCTACGTGCCCGAGGCCCGGCACCGCTTCTACGCCGAGGGCCGCGCGCTCACGCGCGCCCAGCTGCCCGAGGACGTGGTGGCCGCCGTGCTGTTCCTGCTGTCGGACGGCAGCGCCTTCGTGACCGGCCAGCTGCTGCCGGTCAACGGCGGCTTCGTCATGAACTGAAACCCTTTCACCTAACGGAGAAAACGATGAACAAACCGAACCTCGCCGCCAACGAGCCCCAGTTCAACGAGCGCGGCCTGCACGACGCGCTGATCCCGCCCGAGGCCGAGATCCAGAAGTCCATGATGCAGGCCGAGGGCCAGAGCTTTGCGCAGTGGATGGAAAGCCGCGTGGCGCGCAAGTCCAGCCGCAGCTACGACTGGGACGCGCTGAAGTTCCAGGCCGACTACGATCCGACCTACCGCCGCGCCCAGATGCGCTACGTGGGCACCGGCGGCACCGGCGTGTCCAAGGACAGCAACACCGTGCCCTCGGCGCACTTCACCTTCTCCACCATGGTGATCCCGGCCGGCAACATCGGCCCCTCGCACATCCATTACGACGTGGAAGAGGTGTTCTTCGTGATGCGCGGCGCCATGAAGGTGGTCTGCGAGAAGGACGGCCAGCGCTGGGAGGCCGTGCTCGGCGAGCGCGACCTGATCTCGGTGCCGCCCGGCGTCTACCGCGAGGAGCACAACATCGGCGACGAGGACGCGCTGATGTGCGTGATGCTGGGTTCGCCCAAGCCCATCACCCCGGTCTACCCGCCCGATTCGCCGCTGACCCAGATCAAGCGCAACCTCGGCTGAACCCTGCTGCCCTCACGCCCATGAACCTCTGCGAGCTGTCCCTGCAGTTTCCCGTCCAGCGCGTGGCCACGCAAGGCGGCGCCATCGCCTACCGGCGCGCCGGCCAGGGCCCAGTGCGGGTGCTGCTGCATGGCATCGGCTCGGCCTCGGGCAGCTGGCTGCGCCAGCTCGAGGCCTTGAAGGCCGCGCACACCGTGCTGGCCTGGGAGGCGCCCGGCTATGGCCAGAGCGAGCCCCTGCCCATGGACCAGCCGCAGGCGCAGGACTATGGGCGCCGCGTCTGGCAATGGCTGGACGCGCTGGATCTGCCCCCCGCGCCGCTGACCCTGGTCGGCCATTCGCTGGGCGCCCTGATGGCCGCCGCCGCCGCGGTCCAGCGCCCCGAGCGCGTCCAGCGCCTGGCGCTGCTCTCGCCGGCCCTGGGCTATGGCCGGGCCGAGCCTGCGCTGCGCGAGAGCAAGCTCGCCGACCGCCTCGCGAACCTGCGCGAGCTGGGCCCCCAGGGCATGGCGGACAAGCGCGGCGCGGCCATGCTCTCGCCCACCGCCGACCCGGCCCTGGTGGCCTATGTCAAGCAACTCATGGCCCAGATCGACCCGGCCGGCTACACCCAGGCCGCGCAGATGCTGGCCGGCGCCGACCTGGCCGGCCTGCTGGGCGCCTGGCGCGGCCCCCTGCTCGTGGCCAGCGGCGCAGCCGATACCATCACGCCAGCCCCGGCTTGCGAGGCCCTGGCCCGCCAGGCGGGCGCGCCCTACGTCTCCCTCGGGCCCGTGGGACACGCCTGCGCCCTCGAAGCTGCGGATCTGATCAACCGTTTGCTTGAGCGTGAGGACTATCCATGAGCACCGACGACCGTTACCTTGTTCCCGGACTGGCCCGGGGCCTGCAGCTGCTGGGCTGCTTCACCCGCCAGGAGCCGCAGCTCACCGGTGCCGAGCTCTCGCGCCGCCTCGAGGTGCCGCGCGCCTCGGTGTTCCGCCTGCTGCAGACCCTGGAGCAGATGGGCTATGTCGAGCGCGTGCCCGACAGCCCCAACTACAAGCTCAGCATAGGCGTGCTGCGCCTGGGCTTCGAGTACCTGGCCTCGATGGAGCTGACCGAGCATGGCCGCCCGGTGATCGACGAGCTGCGCGACCTGACGGGCTACTCGGCCCACCTGGTGGTGCGCGACGGCCGCGAGGTGGTGTTCGTGGCCAAGGCCGCGGGCCGCAGCGCGCTGTTCCACTCGATCCAGGTCGGCGCGCGCCTGCCGGCCCATGCCACCGTGCTGGGCCGCCTGCTGCTGGCCGACCTCGACATGGCGGCCCTGTCCCAGCTCTACCCCGAGACCCCGCTGCCCAGCTACACGCCCAAGACGCCCACCACCCTGGCCCAGCTCAAGGCCCAGATCGACCAGGACCGCGCCAACGGCTATGGCATCAGCCAGGGCGGCTTCGAGACCGGCATCTCCACCATCGCGGCGCCCGTGTTCAACGACAGCCACGAGGTGGTCGCCGCCATCAGCATCACCGTGCCGGCCCAGCAGGTGTCGCCCGAACAGGCCGCCCAGCTGGTGCCCCAGGTGCAGCAGGCCGCCGCCCAATTGACCCAACGCATCAGCCACCTGCCTCAGCGCGCCGGCTGGCCAAACCCCTCAGAAAAGATCGCCGCATGACACACTCAAGCCCCACCCGCATCACTGTTGGCGAACTCGCTGCCCGCTTCCTCGAGCAGTGCGGGGTTCGCGCCGCCTTCGGCGTGATCTCCATTCACAACATGCCCATCCTCGACGCGTTCCACCGGCGCGAGAAGATCCGCTTCGTGTCCGCCAGGGGCGAGGCTGGGGCTTGCAACATGGCCGACGCCTATGCCCGCGTGACGGGCGGGCTCGGCGTCTGCGTCACCAGCACCGGCACCGGCTGCGGCAACGCCGCGGGCGCCATGGTCGAGGCCATCACGGCCGGCACGCCGCTCCTGCACCTGACCGGCCAGATCGAGTCGCCCTACCTGGACCGCGACCTCGGCTACATCCACGAGCACCCGGCCCAGCTGGCCATGCTCAAGGCCGTGGGCAAGGAGGCCTTCCGCATCCGCAACCCCGAGACCGCGCTGGCCACGCTGCGCGAGGCCGTGCGCCTGGCCCACACGCCGCCCTGCGGGCCTGTGAGCATCGAGATCCCGATCGACGTGCAGAAGATGCTGCTGGACCTGCCGGCCGACCTCGCGCCGCTGGCCGTGCCGCCCCTGGTGCCCAGCGCCGCGGCGCTCGACGCCCTGGCCGAGCGCCTGGCCGGCGCGCGCCGCCCGCTGCTGTGGCTGGGCGGCGGCGCGCGCGGCGCCAGCGCGGCGGTCGAGCGCCTGGTCAAGCTGGGCTGGGGCGTGGTGACCTCGGTCCAGGGCCGCGGCATCCTGCCCGAGGACCATCCGGCCTCGCTGGGCTCGTACAACCTGCAAAAGCCCGCCGAGGAGCTCTACGAGAGCTGCGACGCCATGCTGGTCGTGGGCTCGCGCCTGCGCAGCAACGAGACGCTGAGCTACAAGCTCAGGCTGCCCAAGGCCCTGTACCGCATCGACGCCAACGCGCTGGCAGAGAACCGCGGCTACCAGAGCGACTGCTTCATCCAGGGCGACGCCCAGCTGAGCCTGGACGCGCTGGCCGACCGCCTGGAAGGCCGCATGCGCGTCGACCCCGGGCTGGTGGCCGATGTGGCCCGCGCACGCGCCGAGGCCGCCAGCCTGGTCGACGGCACGCTGGGCAATTACGTCAAGCTCAAGAACACCCTGGCCGAGGTGGCCGGCAAGAAGCTCTGGTGGGTGCGCGACATCACCCTGTCCAACAGCATGTGGGGCAACCGCGCTCCGGTGCTGGACCACCCGCGCGCCGGCGTGCACGCCCTGGGCGGCGGCATAGGCCAGGGCCTGGCCATGGCCATAGGCACGGCCGTGGCCGACACCGAGCACGAACTGGGCCGCAAGACCGTGGCCCTGGCCGGCGACGGCGGCTTCATGCTCAACGTGGGCGAGCTGGCCTGCGCGGCGCAGGAGAGGGCCGACCTCGTGGTGCTGCTGATGAACGACAGCCGCTACGGCGTGATCAAGAACATCCAGGACGACATCTACGGCAGCCGCCACTGCTATGTGGAGCTGCACACGCCCGACTTCGCGCAGTTCTGCGCCAGCCTCAAGGTCAGGCATTTCAAGCTCGCCGACCCCAGCCAGACCAAGGAGGTGCTGAGCGCGGCCTTCGCGGCCCGCGGCCCGGTGGTGGTCGAGGTCGACATGAACGCCTGGGGCCCGTTCTCGGCGCGTTTCGCCGGCCCCATTTTGAAGAAGGACTGAGCATGTCGCGCCCTGTCCAACAAGTGACCCTGGTCGGCTTCGGTGCCATCGGCCGCTCGGTGTTCCAGCGCGCGGCCGGCCTGCCCGGCCTGAAGATCAGCCACATTGTCGTGCCCGAGGCCCATGTGGCCGAGGCCCAGGCTTTCGCGGGCGAAGCGGCCGTCGTCGGCTCGCAGGTGCCCGAGCACACGCAGCTGCTGCTCGAATGCGCGGGCCACGCCGCGCTGACCGAGCATGTGCTGCCGGCCCTGGCGCGCGGCGTCGAATGCGCCGTGCTCTCGGTGGGCGCGCTGGCCGAGGCCGGCCTGCCCGAGCAACTGGCCGACGCGGCCGAGCAGGGCGGCACCCAGGCCCATCTGCTGGCCGGCGCCATCGGAGGCGTGGACGCGATCGCCGCGGCCCGCCTGGCGGGCCTGAGCGAGGTGGTCTACACCGGCCGCAAGCCGGCCGAGAGCTGGCGCGGCACGCCGGCCGAGCTGACCCACGACCTGGCCGGGCTCAAGGAGCCCACGGTGATCCTCGAGGCCACGGCGCGCGAGGCCGCGCGCCTGTACCCCAAGAACGCCAACGTGGCGGCCACGGTTTCGCTTGCCGGCCTGGGCCTGGACCAGACGCGCGTGCGCCTGCTGGCCGACCCCCAGGTCAGCGAGAACATCCACGAGATCGAGGCGCGCGGCGCCTTCGGCGAGATGCGCATCACCATGCGCGGCAAGCCCCTGGCCGACAACCCCAAGACCTCGGCGCTCACGGTGCTGTCCGCGCTGCGCTTCCTGCACAACCGCGTGTCCGCGCTGACCCTCTAACCCTAGGCTGAGCCCGCCATGACCGAGAAACTCCAGACCCTGATCGCCGGCTGCTGGCGCGACGCCTCCGGCCCCGAGTACGCGACCGAGTACCCGCACGACGGCAGCACCGTGGCCCGCCTGCACGCCGCCACCGCGGCCGATGTCGACGAGGCCGTGCAGGCCGCCGAGCAGGCGCGCCAGCGCCCCGAATGGGCCCGCCTCAAGCACCACGAGCGCGCCGCCATCCTCTACCGCATCGCCCAGGGCATACGCGAGCGCGGCGAGGAGCTGGCCCAGCTGCAGCGCCTGGACAACGGCAAGCCGATCAAGGAATGCCGGGCCCTGGTGGCCAGCGCCGCCGGCACCTTCCAGTTCTTCGGCGCCGCCGCCGAGACCTGGGAAGACCAGATCACCCCCGCGCGCGGCGACTACCTGAGCATGAGCGTGCACGAGCCGCTGGGCGTGGTCGGCGCCATCACGCCCTGGAACAGCCCGATCGCCAGCGAGGCGCAGAAGCTCGCGCCGGCCCTGGCCGCCGGCTGCGCCGTGGTGTTCAAGCCGGCCGAGATCACGCCGCGCATGGCCATCGAGCTCGCCAGGATCTGCCAGCAGGCCGGCGTGCCCGACGGCATCGTCAGCGTGCTGCCCGGCAAGGGCTCCATCGTCGGCGACGCCCTGGTCAAGCACCCGCTGATCAAGCGCATCGCCTTCACCGGCGGCACCAATGTCGGCTTAGGGATACAGCGCCTGGCCGCGGAAAAGCTGATGCCGACCTCGCTGGAGCTGGGCGGCAAGTCGCCCACCATCGTGATGCCCGACGCCGACCTGGACCATGCCGTGGCCGGCGTGCTCTACGGCATCTTCAGCAGCTCGGGCGAGTCCTGCATCGCCGGCTCGCGCGCCTTCGTGCACGAGAGCCTCTACAAGGAATTCAAGGCCCGCCTGCTCGAGGGCGTGCAGCGCCTGCGCGTGGGCGACCCCGCGCGCGAGGACACGCAGATGGGCCCGCTGGTCAACCTGGCCCACCGCGCCAGCGTGGAGCGCTACGTGCAGCTGGGCCGCGAGGAAGGCGGCCGCGTGCTATGCGGCGGCGAGCGCCCCACGGGCGGCTTCTACGACGCCGGCAGCTACTACCTGCCCACCGTGTTCGAGGGCCTGCCCAACAGCGCGCGCATGTGCCAGGAGGAGATCTTCGGCCCGGTGCTGGCCCTCTTGCCCTGGAAGGACGAGGCCGACCTGATCGCCCAGTGCAACGACAACATGTTCGGCCTGGCCTCGGGCATCTGGACGCGCGACTTCAAGAACGCCTGGCGCATAGGCCGCGCGCTGCAGACCGGCACGGTCTGGGTCAACACCTACAAGCTGTTCTCGATCAGCACGCCGTTCACGGGCGTCAAGATGAGCGGCTACGGCCAGGAAAAAGGGCGCCTGGGCATCCTCGAGTACTGCAGCCAGAAGAGCTTCTACTGGGGCCTGAACGAGTCGCCCATGCCCTGGGCCAACAGCTGAGTGAAAGGGCACGCCATGGATCTCGGCATTGCCGGAAAGAAGGCGCTGGTCTGCGGCGCCAGCAGCGGTCTGGGCTACGCCTGCGCCAAGGCGCTGGTGCGCGAAGGCGCGCAGCTGGTCATCGTGGCCCGCACCGAAGGGCCGCTGCGCGAGGCCGCGGCCGAGCTCGCGGCCCTGGGCACTGGCCCGGTGGCCTGGGTGGCGGCCGACGTGGCCAGCGAGGAAGGGCGCGCGCGCATCTTCGCGGCCCACCCCGAGTTCGACATCCTGGTCACCAACGCCGGTGGCCCGCCGCCCGGCGACTTCCGCCACTGGGACCGCGAGGCCTGGCTGCGCGCGATCGACGCCAACATGCTGGCGCCGATCGAGCTGATCAAGGCCACGCTGGACGGCATGCTGGCGCGCGGCTTCGGCCGCATCGTCAACATCACCTCGAGCGCGGTGAAGTCGCCGGTGGACGGCCTCGGCCTGTCGGTCGGCGCGCGCAGCGGCCTGACCGGCTTCGTCGCGGGCCTGGCGCGCAGCACCGTGGCGCGCGGCGTGACCATCAACAACCTGCTGCCCGGCACCTTCGACACCCAGCGCCTGGCCGGCAACTTCGCGGCCCAGGCCCAGCGCGAGGGCCGCTCGGTCGAAGAGGTGCGCGCCGCGCGCCTGGCCAAGCACCCGGCCCACCGCTTCGGCCAGCCCGACGAGCTGGGCCACACCTGCGCCTACCTGTGCAGCGCGCATGCGGGCTACATCAACGGACAGAACCTGCTGATGGACGGGGGGTCGTTTCCGGGGGTGTTTTGATTCAGGCTGGCGTGCTTGCGTCGCGCCAGCGCGCCGGCTGAGCCAAGCCTCACGGTGCAATGCCTGTAGCGAACAACTGCAGGCGCTGGCACTCGGCGCGTGCCTCGGCCAGCAATTGGCTCCAGTCGTCCGGAGGATGGCCGCTTTCCAACATCTTGCGGAACACCCGGTAGGCGTCGTCGCTGCTCTCGTAGGCGCGCTTGGTGTCCTCGTCGTTGACCCAGGCGAACACGATCACCTTGGCTTGCGCGTGGTAGCGGAAGAACAGCCGGTGTTGCTGGAAGAACTTGGCCCGGAACCAGTGCTTGTGATCTTCGCCGAGGGTGTTGCCTTGGCGGTACTCCGGCCGTGTCGGGTCTTGCGGGATGACATCGAACGCCAGTTTGGTGATCGCCGCCAGTCGCTTGTTGGCGTTCTTCTTCACGTACCCGACGGGGTCCTTTTGCCTGAACGCCTCGACCTGCTGGGCCAAAGCTTCAATTTGTGCAAGGAACAAGGGGTGCGCGAACACCGTCCAGCCATGAATGACCAAGGGTGCGAGCTTGCTCGCGCTCATTCATCGTCCGCCGACAGGGGGAGATCAAGATCAACTTCGATGCCGCCGGTCAGCAATTGAAGGCGCAGCACGAAGTTGGCGTCGATGACCTGCAGGCGCTCCGGATGCTGGGCGATGTCGCGGGCCAGGAAGCCCAGGAACTGACCGAGCACCGGGTCGCCACCCTCGGATGACTCGGCCCGCGTCAACACAACTTCGCCGCTTGGGCGGATCGTGTAGTGGATCTTGTCGCGCTTACCCAGCCGGAGGGCACGGCGCACGGTTTCCGGCACCGTGGTCTGGTAACGGTCGGTCAGCGTGGATTCGACTTCAAGGGTGGCGGGCATGACGCTCTCCGGTCAAAGAAGGGATTGTCGTGCATGGTAATGCAATCGCCTTGTCAAGTCAATGCAAATGCATTGCTGGCGATTGTTGCCATCCTATCCGGAGTTTCGGAGGGCGACTTGGTTTCCACGCTGACGCAGCAACCACTCCCGCCAAGGTTGGGCACTACCAAGGTGTACGCGCAGTAGCATGCCGCGATTTGGGGAGTGTGGAGGGATATGGATACCTCCGCTGGGGACCAGACGGCGAAGTGCCCATTGCCGTCGTAGGGGCGTGTGCCGCATAGCGGTCGGTTGACCTACGTCGCAGGAAAATGCCCGACGCAAGGTGCCAGTTATAGCCAGCGCTTGAAGATGGACGTACATTATGTTGGGCCTAATGAACACGATGGTAGAAGCTTGGCATTACGCCTCCACAGTTCCGGTTCAACGCGTACAAGCGCTGTTGGCTTGGAGTTCCTTTTCCGAGATCGCTTGTCAAATCGCTGAGAGTTCAGTGGTAGTCAGTGCAGAATGGGAGCCATTTCAGACGGCCACGCTAGCTGGCTGCAATCGTGCATCCGTCTTGCTTTCGGTACCGAAGCCAATCTACGACGCGTTTTACAACGCTCCTGTAGGGATACGTGGGCAGTACGCCCGATCCGAAACCGCTGGCGAGCAAGCGGACCGATTCCTCATCGACCAGCATGAATCCGAACTAATGTGTGCCTTGGCTCGGTGCACGAAAGCTCCGCGTGACCTGCTGCAACGGTCGCTACGGGCAAAACAAGCAAAGACATGGATCAAGGAAACCGAGTCCGACACGGACGAGGGTGACGAGGGCATCGTGTACGAGCCTTGGGAGCGCGAAGCGATATCCCGAGACGGCCTTCGCACTCCTGTAGGTACTCTACTCGAGGTGAAAGGCGGCTGGATCGATGCACAGGGTATGGAGCGCCTCAATCCGACAAAGACCCATCGAAGCTACACCCTTCATCGTACAGGCTACGTTTGACATGAGGCCTAACATTTCGAGCGGACCTTTACCGGCTTACCGCTTCTCGGGGGGCACGTTGTCTTCTGCCGCCAGTTGACTTCGGCTGAGCTCATACGTTCAAGTTTTACGTTCCACACTATCAGTATGCCTACACATCTGGAGAACTTGGCAACCCTCGTCATAGCTGCACTGGGAGCATTGGGCGGCTGGGCTGTCGTCGTCGCTGCGCTGACGCACTACATCAGTGACCTATTCGCAAAGCGAACGCTTCAGCGTGAGGCAGCTAGGTTCAGCGAAAGGCTTGCGGATCTTGGTCATGAACTGAAGCTCCGAGAGTCCGCTTATAGCAAGCACCTAGACCTTCTGCTCGCCTACTACTCTGCTTTTTATCGGCACTATCGTATCTGCCAGAACGCGACAAACCAAGATGCGCATCGCCATGACGACGGCACGATCGTGCGCACAAAAGAAACCTTCTGGGAAAATCTTGATCGGTATCGCGAGCAGATGAGCTCCCTTGAAGGAACTGCTCGTCTTCTGCTCTCGGCCTCATTACTCGAACTGCACGATGAGGGAATTGCCGCCTTCAACGCCTTTAAGGACGTGATGAAGCGCGACCTCTACGATGACAAATATCACAACGATAAGCGAGAAGCCTTTGCAAGCATTATGGGCGTGAAGCAGCGACTCGAGACTGGCCTCAGAACGTTCTTGCGTACCGAACACATGCTCAGCCCCAGTGAAATCTAACCTTATTGAGAGGGCATCCCCCGGCAGGTTGGAGAGCATCCATCTTCATGCCAAACTAAACGGGCGTCCAAACAAGTCGAGCAACAGTTAGGCTTCCTTTTATGGATGATATCTCTGAGCTAGAAAAGCGTTCGGAAATCGAATTTCATAAACTCGGGGTTGCCGAAGAACTCGGGTGGATTATCGCGAGCTTGGTTGCTGTGATCATGTATATGAAATGGGAGAGTTGGTGGCTAACCATTGGCGCACTGCTCGCCAGTTACTTCTTCGTCACGCTGCCTTACAGGCGGAATAATGATAGTGCCCGTGAGGCAGTTCTGAAAGCCTCTGGAGCGAACAAGTACCCGAACGCCTATGATCGTCGTGACGATGAGGGATAGGCGCAAATCAAATGGTGTTCCTCGATGCTTTTGATGCCTAATCTTACTGTGTCACAAACGTAGTCGGACGCTAACCGCGGCGCAATGCGGGCAATGTCCCAGGGCGCCTGCGAGTGCGACGCTCAACTGAAGGCGCAGCGTCCTGATCGAGTCC
>SCMQ01000060.1 GCA_005503335.1 Comamonadaceae bacterium 2FH
TCGCTGGTGTCCATCCACCAGCACCTCCAGTGTTCCGCTTGAACCGCCGTATGCGGAACCGCACGTACGGTGGTGTGAGAGGGCTGAGGGGGTAACCCCTCACCCTACTCAATGCGCCGTCCGGTGGGCTTGCCGGCGCTCAGCGCACCCAGACGCCGCCGCGCAGTTCCCAGCCGCCGCGCTGACCGGGCGCCCAGCGGTGCGGCGCCCAGCGGTGGCCCGGAACCGGCCGCGCGTAGTGGCCAGGCACCCAGTGGTGCCGGCCGCTGCTCCAGCTCCAGTAGCCGCTGATCCAGACGGCGCCGGGGTAGGGTACGACCGGAATCACTTCGACATAGGGGGCGGGGGGTGCGACGGGGCTCAGGACCACGTCGCCCGTTCCATACACCGGCTGGGCCGGGTAGGGGGCCACCACGCAGGCCGACAAGGCCAGTGCGGACAGGGCGCAGGCAAGCAGGGTACGTGGGTTGAGTGAATGGCTCATGGCAGGTCTCCGACGGGTTGCCACGCCGCGACCGCCTGGCCTCGACGTTCTTTCCTAACGCCTTTGCGCATACCGGCGCCGACGCGCGTCATGACGTGAAACAGCTCTTTACCGCGCGCTGACAAATCTTCCCGTCGCGGCTGCCGCGGGTCGAGCGGTTAAAATGCCGACGTTTCATCCAGCAAGAGCGAGAAAGGCAGGCCGGTTATGACACCGCGAACTACGACGGCGAGGTTCTTCAGCCCCTGAGGTCGCTGGTCCGCGCGCCTTGGGCGCAAACTGCCATTCAGATACTTGTCGAGCGCGGTCCTTGCCGCGCTTTGTTTTTTCCGGAACACACCATGATTCAGATCACGCTTCCCGACGGCTCCCAACGCGAATTCCCCGGCCCGGTGACGGTGGCCGAGGTGGCCGCCTCCATCGGCACCGGCCTGGCCAAGGCGGCGCTGGCCGGCAAGATCGGCCAGGGTGAGGCAGCGAGGGTGGTCGATACCAGTTACCTGATCGCGCAGGACAGTTCGCTCGCCATCGTCACGGCCAAGGATGCCGACGGCCTGGAGGTGATCCGCCACTCGACCGCCCACCTGCTGGCCTACGCGGTGAAGGAGCTGTTCCCCGATGCCCAGGTCACGATCGGCCCGGTGATCGAGAACGGCTTCTACTACGATTTCTCGTACAAGCGCCCCTTCACCCCCGAGGACCTGGTGGCGATCGAGAAGCGCATGGCCGAGCTCGCGTCCAAGGACGAGCCCGTGGTGCGCCGCGTGCTGCCGCGCGACGAGGCCGTGGCCTACTTCATGGGCCTGGGCGAGCATTACAAGGCCGAGATCATCGCCGGCATCCCGAGCAACGAGGACGTGAGCCTGTACCGCGAGGGCGGCTTCGAGGACCTGTGCCGCGGGCCCCATGTGCCCAGCACCGGCAGGCTCAAGCACTTCAAGCTGATGAAGGTGGCCGGCGCCTACTGGCGCGGCGACCACCGCAACGAGATGCTGCAGCGCATCTACGGCACGGCCTGGGCCAGCAAGGACGAGCTGCAGCAGTACCTGACCATGCTCGAGGAGGCCGAGAAGCGCGACCACCGGCGCCTGGGCCGGGAACTCGATCTGTTCCACATCGACGACCATGCGCCGGGCGTGGTGTTCTGGCATCCCAAGGGTTGGACCGTGTGGCAGGGCGTGGAGCAGTACATGCGCCAGGTCTACCGCGACAACGGCTACCAGGAGGTCAAGGGGCCGCAGCTGCTGGACAAGTCGCTGTGGGAGAAGACCGGCCACTGGGACAAGTACCGCGAGAACATGTTCACCACCGAGTCGGAAAAGCGCGACTACGCGCTCAAGCCGATGAACTGCCCGGGCCATATCCTGATCTTCAAGCAGGGCATCAAGAGCTACCGCGACCTGCCGCTGCGTTATGGCGAGTTCGGCCAGTGCCACCGCAACGAGCCCACGGGCGGGCTGCACGGCATCATGCGCGTGCGCGGCTTCACGCAGGACGATGGCCACATCTTCTGCACCGAGGACCATGTCCTGGCCGAATGCACGGCCTACACCGCGCTGCTGCAGAAGGTCTACCAAGACTTCGGCTTCAGCAGCATCATCTACAAGGTCGCGACCCGGCCCGAGCAGCGCATAGGCAGCGACGAGAGCTGGGACAAGGCCGAGCAGGCGCTGATGGAAAGCCTGCGCGCCTCGGGCTGCGACTTCGAGATCGCGCCGGGCGACGGCGCCTTCTACGGCCCCAAGATCGAGTACACGCTGAAAGACGCGATCGGCCGCCAGTGGCAGTGCGGCACCATGCAGGTCGATTTCTCCATGCCCGAGCGCCTGGACGCCGAATACGTGGGCGAGGACGGCGCCCGGCACCGCCCCGTCATGCTGCACCGCGCCATCGTCGGCAGCCTGGAGCGCTTCATCGGCATCCTGATCGAAGAACATGCCGGCGCGCTGCCGGCCTGGCTGGCGCCGGTGCAGGTGGCGGTGCTCAACATCACCGACGCGCAGGCCGAATATGCCCAAAGCGTGGCCAAAACGCTGCTAAATCAAGGGTTTAGGGTTGATCTGGACCTGCGCAACGAGAAAATTACGTATAAAATACGGGAGCATTCGTTGCAAAAGCTTCCTTACATCCTCGTCGTGGGCGACAAGGAAAAGGAAGCCGGTGCCGTCGCAGTGCGCGCGCGGGGTAACAAAGACCTCGGTGTGGTGTCCCTCGATGCGTTCGTTGAGCGCATCGCCGGAGATGTCGCTTCTAAAGCCTGATTGGATTCAAACAAGCTTTGGTCCGCGTGGATGCGGCGGAAGGGGCCACCTTGTCGTGGCAGTAAAGTTTTTGGGGATTTGAGCCATCGCTACTGAATTTCGTGACCGTCGCCAGCGCGAGGAACGCAAGCACCGCCTGAACCGTGAAATCATGGCCCCCGAGGTTCGCCTCTCGGGCCCGGAAAACGAGCCCCTGGGCATCGTGAGTCTGGCCGAGGCCCTGCGCATGGCGGGCGAGCTGGATGTGGATCTGGTCGAGATTGCCGCGATGGCGAGCCCGCCGGTCTGCCGCCTGATGGACTACGGCAAGTTCAAATACCAGGAGCAAAAGCGCGCTGCAGAAGCCAAGGCCAAGCAGACGGTCATCGAGATCAAGGAAGTCAAGTTCCGTCCGGGCACGGACGACGGCGACTACAACATCAAGATGCGCAACATCCGGCGCTTCCTGGCCGAGGGTGACAAGTGCAAGATCACGCTGCGCTTCCGCGGTCGCGAGATCACGCACCAGGAAATCGGCATGGCGCTGCTGCAGCGCATCCGGGACGAACTGGCGGACCTGATCGTGGTCGAGCAGTTCCCCAAGCTCGAAGGCCGGCAGATGATCATGATGATCGCGCCGGGCAAGAAGAAGGTGGTCGCCAAGCCCACCTCCGAAGCCGCACCGACGGCCTCGGCCTGAGTTGCTCAGGCTTGGATTTGCAGTGCGGCAACCCCGCACTGCAAGCGCGATGGTCCCCATGGGTCCATCGCGACGCGGCGGGTTTCACGACCCGCCGCATTAGTGGCTCGGGGCCATCAAGGCTGCAAGGAGTTTGCAGACGCCTCACGAGCACAATGAAGAAGGAGCATTCACATGCCCAAAATGAAGACCAAGAGCAGCGCCAAGAAGCGCTTCCGTGTTCGTCCGGGTGGCACCGTCAAGCGCGGTCAAGCCTTCAAGCGTCACATCCTGACCAAGAAGACCACCAAGAACAAGCGCCATCTGCGGGGTGCAGTCGCCGTGCATGAGACCAACATGGGTCACATGGCACAGATGCTGCCGTTCGCCGGCCTTTGATCAACTGACGAACAAGGAGAACACTCATGCCTCGCGTCAAACGTGGTGTAACGGCACGCGCCCGTCACAAGAAAGTCCTGGCCCTGGCCAAAGGTTTCCGCGGCCGCCGCGGCAACGTCTTCCGCATCGCCAAAGAAGCGGTGATGAAGGCCGGGCAGTATGCCTACCGTGACCGCCGTGCCAAGAAGCGCGTCTTCCGTCAGCTGTGGATCGCCCGTATCAACGCCGCCGCGCGTGAATGCGGTCTGACCTACAGCCAGTTCGCCAACGGCCTGAAGAAGGCCGCCATCGAAATCGACCGCAAGGTGCTGGCGGACATCGCCGTGCACGACAAGGCCGCTTTTGCTGGCATCGTGGAGCAAGTCAAAGCCAAGCTGGCCGCTTAATTCACGAGGCAGGCTGCCCCCGCGCAGCCTGCAGCGAAGTAAATCAAAGGGGTTGAGGCTTGCGAAGGCTTCAATCCTTTTTTTATTCCGGATGCAGGAAGAAGATCGATGAACGAGTTGGACGCACTGGTTGACAGCGCCCGCGCCAGTTTCGCGCAGGCCGCCACCCCCGCCGACCTGGAGAATGCCAAGGCCCAGTACCTGGGCAAGGCCGGGCGCATCACCGAACTCATGAAGGGCATGGCCGCGCTCAGCGTGGACGAGAAGAAGACGCGCGGCGCTGCCATCAACCAGGCCAAGCAGGCGATCGAGGCGGCCCTCAACGCGCGCCGCCAGGCGCTGGCCGACGCCGAGCTCGAGGCCCAGCTCAAGGCCGAGGCCCTGGACGTGAGCCTGCCGGGCCGCCAGCGCGGCCAGGGCGGCCTGCACCCGGTCTCGCTGACGATGGAGCGCATCGAGCAGATCTTCGGCTCCATGGGTTTCGAGGTGGCCCAGGGTCCCGAGATCGAGACCGACTGGTTCAACTTCACCGCGCTGAACACGCCCGAGGACCATCCGGCGCGTTCCATGCACGACACCTTCTACGTCGAGGGCGGCTACCTGTTGCGTACCCACACCAGCCCGATGCAGATCCGCCATGCGGTTCAGCATGTGAAGAAATACCAGGCGCGCCTGGATGCAGGTCAGGGTATGTCCGAGATCCGGGTGATCGCACCGGGCCGCACCTACCGCGTGGACAGCGACGCCACCCACTCGCCCATGTTCCACCAGTGCGAAGGCCTGTGGATAGGCGAGAACGTGAGCTTCAAGGACCTCAAGGTCGTGTTCACCGACTTCTGCCGCAGCTTCTTCGAGAGCGAGGATCTGGTGCTGCGCTTCAGGCCCAGCTTCTTCCCGTTCACCGAGCCCAGCGCCGAGATCGACATTCAGTTCCAGACCGGGCCGCTGGCCGGCCGCTGGCTCGAGGTCGCGGGCTCGGGTCAGGTGCACCCGCAGGTCGTGCGCAACATGGGGCTCGATCCCGAGCGCTTCATCGGCTTCGCCTTCGGCATGGGGCCGGACCGCTTGACCATGCTGCGCTACGGCGTGAACGATCTGCGCCTGTTCTTCGACGGCGACATCCGCTTCCTCAGCCAGTTCCAGTAATTCCCGAAGAGAACTACAAGATGCAATTCCCCGAATCCTGGCTGCGCGAGTTCTGCAACCCGCCGCTCTCCACCCAGCAACTGGCCGACACCCTGACCATGGCCGGGCTTGAAGTCGAGGAGCTCAAGCCCGTGGCCCCGCCGTTCACCAAGATCGTGGTCGGAGAGATCAAGGAGGCCGTCCAGCACCCCAACGCCGACCGCCTGCGCGTGTGCCAGGTCGACGTGGGGCAGGGCGCGCCGCTCAACATCGTCTGCGGCGCGCCGAATGCGCGCGCCGGCATCAAGGTGCCCTGCGCCCTGGTCGGCGCCGAACTGCCGCCCGGCGAGGACGGCAAGCCCTTCGTGATCCAGCTCGGCAAGCTGCGCGGCGTGGAGAGCCAGGGCATGCTGTGCTCGGCGCGCGAGCTGCAGATCTCGGACGAGCATGGTGGCCTGCTCGAACTGGCGGCCGACGCGCCGCTCGGACAGGACATCCGCGCCCATCTGCGGCTCGACGACACGCTGTTCACGCTCAAGCTCACGCCCAACCTCGCGCATTGCCTGAGCGTCTATGGCATCGCGCGCGAAGTGGCGGCGCTCACCGGTGCGCCGCTGAAGGCCGTGGACTTTCCCGCCGTCGTGGTCAGTCATGGCGACCGGCTGCCGGTCAAGGTCAGCGCGCCCGATCTGTGCGGACGCTTCTCCGGACGCATCGTGCGCCAGGTCAACACCAAGGCCCAAACCCCGCAGTGGATGGTCGATCGCCTGGCGCGCTGCGGCCAGCGCAGCGTGACGGCCCTGGTGGACATCTCCAACTACGTGATGTTCGAGTTCGGCCGCCCCTCGCACATCTTCGACTTCGACAGGATCCATGGCGGCCTCGAGGTGCGCTGGGGTCGCGCGGGCGAGTCGCTCAAGCTGCTCAACGGCAACACCGTGACGCTGGACGAGCAGGTGGGCGTGATTGCCGACGAGGTCCAGGTCGAGTCGCTGGCCGGCATCATGGGCGGCGACGCCACGGCGGTGTCGGACGACACCCGCAACGTCTACGTCGAGGCGGCCTTCTGGTGGCCCAAGGCCGTCGCCGGCCGCTCGCGCCGCTACAACTTCTCGACCGACGCCGGCCACCGCTTCGAGCGCGGGGTGGACCCGAGCCAGACCGTGGAGCACATCGAGCGCATCACGCAGCTCATCCTCGAGATCTGCGGCGGCGAGCCCGGTCCTGTGGACGATCACCAGGTCAACCTGCCCCAGCCCCAGCCCGTCACGCTGCGCGTGGCGCGCGCGGCCAAGGTCATCGGCATGCCTTTGACGCAGGCGCAATGCGCCGAGGCCCTGCGTGGGCTCGGCCTGCCGGTGACGGAGGGCGAGGGCCAGGTGACCGTGCTGCCGCCCTCGTTCCGCTTCGACCTGCAGATCGAGGAGGACCTGATCGAGGAGGTGGCACGCATGGTCGGCTACGAGCAGCTGCCGACCACGCCGCCGCTGGCCCCGATCACGGCCAAGATCCGCGCCGAGGCCGAGCGCAGCCCCTTTGCCGTGCGTCGCGCCCTGGCCGGCCTGGGCTACCAGGAAACCATCAACTTCAGCTTTGTCGAGGAGCGCTGGGAGCGCGAGCTGGCGGGCAATGCCGATCCGATCCGGCTGCTGAACCCGATCGCCAGCCAGATGAGCGTGATGCGCTCCTCGCTGCTGGGCTCGCTGCTGCAGGTGGTCCGCTTCAACACCGACCGCAAGGCCGAACGCGTGCGCGTGTTCGAGCTGGGCCGCGTGTTCCTGCGCGATGCCACGGTCCAGAACAGCGACACCACGGTGCAAGGCTTCGACCAGCCTATGCGCGTGGCCGGCATGGCCTTCGGCCCGGCCGAGCGCCCGAGCTGGGAGGGCAAGCCGCGGGCCGTGGATTTCTTCGACCTCAAGGGCGACGTGGAGGCCCTGCTGGCGCCGCGCCGCGCGAGCTTCGAGCCAGCCGAGCATCCGGCCATGCACCCGGGGCGCTGCGCCCTCGTGCGGGTCGATGGCCAGGCCATCGGTCATGTGGGCGAGCTGCATCCGCGCTGGCGCCAGGCCTACGAGCTGACGCAGGTGCCCGTGATGTTCGAGCTGGACCTCGCCGCCGTGCTGCAGCGCCCAGTGCCGCTCGCGCAGCCGGTGGCGCGCCACCAGGCCGTCGAGCGCGATCTGGCCGTGATCGTCGCCGAGAAGGTCACGCATGCCGAACTGATGACCGCGGTCCGGGCTACACCCACCGGCGGCCTGCTGCGCGATGCGCTGCTGTTCGACGTGTACCGGGCCAAGCCGGTCAAAGAGGACCAGGCGCCGGCCTCCGGCGGGCTGGGTGCCGGCGAGAAGAGCCTGGCCGTGCGCCTCACGCTCAACAGCGACGAGGCGACCCTGACCGAGGCGCAGATCGAGGCTGCCGTCCAGTCCGTGCTCGACCAACTGGCGGCGACGCTCGGCGCCCGCCTGCGCAGCTGAACCAGATCCAGGAGCCGCCACATGCCACTGTCACAGGAAGCCGATCAGCCCATGGCGTTTGCCGTCGAAAGCCTGGAAACGCCGGCCCTGACCAAGGCGCAACTGGCCGAGCTGCTGTTCGAGCAGATCGGCCTGAACAAGCGCGAGTCCAAGGACATGGTCGATGCCTTTTTCGACCTGATCGCCGACAGCCTGGTCGACGGGCGCGATGTGAAGATTTCCGGCTTCGGCAATTTTCAGATCCGCACCAAGGCGCCGCGCCCGGGGCGCAACCCGCGCACCGGCGAGCTGATCCCCATCGAGGCGCGCCGGGTCGCCACCTTCCACGCCAGCCACAAGCTCAAGGACCAGATCCAGGGCGATGGGCCGACGACCGAGAAGTCCACGCAGGTGTAAGTTTCTTGCGCGGGAGGCGGCTTCTTGCCGAGCAGCGGTGCAATCGAGGCTTAGTTGGAGTAACCTTACAGGTTTCAGCCGCAGAACCTTGATTTCAATGGAGAAACCTCTCCCGCCCATTCCCGCCAAGCGCTACTTCACGATAGGCGAAGTGAGCGAGCTGTGCGGCGTGAAGCCGCACGTGCTACGGTATTGGGAGCAGGAGTTCACGCAACTTCGCCCCATGAAGCGGCGTGGCAATCGCCGCTACTACCAGCACCACGAGGTGCTGATGATCCGCCGCATCCGTGACCTGCTGTACGACCAGGGGTTCACCATCAGTGGGGCGCGCAACAAGCTGCAGGAGCTGGCCCAGCTCGAGCGCGACAAGCACCGCTCGGGGGATGTCGCCTTCGAGGACAGCGAGTTGCCGGATTCGCAATGGCCGGAAGACGTGGACAGCGAGTTCGACCCGGCGGCCGCTGCGTCTTCCGAAGCCGTGGCGCCCCAAGCCCTGCGCCAGCTGCGCAAGGAATTGTTTGAGATTCGCGAGATGCTCTCGCTGATTGAGTGAATTACACGTTATAATTTGAGGCTTGACGGCGTGTAGCGCAGCCTGGTAGCGCACTTGCATGGGGTGCAAGGGGTCGCGAGTTCGAATCCCGCCACGCCGACCAAAACCACGGAAACCCGGTTCCCACAAGGAACCGGGTTTTTTCGTTGTGCGCCCGGCACGGGCGCACTCTTGGAGGTGCAAGTCCTCCCGTGAGTTGATCACAGCGAACGAAGCGAAGCGCAACTGCATGAGGGTGACCGAGTGTGGGGA
>SCMQ01000061.1 GCA_005503335.1 Comamonadaceae bacterium 2FH
CACGCCCCAGATCGCAAGCGTTTACGCGGCCTGCCGGCCTACCCCATCCCAGAACTTCTCATAACTGGGGCCTTCTCATAATGGCCGTTATGTCGAGCTCTCCATAACGGCCAACAGCGGCTGTTGACCCCAGCCCTTCACAGCAGTCTGTCGCGACCAGCAATCGGGAAGCGCGGCTCTTGCAACCCACAGACCTGGCGTACAACTGCGGGCTGCAGAATGCAGCGTCTCGTCATTAAACTTGTTGGGGGATAGAGCATCCTGTTTTCGACGTGTTCCCCGCTCACAGGGCGCGGGCAGGAAGGTCGCGGGTTCGACTCCCGCCGCTGCACCCATACCGGCGGCCCCTGGCCACCAGACGAGTGCCCATATACTTTTCTGAATTTATTGCTAACGTGTTCAATAGTCTGTAATATCGCGTTGCCGCATTAGAAGTGGAGCACGCCATGACCGAGGAAGCCGACACCATCGTTGTATTCACCGCCCGCAGCGCCGAGCGCATCGTCCGCGAGGGCGGTTCGCAATCCTGGGTGCTCAACGCGGCGCGCGCGAAGAACTGCACTTGGCTGGTCTGCACACAAAACCGCCACAACGCGGATCACGAGTTCTCCGATGCGACCGAGCCGCATGGGACGGCGTTCCTCCTCGGGAAGATTTCAGGGATCAGGAAGTCGCGCGAGGAAGGCGACGAGGATCGCTGGCAGATCGCCATCAGCGAATTCGCGCGCATCAACGTTCCAGACGCATGGGACCACGGGCGCAACCCGGTGCGCTACACGTTGCTTAAGGACCTGCGTATCGACCCGGCGAAGGCGAGGTGGCAGCCGATGCCGACCGTGGAGAGCGCACCCGCTCCTGCGCCTGGGACTTCAGCTGTTGCGCCTGCGAGAATACTGACCATCGCCGAGGCAAAGAAGGCGCTAGCCGCGACGTTCGGCGTCAAGCCGGATGCCATCGAGATCACGATCAGAGGCTGAGTGGGAGATGCACACGGGAGCCACATGGAACGGCTAGAGCCGAACCGTCGTCGGCAGGCGCTCGCACGCTATGCCGACAACATCGAGACATTGGCCGCGCCGTCGCCGCTCGACGGCGCGCCCGTCCCCTACAACACCTGCCCGCGGATCAAGCAGGTCCGCTGGCGTGGCAGCCCCTTGTTCGCGGACTTCCTCGTCGATAGCGAGCTGAGCGAACTCACCAACACACTCAACGAATGGCGGGGCGCGCTTCGCCGCTGGCACGTCTGGCTTGACGTGCTGGACAGTTTCCCCGAGGAAGACGCGTGGTCGCTGCAATGGGAGTTTGTCGAGCCGATTGCTTTTCAGTGCATGTTCTACCCGAGCGCAACGCGCGACCGCTTTACCTTCGTCGCAACCAATGCGCTGCACCAGGTCCGCATGACGGCGGACCCCGCGTATGCCGACCGCCTCGACTCAGACCCGAAGCCGGGCAAAGAGGACAAGCCCCGATTCCTGCCGCGCAAGGACAGTGAGAACCAGCTTGAGCGGATCGCTGCGCCACTGGATGGGGGTGCTGCGTTCATTGCCGCGTTGAAGGCACTTGATGAGGACGACTACTTGAGGCTCAGCAGCAACTTTCGCAATCTGGCCAGCCACGCCATCGCGCCGCGAATGAACGTCGGCTACACGCGCATGGTGGTCCGCACGGTGGATCCGGCAACCACGATGGTCCAGCAGGCGAACGGCTCCTTCAAGAGCGAAGTTATCCCAGGCAAGCAGGACGTGTCATACGGGTTTGGCGGGACGCCCCCACTGCCGATGCGCGATGTGTTTGCCGCGAACCTTGAAGAGTTCGAGAAGGCGAGCGCGTGCTTTACCGCCTACCTGTACACGCTGAACAACGCGGTCGCCGCTCTGCCGCTGCGTGAAGAACAGCAGGAGGCCGGGACGGCGAGCGCGGACGTTCCGCAGACAAGGTGATCCCCGCTGGCCACGTCACGTGAAGGGCGAGGCGGGCTTTCGCGATTGCTATATCGCGCCACACGAAATTCCTTGAATATGCGAATTTTGCGTGGTAAATTGTAGTGATGATGAGGGAAGTCAGTCCCCTGCCAGCCTCGCGCGCGCGGCTGGCCGCAGTGCTGCGTGCCGCCCGGGAGGTGGTGTCGATAGACGCCACGGCCAGGGTGCTTGACCTCGACCGCCCGGCTGCGGCGAAGGTCCTCTCGCGCTGGCTCAAGCAGGGCTGGCTGCGGCGCGTAGGGCATGGCCTCTATGTTCCCGTCCCTCTCGATCTCGCCGGAAGCGAGCAAGTCGTCGAGGACCCCTGGGTCCTTGTACCGACGCTCTTTGGTCAGTGCTATATCGGTGGCTGGACCGCCGCTCACCACTGGGACCTGACCGAACAGCTCTTCAACGAGACCATTGTCTTCACGACAAGGCGCATCAGTGCAAAGCGCGCGACCGCGCAGGGTGTCGCCTTCCTGCTCCACCACGTCGGACAGAAGCGCCTTTTCGGACTCAAGTCCATATGGCGTGGCTCGATGCGCGTCAGCATTTCGGACCCGGCGCGCACGATGATCGACGTGCTGGCGATGCCGGACACCTGCGGCGGGATCGATCACGTCGCCGACTGCCTGAGTGAGCACCTGAAGTCGCCGACCTATGACGGCGATCTGCTGATCCGCTACGGGGAGCAATTCGGAAACGGCGCGGTCTTCAAACGGCTCGGCTTTCTGGCCGAGACACGCCTGCACAACGCGGACCTCGCGGGCGCCTGCCACGCGCGCCTGACGCAGGGCTACGCGCAGCTCGATCCCGCACTGCCCTCCCATCATCTGCACACAGCATGGCGGCTCTGGGTGCCGGAGCGTTGGAGGCAGGCTGCATCATGATCGATAAGCGCGAGATTCTCGAAGCGGCATCTGCATTCGGCCTGCTGCCCGGTGTCGTCGAGAAGGACTATGTTCTCGGCTGGCTGCTGGCTGGGATCAACGCCCATCCCGACCTTGTCAATTCGTGGGTGTTCAAGGGCGGGACCTGCCTAAAGAAGTGCTACTTTGAGACGTATCGGTTTTCGGAGGATCTGGACTTCACGCTGCGTGACGAAGACCAGCTTGAAGAAGGCTTCCTGCGCCGTGTCCTGGGCGAAGTCATCACGTGGGTGGCGGATGAATCCGGCGTCGTGCTCCCCGCCGATCAGTTGAGCTTTGATCTCTACAAGAACCCGCGTGGTCGCCTCTCCTGTCAAGGCAAGGTGGGCTATCGCGGGCCGGTGTCGCCCGCGACGACCGCCGGTGGATGGCCGAAGATCAAGCTTGATCTCACGGCGGATGAAAAGCTTGTGCTGCCTGCCGTGCGGCGCGAGGTCTTTCATCCCTACTCCGATCGCCCTGAGGACGGGCTGTGGATCAACTGCTACGCCTACGAAGAAGCCTTCGGCGAAAAAGTGCGTGCGCTGGGTGAGCGGACCCGGCCACGCGATCTCTATGACGTGGTGAACCTCTATCGCCACGGCGACAGCCGCCCGCCTGCTGCGGTGCTGCGCGATGTGCTTGAGCAGAAGTGCGGCTACAAGGGCATCGCCGTGCCGAGCGCTGAAGCGCTCGAACCGCATCGCGCCGATCTGGAAGCGATGTGGGCCAGCATGCTCGGCCACCAGCTTCCGGTTCTGCCGCCGGTCGCGGATTTCTGGGCCGCACTCCCTGAGATCTTCACTTGGCTCATGGGCGGAGCAGAAGCGCCGCAGCGGGCGCGAATCGAGCCCGCCTCGTCCGAAACAATCATCCGCAGCCGCGTGCTGCCAATGTCCGTGCCGCTGCGGGCACGCGCGCCGCTGGAGATCATTCGTTTCGCCGCTGCGAACCACCTTTGCGTGGACCTGACCTACGACGGCAGTGTCCGCCGCATCGAGCCGTACTCGCTGCGGCAGACCGCCGAAGGCAACTTCGTGCTGCATGCCATCCGCAGCGACTCCGGCGAGCATCGCTCATACCGCGTGGATCGCATGCACGATGCGTCCGTCACTGGACAGGCGTTCGCGCCGCGCTACCTGGTCGAACTGAGCTCCGATGGACCGCTGGCCATCGCCCCGGCGGTGACGCGGCCAAGCCTCGCGACCGCGGCATGGAGCACGCCGCCCGCAGCACGCGCCCGCCGTGCCGCCCCTGCGCGCAGCGACGGCCCGACATACGTTTATCGCTGCAATGTGTGCGGCAAGACGTTCAACAGAAAGACGATGGACGGCACACTGAACCCGCACAAGAACCCGAGAGGCTATGACTGCTACGGGACCTACGGGACGTATGTGCGGACGAAATACTAGCGAAGACGGGAACGGAACATATGGCTGAGATTGCAGATGGAGCCATCGCCTGCATTGGCTGGGGCTCGCTGATCTGGGACCCGCGAGACCTTCCGATGCTCGGGGCATGGCGCAACGACGGTCCGCTGCTCCCTGTCGAGTTCGCGCGCGAATCCGGCGCGAAGGCAGACAAGCGTGGAGACAAGATTACCTTGGTGATCTGCGCCGACACGCCACGCGTGCGCACCTGCTGGACGCTGCTAGACGTGTCCGACCTGACAACGGCACGCCAGCGCCTCGCGAGACGCGAAGGCATCGCGAAGCGATGGGAGACCGACATAGGCTTCTGGGACTACGGCGGCAATGCTGGTCGGGAAGCGACAACGATCGCTGCATGGGCCGCTGGGAACGGCCTTGCCGCGGTCGTCTGGACCAATCTCCCATGCAAGTTCGACGGAAAGGACACGAAGCCATCAGGCGAACAAGTCGTCGCGTTCTTGAGGGACCTCGACGATGACAGGCGACCGCTTGCCGAGGCGTACGTGCGCCAGGCCCCGGCCCAGATCGACACACCCTACCGGCGGCTGATCGCGGAGCAGCTCGGCTGGCATCAGCGTTCGTGAGGATGGGCTGCGGCAGCCGACACGACAGGGGCCCGGCGTGACGCCGAGCCTCACGGTCGGTCAGTACTCCTCCAGCAGGAGAATCGTGGTCACGGAGCGGTCCGCCTCGGTGATGAAATTCGCGCCGAATCCCTCGCACGGCAAAGCCGGGTCGATGGCATAGGCCGAAACGATGCGGAGTCCGAAGAAGAACGGATATGAGGAAGCAGATTCACTGACGAGCAGATTGTTGGGAGCCATGAAGTCGACAAGCCAGCCGCCGCACTCGACTCATGCGCAAAGCGCGTCCTTGTCGTTCACGAAGACACTGTTCTGCTCTCCTCGCGGCTATAGGCATCGACGTTAGCCTTCTGCTCCTCGACCATGACGGCCAGACAACCGGCGCTAATCGTCACAGGTAGCGTGTAGTGCTCGCGCAAGATTGTGGTGCGAGGAGTTGTTCTCGGGCAGGATCGGGACGGGGGGGCAATGGTGACTGCGTCCGACGGATCGGTTGCACCGACGATCTGTCTCTATCGAGCGTCCGCTTGTCCGATCGACGACTGACCGCTCAGGGCACCTTTGAGCCAGTCGAGAAAGAAAGCCGCGAACAGCCCTGAGGGTGCGTGAAGCTCACCCCAGGACAATGACCCGCCGCCAGGGCAGACGCGCATCCGCCTCGTAGTCTGCGATCACCCAGCTGCGGGTGGCGTGGTCGGCCATGTCGCACAGGAAGTCGCGGAGGACTCGGACAGACGCCTGGTCCAAGGCCGCATAGGGCTGATCCAGGCAGGTGACCGTGGCGCCGCTTGCCAGCAAGCCCACGAGAGCCACCTTGCGCCGGGAACCGGCCGAGAGCATGAACAGCTGCTTTCCCTGATGGGCATGCAGATCCAGCGCCTCCATCAACTCCTGCTGCAACGCCGCATTCCAGCGCGGGCAGCGCTGTCGCAACATGTCCCAGATCTGCTGCGGGGTCTGTTCGTCCTGCGCGGGCAGGCCCAGGTCCAGCCAGAGCGCGTCGGGGCAGTGCGCCAGCCCTGGCAGAGGTGGCAGATCGCCACTGAGGCGGCGCAGCAGGCTGGTCTTTCCGCTGCGCTCGTCACCGGTGACGGCGATGAGGCCGGGAGGAAGGTGCGATAGGTCGACCATGGGCGCTATTTTGCGTGACGAACCTCGCAGCCCCGTTGCCTCTCAGAGGCCTGTTCCAGAGGAACAAGCACCGCGCGCAATTTCAGGCATTGCGCTCGGCGCCAGGAGCCGCCTCTGCAAATCCTCCCGCAAACGCCCGCCGCAGGTAGTCCACAAACACCGTCACCGCCCGCGGCACATGGGCCGAGTAGGGCCGGATCGCATAGAGCTGCTCGGCGAAGCCGCCGACCGGCTTCCATTGCGGCAGCACGGGCACCAGCTTGCCAGCGCGCAGGCTGGCCTGGGCACTGAAGTCGGGCAGCAGGGCGATGCCCAGGCCCGTGAGCGCGGCCTCGCGCAGGGCCTCACTGTTGTTGGCCGAGAGCGGGCCCGACACCGGCACGGTGATGCGCTCGGTGGCTGCCCCCGGGCGGGGCCGCAAGGGCTCGAAGGTCCAGGTGGGCGTTTCCTGCGCGCGCGGATAGTGCAGGCAGCTGTGGTGGCGCAGGTCCTGCGGCTGGGCCGGCGTGCCGGCGCGGCGCAGGTAGCTGCGGCTGGCGACCAGCACCGAGTGCGTGGCGCACAGGGGCCAGGCCACATGGGTGTCGGGCGGCGCGGCGGTGTGGCGTATCGCGAGGTCGAAGCCCTCGGTGGCCAGCGATGAGAGGCGGTCCGACAGGTCCAGCTCGAGCCGCACCTCGGGGTAGTCGCGCAGGAAGCCGGCCAGGCGCGGCACCAGCTGCTGGCGCGAGAAGGCCACCGGCGCGGTGACGCGCAGCAGGCCGCGCGGCGCGGCCGCGAGATCGCGCACCTCGGCGAAGCTCTGAGCAATCTGCTCGAACGGGGTGCGCGTGTCGTCCACCAGGCGCTGGCCGGCCTCGGTCAGGCGCACGCTGCGCGTGGTGCGCCGCACCAGCGGCACCCCGGCCAGGCGCTCGAGCTCGGCGATGCGCTGGCTCATGGCGGCCTTGCTCACGCCCAGGCGCGCGGCGGCCGCAGTGTAGCTGCCCTGCTGCGCCAGCACGGTGAGCCAGTGCAGGTGGCTCCAGAGCTCATGGACTTTTTGGCCTTCCATCACCTGATTGTTCACCATTTCAAACAATCAATTCAATCCCGCGGTCTTGTGGTGGCCACCTCGGGCTCCTAAACTGGCTTCAGGTCGCAGCCCCGCCTGCCCCCTCCTCCACCCTCCAGCCCGAGAGACAAACCATGCAGCCCTATTCCGATTCCAACGAGGTCGCCCAGTACATCGCAGGCAGCCGCACGGCCGGCGCCAGCCAGCGCAGCCAGCCGGTCTACAACCCGGCCACGGGCGCCGTGGCGCGCCAGGTGCGGCTGGCCAACGAGGCGGACGTGGCCACTGCGGTGGCCGCGGCCCAGGCCGCGTTTCCCGCCTGGGCCGACACGCCGCCGATCCGCCGCGCGCGCGTGATGTTCAAGTTCCTGGAGCTGCTGAACCGCCACAAGGACGATCTGGCGCGCATGATCACGGCCGAGCACGGCAAGGTGTTCACCGACGCCCAGGGCGAGGTGGCGCGCGGCATCGACGTCGTCGAGTTCGCCTGCGGCATCCCGCAATTGCTCAAGGGCGACTACACCGACCAGGTGTCGACCGGCATAGACAACTGGACGCTGCGCCAGCCGCTGGGCGTGGTGGCGGGCATCACGCCATTCAACTTCCCGGTCATGGTGCCCTGCTGGATGTTCCCGGTGGCGATCGCGGCCGGCAACTGCTTCGTGCTCAAGCCCAGCCCGATCGACCCCAGCCCCAGCCTGTTCATGGCCGATCTGCTCAAGCAGGCCGGCCTGCCCGGCGGCGTGTTCAACGTGGTGCAGGGCGACAAGGAGGCGGTGGACGCGCTGCTCGCCCACCCCGACGTCAAGGCCGTGAGCTTCGTCGGCTCCACGCCTATCGCCAACCACATCTACGAGACCGGCGCGCGCCACGGCAAGCGGGTGCAGGCCCTGGGCGGCGCCAAGAACCACCTGGTGGTGATGCCCGACGCCGACATCGACCAGGCGGTCGACGCGCTGATCGGCGCCGGCTACGGCTCGGCCGGCGAGCGCTGCATGGCGATCTCGGTCGCGGTGCTGGTGGGCGACATCGGCGACCAGGTGGTCGCCAAGCTGGCCGAGCGCGCGCGCAGCCTCAAGGTGCTGGACGGCATGAACCTGGCCGCCGAGATGGGGCCCATCGTGACCGAGGCCGCGCGTCAGCGCATCAGCGGCTACATCGATCAGGGCGTGAAGGAAGGCGCCCAGCTGGTGGTGGACGGCCGGGGCTTCCCCGGCTCCGACGCCGGCCCGGGCTGCGCCGAGGGCTTCTGGCTCGGCGGCACGCTGTTTGACCATGTGACGCCCGAGATGCGCATCTACAAGGAAGAGATCTTCGGCCCGGTGCTGGCCTGCGTGCGCGCCAAGGACTTCGCCGAGGCGGTGCAGCTGATCAACGCCCACGAGTTCGGCAACGGCGTGTCCTGCTTCACGCGCGACGGCCATGTGGCACGCGAGTTCGCACGCCGCATCCAGGTCGGCATGGTGGGCATCAACGTGCCGATCCCCGTGCCCATGGCCTGGCACGGCTTCGGCGGCTGGAAGAAGAGCCTGTTCGGCGACATGCACGCCTACGGCGAGGAAGGCGTGCGCTTCTACACCAAGCAGAAGTCGGTCATGCAGCGCTGGCCCGAGAGCATTGGCAAGGGCGCCGAGTTCGTGATGCCGACCGCCAAGTAAGGATTGAGTAGGGTGAGGGGTTACCCCCTCAGCCCTCTCACACCACCGTACGTGCGGTTCCGCATACGGCGGTTCAAGCGGAACACTGGAGGTGCTGGTGGATGGACACCAGC
>SCMQ01000062.1 GCA_005503335.1 Comamonadaceae bacterium 2FH
ACAGGCCGTCGAGGTCGGAACACTGGCGCACGCGGTGCTCAGGGAAGGAGCCACGGCCGCGCACGGGCGACAGCAGGACCACGGACCAAAGGAAGGTGCCGTCCTGGGCCACCCAGCCCTCGCGGATACGGGCACAGGTCGGGACCCTGTCGATTAGCACTTGGACGAACTGAGGGCCCGCTGAGGGCCTGGAAGCGGCATCGGCGAAGGTGAAGGGCTGGATGGTCATGCGCGCCGCTCCCTGGCTTGGGGAGCCTTCATCTGCCGCACCAGCTCAGCCGAATGCTCTGCAGGCGTAAGGCCACCACGGGCTGCAAGCTGCTCTTCAGCCGTCCGTTCCCTGAACAACCGTTCGCCGAAGCCAGTCGCGACCTGGTAGGACTTCCCCGCCTTGGGGAGTTCGACCTGGTGAACGACCGTGAGCTGCTTTTCCGCCAGCTGCCGCTCGAGCATGTCCCTGGCGTTCAGAAGCGACCGGTAGTTCACTCCCTGAGTTGGGGAAGCGTGGCTATTGCAGATGCCGCCGCTGGTGACCTCGATGTCGTGCTTGGTGCAGGTCAACCGGGGAGAGCTGTAGCAAACGCCGCTCTCGGGGCGGTAGGTCTCGACAAAGCGGCAGTTGCGACAACCAGGGCGCTGGCCCGGCGTCAGGTAGCCCACCTGGGCGTGTTTGGCGACCAGCCTCATGCGAACACCCGATAGACAAGGCCCATCAAGGCGGAACCCGCGAAGGAAGAGCCGATGAACAGGAGGGAGAGGTACAGCAGCCTCATGCGCCACCCCGACGCGATTCGATGGAACGATCAACCCACCGATTCACTAGCGGCAGAATCAAGCCGTGCCACAAGAACAGGGCGGCCAGGACCATGGCCGTCGTCAACAGGGAGGAAGCAACTATGAGCTTGAGCAACGAAGCGGCATCGAGGGCGATGCAGCCGATCAGCGAGGTACTGGCCTGGCTGGAACTACTCAACTGGTCACTCTGGACCGCTGTCGCCATCGGGGCCATCGCAGCGATCAACGAAGCCAGGATCAGACGCTTGGAGCGCGTGTACCAGGCGAAGCGGCGGAACTGGTGGCGGTTCTGATCGGTGCACGCCCCCGACTCGGAACCAGCCGGAGCCGCCAAGCTGCGAGCTGGCTCCTGTTGAGTGGGGGGCGTGCAAGCGGAAAACGCACGGCCGTCGCAGCGCGCTGCATCGGTCGCCACCACACAGGCAATGTGCGCAGCGAACTCTTGAAGGGATCGGGTCATGGCGGCTCCTGAATCGCGCGAGAGGTTGCGCGTGGAGCCGAATTTAGCTGAATGCCCCTTGAGGCTCAACTAGCATTCAGTGTTGTTTGTGGAAAAAGAGACAACTACCATAGAGTACTCAACGGGAATTAATATGTTTGACTTACAAGACTTCATCGAGCGAGCCATGCAGGGCGCTGGCGTGACCAGTGCATACGGGCTAGCGAAGGCAACAGGTCTAACAGAAGCTGTCATCAGCAAGTACCGTCTGGGCAAGAGCCTGCCCGATGACCGGGCCATCGTCCTACTGTCCCAATTCACTGGCGACGATCCCGCGATGGTCGCGATTCAAATCCACTACGACCGAGCCGCCAACGACGAAGCTAAAAGCCTTTGGGGCGGCATGGCCGACCGCCTCGAGAAAAGCACCAAGGCTGTAAAAACTGCACTGCTGATTGCTACCGTTTCGGTAGCAGCGTACCAAGAGCCCGCGCAGGCTCAGGGCACTACCCCCCTCGCCCACCGCCTGGGGTCTGTAATGCAAATTGTGTTAAGTCGCATCCGGGCGCTTTTCAATCGTTTGGCCCGTCAGCTCAGACCCCATGTTCGTCGTCCCAATAACGACACATGGAGGTCCTATGTTCCAAGCCCCTAAGTTCCTGCCGCCGCTGAGCCTGATGCTCAACGACTTGCCAGCCAACCACCCGCGCCACATCGCCAAGTACCTGGGCGTCTCCGAGCGAACCATCTGGGCCTGGAAAGCCGCCGAGCAAGCCCCCAGGCCGGCGATGCTGGCCCTGTTCTGGGAAACCCGCTGGGGCCGCTCCCTGGCCGATGCCGTGGCCTACAACGAGGCCCAGGTACACCGGGGGCTCTCCCAATGCCTGCAGCGCGAGGTGAACCAGCTGCGAGCCCAGGTCGAACACCTCGAGGCGATCGGAGATTTCGGCGCGGCCAACTCCCCAAGCTGGGGAAAGAAGTAAGCGCCCTGCCCTTTTTGCAGCCCGGCTCAGCCGGGCTTTTCTTTGCCTGGAACCGGTGGCGCTCGATGCGCCGACGCGCTCATGGGTCCGTGGCGTTGTCCCCGCACCGACCGCAGGAGCCGCGCCAGTCGGCTTCGCCTTGACGCTTCGCTCTGGCACGTCTCCCGCTTTTCGTCGGTGCTCGCGCTGTGAAAAAGCCACATCGCTGCAACCCGTCGAAAGCACCCCCGTTAACCCCATTCACAAGTGAGGGGCGTAACGGGGGTGCTTTTTTTTCGACGGGCCGCAGCGATGCGGCTTTTTCTTTGTATGCCTACACCCCACCCCCCCGCCCCTCCCGCTGGGAGGGGAGCGAGGAAGCATTGCTGAAGGTACGCACAAAAGAGAAACACCATGATCGCCGCCAACCTCAGGAAGCATCCCGACGCCATGATCCGGCAGTTGGAGCTCGACCTGGTCGTGGAAGGTGCCGAGAAGCCCCAGCACGATGCGTGGTGGACATGGCTGATGAACACGGGCCGGGTGATCGTGAACAAGGTCACCGCCCCGGCCTGGTGGACCGCGATGAAGCGCCGGGCCCTGGCACTGGAGAAGGCGGTGAAGGCGGCCTGCATGGCGATCATTTAAATCCCCAACTTGGGGAAAGAGTAGACTTCACATCATGGAACTGGAAATCTATGAAGCCCTCACGGCCGCCAACGTGCCGGCCGACAAAGCACGCGCGGCCGCCGAGTCCGTCAAGCGCGAAATCGACGAGCGCTACACAATGCACGGGCAGCAGCTCGCCACGCGCGGCGATGTCGAGTCCGTGCGCCGCGAGGTGGCCGAGCTCAAAGTCGAGATGGTCAAATGGTTCGTCGGAACCATCATCGCCGTGGGCGGCATCACGGCCGCCTTGCTCAAGCTAATGCACTGAAACCGGCAATCCAAGCAAAAACCGCCTCAGGGCGGTTTTTTCATGGGCGCCGGGCTGCTCCTGGACATCCAGGCCATGGCATCGAGCTCGGCCTCGCTGGGGGCTGCTGGAGGCACCGGGTAGCCCCTGGCATCGACCAGGGCGGCTACCTGGTAGTCGTGCTTCTTCACGTCGCCGAAATCGGTCTCAGCCGCGCAGATCTCGGGCTCGACCTTGGCGCGGCGGCCATCGTCGTCGAAGCAACTGCACTGGCCACGGAAGATCGAGCAGCCAGCAAAGGCCCGGGCGGGCTGAACTCCCTGGGTTGGGGAAGGCACCTGGCCAGCAGCAGCCGAGGCGGGTTGCATCGAGGCCGGCACCAGCTGGGCCTGGGCCGAGTTCGCCGCGGGCGAGCGCTGCGCGAGCGTGGCCGGCGTGGGCGTCGGCCCCAAGGCACGTTCCTTGATGCGGGCGTATGTCGTCGGCAGCATCACGGCCACGCCGATGAGGCCGACCAGGATGAACCACACCAGGCCGGGGACCTTGCGGGGCTGCTTGGTGTGGACCTCAGCCGACTTGTAGAGCTTGTAGACCTTCTTGTCGTAGCGCCAGGGGCTTTTCGTGATGCTGTTCTTGTACAGCAGCGACTTACTGGCGTGGTCCCACTCGTAGACCACAGCCATAGCGAAATTGGCGACCCGGCGCATGTGCAGATGCCGGCCGACCAGGTTGACCAGGTTGCGGTCAACCAGGAGCGGGTGCTGGGTCATGACGATGAAGTCGATACCCATATGCCGATGGGTCTCCAAGTGCTGGATGTAGTCGGGCACCTTGGAGCCGTTGGGCCTGGGCGGCCAGGGCTTCTGCACCTCGTCGAAGCAGATGATGGAGCCGGGCTTGGCCCACTCGTGCCAGGTGTTCAGGCAGGCTTCGTCGATCAGCTCATGATCGATCAGCAGGCCCTTGACGTTGGTGTAGATCGTCCTGGGCAGCTCGACGGTCAGGCCGTCGTCGGTTTCCTGCTTGACGGTCGTGCCGACCAGCGGCTGCAAGAGCTTGCTGATCGTGTACAGGGTCTTGCCCGAACCCGGCGGGCCCGTGACGAAAGTGATCATCCCGGGTTCACTCCGAGGATGCGCGTGCTGGACTGGATTTGCCAGATCACCACGCGGGTTGTCACAGCGCCCATGACCATGCCGAAGCCGACACCGCCGCCCGACAGCAAGAAGACGTTGAGCATGTCGGCAGGCAGGGAGTTGACGCCCGCGATGAACTGATCGCGCACGGCATTCACCGCGATCTGCATGCCGGTGATGGTGACGATGGAGAAACCCAGGCTGGCCAGGATACGGCCGATCAGGGGCTGGACCATCGCCAGGAGCCAGGTCGCGAGGTTCATTCCTTCACTCCAGGGATCAGGACCATGAGGGCCGAGAAGGCGGCCAGCACGAGCAGCACCGGGCGCAGGTAGGTGACCAGGTAGTAGCAGTTCTCTTGCCAGTCGATCAGCTTGATGTGCTGGCCCTGGACGTCGAAATACTTGTCAGCGGGGCACGAGCCGCCACCGAACCACGATTCGGGGGTGTATGTGATGTTTCGATCAGCCTTGGGCATGTTCTCGTCCTTCGGCTCGCCCAGCGTGGTGCAATTGATCTTCGAGGAGTCCTTTTCACAATCACCCGGCTCGATCTTCTCCTCGGTTGGTGTCTCGGTCTGCGTGGTGCTGGACTGGACGCTGTTGTCGGGGTTGTAAACGATGCTCGTGGTCACGTTCGTGGTGTTCGTGACTTGGTTGTTGTTGGTCGTGAAGTTGTAGGTTGTCTTCTCGACCACCTTGGACCCGTCGGGCTTGTTGGTGACCTTCTCGGGCCCCTGGATCGAGCTGGGCCCGGTGACCGTCGGGGCAGGCAAATTGATGTCGCCGCCCTTGTTCAGAATCTCGCTGATGACACGCGGGTCACGTGTGACAGAGTCCATATAGGGCGCAATGTCATCCATGCTCGAGGGAAGCCAAGACACCGGGCTAGGTGCCCGCTCCCGACTCAAAATAGTTTTCTCAGAGTACCCGTACTGCGAAGCGTTGCAATTGCCGTTATAGCAATTGATGACATAACAGGTAGCCCCGGCATTAGTCAGCGTGCCACCCGAATAGCTGGTACTGCTGTTCGGAGGATGCGCATTCATGAAATTCAATTGCGCCGTACAAGCAGCCTGACGAGTCAACGACCAGGGTTCATAGGTGTACGGGTAGACCGACCACGTTAAATCCGACTTGAATTCGTAGCAGGGCGAGACCGTGCAAACAGTAGGATCCCGACGCTCAATAGAACCATCTGGCAACACGCGACCACCCGACCGCTGGAGCCAATCAAGGACGTAAGGCATAGCGCCGCCCGCAATCGCCAACCCGAGACCAAGCGGACCGCCAGCAAGACCCGCCATGCCCTTGAGCGCATCCGTGACAGCCGAGCTGGGGACTTGATAGGCCGCCTGAAATGGATACTTGGTGCCAGCAAAAAAAACGTTGCCGTTCGCACTCATCGTCATGGTCGGACCGGTCGCGCTGGCCGGGATACCGTAGTTGCCCGCGAACTGCCAGCCACCGCCCAGGGGCGGCGAGATCGGAACGGTTGAGCCCCAGGTGGTGCCGTTGCCGGTGGCCCCGAAGGTGGCCGTCTTGCCGGTGTAGTTGACGCCGCTGCGAGAGAAGTCCGGGAGCTTCGCCGCGTTCACTTGAACAGCAGCCAGACACCCAGCAACAGCAAGACAGAGAGCAAGGCCTGCTCGAGCAAGTGAAAGTCGGCGAAAGACATACATGATCAATCCGGGTTATGCGGCTGGTCGAAGAGGCGGATCAGCTGCTTGCCGCCCCACACAGTAGCCAGCAACAGGAGCGCCAGGCCGAACCACTCAAGTGCAAAGTCAGTCGTGCCCGCGAAGTTGCAATCCGGCTGGGTGGGCCAGGGCTGAACGATGGTGACGGGGCTGGCCCCGTCCGTGGTGCGGGTGAGCGTCATGCTCGTGGCCGCGAAGTCGATGGAGGCCGAACACTGGAGCGAATGGGCCGAGGCCCCATCGCCCCAGGTGACCGGGTAGTCGGCGCAGGCCGCTACGCGTGCGTCGGCCTGGGTGGGGTAGCAGATGCCTTTATGAAGGAAGCCCATGTGCTACCCCAGCCGCTCAGAACCAGCCCATCTTGGTGCCGAGCTTCTTCAGGCCCCAGAAAACCACCATGCCGCCGATGATCAGCAGCACGGCCGATTTCATGTCGTCGGTGGCAGCGGTCACGGCCGTGGTGACGGCGGTATCCAGGGCGGCATGGGCGGAGCCCATGGAGGCCAGGACGGCGGCCGGGATGCTGGCCAGGCGGAGAGCGACAGATTTGCGCATTGCGATTCCTTTGAAAAATTGAGGTTGAATGCCAGCGGATGCCAGCCCAGAGCGTTTTCGCGTGCGAAAGCGCTCCAGGCTGAAATCACTGCTCGATCGCGTCCAGGGTCAGGTCGACGGGCGTGACCATGGTCACTTCGCCGGTGTCCTTGTCGGTGCTGCGGAAGGGCTTGCGGGTGTAGCCGCCGAGCTTGCAGCCCACGGTGGTTTCCTCGCCCACTTCGCCAAGCTTGGACTTGCTGCGAATCTCGACGACCTGCGGGCGGCTGTAGGCGTCGGCGGCCGGCGTGATCAGCCGCGTGTACCAGGTGGACTCGTGGCGGCGGCGGGCATCGATCTTGCCCTTGACAAGGACTTCCATCGGCGTCTTGCTGACGCTGGTGGGCAGGGAGGAAACGGAGAGAGCGGACATGGTTTTTCCTTACGCGGCGAGCCGCATCAAATCCCGGCTGACGTGGTACTCAGGACGGTTCCGAGCCGGTGAAAAGCAGAACCGTCTGTCCACGCGCTGCGGCGTGAAATCGTGGATGGGGGAATCGTTGGCGACGACGACGATGTCGGAGCCGCGCCAGCTGATGCCGACCTCTTCGAGGGCCTTGCGGTAGCGGTAGAACGTGGGCTTCGTGTACTGCGCCCGTGCCACTTCATCGCCGAGCGTGGACAGGCTTGTCCAGAAGCCATAGAGGCGCATCGCCATGGCGCTCGGGTAGTTGTTTTGCAGACGGGCCAGGACGGCGCGTGTCGTACGTACGGTGTCCATGCCTTGTTTCCCTTCTCGCAGTAGTCGCTCGATCTCGGTGTCGTGAATGCGCTCCAGGTATTCGTCCGTGAGTTCGGCGACGGTCGGGTTCTTGCCGTGGTCGTACTGGAGCTTGTCGCTGTGAATCTCGACCTCGACGCGCAGGCGGTTGTCGGCCAGTCGCTGGAGGGCATTGAGCTTGCGTTCGACGCGCGCGTGGTTCCTGTCGTCGGCGCCGTGGATGTGTTCGAAGAAGATACGAAAGAAGCTGCGCAGGCGTGAACGATCGTGCGCGGCGAACTCGGAACCCTTGTGATAG
>SCMQ01000063.1 GCA_005503335.1 Comamonadaceae bacterium 2FH
CGGCCAGGTGAGCCATGTATCGATCGAATTCTTTGGATATGCCCATCGCACCCTCGTCACAGGGAAAAATGACGGGCATATCATGCCTTAATTTTTATGACACAGTAAGACTAGGCGTCCTTCAAAGCCGTGGTTGAGCATCTGGGGCACGTTCTCGATCACAAGGAACTTGGGGCCGAGGGCCTCCGCGACCTCGAGGTATCGCAACACCAAGTCGTTGCGTGGGTCGTGTGCGAGTTGGCTGTATCCGCTGAACTTGACGATCTTGCCTTCCTCGCGGTGCTCATTGCGGCGGAGTTGGGAGAAGCCCTGGCACGGCGGTCCACCAATCATTACGTCGAGGTCGCCTTTGGCGATGCTCCGATCCTTCAAGGCGTTGTGGATCGATTCCACATCGAGAAGGCGGATGTCTTTGCGGATGGTCGCAGGCGGAACATCGTCGTGGGCGTGGTTGAACTCGAAGGTCCGCAGAGCCTCGTCCTTCACATCGTTGCCAAAAGCGACGTTGAAGCGACCGGAGCGGGTGAAGCCGCGGGACGTCCCGCCGCAACCGCAGAAAAATTCCGCCAGAGAGTATTTTTTGGAGTTCATGGGCCGTTGGGTTAGACCGGCTATTGTCGCGCGATTGGCCTCTATTTTGTCGCGCGGATTGAGCCAGTCACGCGCGATAATTGCCGGGTTCGCCGCGCCGTCAGCCCAGACGTCTGCGCTAGCGCGGCGGAACCATTGGGTGGACGTCCATGAGGCACGAGACAGAGTTCAAGACTTTTTTGACGACAGAGAAGCTCAGCGCGAGGACCCAGCGGCCGTTTTCGGCCAAGGTCGCCTCCGACACAGTTAGTCGGTGCAAGACGGTGGAGCGGCTGTTGGGCGTTGAGCTGTCGGGCCGAACCATGGGCTCCGACGCCGCGGCGCAGAAGCTCTGCGCGCAGATCAAAGATGGCCGAGTCTCCTCCTCGGAGGCCAGGCCCTACGCGCACAACGAGTTGATTCTAGCGGTCAGGACCTATCGAGAATTCCTGGCTCTGCATGAGGCCAAGTGAATCGGTAGTTCAAAGGGGAGCGAAGTAAACAAAACAATCAAGTCGCCGGGCGGCATCACCGTCAGGTTCATCGAGGGCCTCAACGGCTTCAAGACGCAATACGGTTGTTGGCCCTCGACCGTGGAGGCGGAGGCAGAGACGATCGCTTTCTTGGCAACCGTGAGCCTTACGCTGCTTGGATTCTTTCTGGTGCAGTCGAAAGTGCATTTGGTCATTGGCTACCAAGGGAAAATCTTGGCCAAGAGCAACCCAGGCGATGTGTTCGACTACGGCGAAGATGGCACAGAGGGGCATAAGCACGACGCTCGCCAGTGGTTGAGCTGGACGAGGATTGATGCTCAATGGCCCGCCAGCACCGGCGCGTCAATGCGCGGCGGCGCTGTGTGAACCAAGCATCGCAGTCATAAGCCGTATCGGCGAAGCCGTCGAATGAGGTTCGACCGGCCTTTCAGGCTCAATTGGTGCTCCCAGATTCGGAGGGTGCGCCAGCCTCGCGCGCGTAGCTCCATGTTCACTTCCCGATCGCGAGCCTTGTTTCGTTGGACCTTAGCGTCCCAGTAGGCTTGGCTCGAGGAGGGGCGCCGGTAGCACTTTGGGCAACCATGCCAGAAGCAGCCGTCCACGAAGACGCAAAGGTTGTGGGCGCGGAATACGAAGTCTGGATTGCCCACGAGCCTCTCATTGCGCCGCCATCCGGTGATGCTAAGTTCTCGGAAGATGGCAATCAGCCGAACCTCGGTGGAGCGGTTGCCCTTGGAGCGCACGAGTCCCATCACTTTGGAGCGTTTGTCGGGAGACCAGATGTCCGTCATCGCAGTTCAACAACGTTTGGACTTGTCATCTTACCGGGGCGCCGCTTTCGCGCTTGCATGTCTGCTTCGAGTCTCCTCCTGCGCCAGCCCGATCACCGCCATCGCGTAGTAGCTGCTCCACTTGTAGCGCGTGATGGCGAGGAGGTGAGGGGGCGGTTGCGGCTGCGCAGGTTTTGCGTGCGCCAAACGGTGATGTGCTGAAGACTGCGCCAGGCATGGTGGTTCAGGCCGAGATCCACCAGGGGCGTCGCTCGGTGCTCGAGTACCTGCTGTCTCCGGTGCAGAAGGTCGCTCAGGAAGCGGGGCGGGAACGCTAGGCTGCGGGCGGACGCAGGGCCGCCAGCAGGTGAGCCAGGCAATCCTCGATCAGGGCCGGGCGCGGGCCGCCCGCATGGCGCAGCATCAGCGCCACGCGGCGCGCGATCCGGGGCGCATGCAGGGGGCGCACCACCAGGGTGTCCGGTGCCAGGGCCTGGGTGTACAGGCGCGAGATCACGCCCACCGCCAGGCCGCTGCGCACCAGGCTGTAGAGCGACTCACTGTAGAGCAGCCGGTCGGCCCGGCCCAGGTCCGCGCCATGCTGGCGCAGCATGCCCATGGCCAGCTCGTAGGTGCTGCCGCGCGCGAACAGGGCCAGCCGCTCGCCCGCCAGGTCCTGCCAGCGCAAGCGCGCCCGCCGCGTCAGCGCATGGCCGCACGGCAGCACCGCCACCAGCTCGTCCTGCGCTACCTCATGGGCCTCGATCTCGGGCGGCAGGTCCAGCGCCACGCCCAGCGCCAGGTCGACTTCGCCGCGCTGCAGCGCCGGCACCAGCTCGTCGTTGAGCGGGTCGTGCAGGCGCAGGTCCACGCCGGGGCGGGCGGCCAGCCATTGCGCCAGGGGCTCGGCGATCAGGTGCATGGCCGAGGGCAGGGCGGCCACGCGCAGGCTGCGGGATTGCCCGGCCAGCAGGCGGTGCAGCCCGTCCATGCCATGGCGCCAGCCGTTGAGCAGCCATTCGACCTGGGGCAGCAGCAGGGCGCCCTCGGGCGTCAGGCTCACGTGGTGGGTGCTGCGGTCCAGCACCGTCACGCCCAGCAACTGCTCGAGCTCGCGGATCGCGGCCGACAGGGCGGGCTGGGTCAGGGCCAGGGCCTCGGCGGCGCGGCGAAAGCTGGCGTGGCGCGCCACGGCCTGGAAGCTGCGCAGCTGGCGCAGCGTGGGCGCGCGTGACGGGACGGTGTCTTCGGGCAGGGGTGGTTCGGTCATAAATTCATATGATCAACTCATCAAATTAAATCACTTCCGTTATCAGTGTGCCGGCACTAGCATGGATCCATGCCCACCTTCCTGGCTCCTTCAGACCCGCTGTACGGCTTCCTGCTCCGCCTGCCCAAGGTCGAGCTGCACTGCCACCTGCTCGGCACGGTGCGGCGCGACACCTTCAGCGACCTGGTGCGGCGCGCCGGCGCGTCCATCAGCGAGGCCGAGATCGAGGCCTTCTACACCCGCGGCGAGAAGCCCGTGGGCGTGCTGCGCGTGTTGCGCGCGCTCGATGTCGAGCTGATCCGCAGCGCGGACGACCTGCACCGGCTGACCTACGAATACCTGCAGGACGCCGCGGCGCACGGCGTGCGCTACGCCGAGTTCTTCTGGAACCCCACCGGCACGGCCCGCATGTCGGGCCTGGCCTATCCGCAGGCGCTGCAGGGCATCGTGCGCGCCATCGCCGACGCCCAGGCCGACCACGGCATCACCGGCCGCCTGATCGCCGCCATCGACCGCGAGGCGCCGCCCGAGGCCGCCGTCGAGATGGTGCGATGGGTGACGGAGCACCGGCGCGAGGAGGTGCTGGGCATAGGCATAGACTACCGCGAGGTGGACCACCCGCCCGAATGGTTCGCCGAGGCCTACGCGCTGGCGCGCCGCGCGGGCCTGAAGACCACGGCCCATGCCGGCGAGTTCGGCATGCCCTGGACCAACGTGCGGACCGCGGTGGAGCTGCTCAAGGTGGACCGCATAGACCACGGCTACACGGTGGTCGACGCGCCCGAGTTCGCGCAGCGCTGCGCCGAGGCCGGCATCGTCTTCACCGTGGTGCCGACCAATTCCTACTACCTGCGCAGCCTGCCGCCCGAGCGCTGGGCGCAGGAGCACCCGATACGCCGCATGCCGGCGCTGGGCCTGCGCATCCACCCCAACACCGACGACCCGACCCTGCACCAGGTCACGCCCACCCAGGCCTGGGGCATGATGCTGCGCGACTTCGGCTTCGGCCTCGACGAGCTGCGCGGCTTCATGCTCAACGGCCTGGACGCGGCCTGGATCGACGAGGCCACGCGGCGCGCCTGGCGGGCCGACTTCACGGCGCGCTTCGACGCGCTGCGCGCCGGGATCGTCACGCAGTGATTCCCATCTCTTTGCCTTCAGGAGTTCCATCCATGCTGCCACGCCGCACCCTCTGCCTGTCCGCCCTGGCCCTGGCCGCCGCCCCTGCGCTGCAGGCCCAGCCGGCCTGGCCGGCCGCCAAGCCCATCACCCTGATCGTGCCCTTCAGCGCCGGCGGCAGCGTGGACGTGACGGCGCGCCTGATCGGCCAGAAGCTGGGCGAGCGGCTCAAGCAGTCGGTGGTGATCGAGAACGTGGCCGGCGCGGGCGGAACCATAGGCGTGGCCAAGGCGGCGCAGGCCGCGCCCGACGGCTACACCCTGGTCATGGGCGCCGACAGCCCGGTGGCGATCGCGCGCCTGATCAACCCGGCGGCGGTGCGCTACGACACGCTCAAGGACCTGGCGCCGATCGGCCTGGTCAACACCGCGCCCATGGTGCTGGTGGCCCGGCCCGGCCTGCCGGCCGAGACCCTGGCCGACGTGCTCAAGCTGGCGCGCGCCAAGCCCGGCCATCTGAGCTACGCCACTTCGGGCGTGGGCACGGTGCTGCACCTGGGCATGGAGCTGATCAAGGAGCAGGGCAAGGTCTTCATCACCCATGTGCCCTACCGCGGCGGCGCGCAGATCGTGAGCGACGTGGTCGGCAACCAGGTCGACCTGGCCCTGCTCATCAGCGTGACGGCCACGCCCAACATCCTGGCCGGCAAGATGAAGGGCATCGCCGTGACCGACGACCGGCGCCTCGCGGCCCTGCCCCAGGTGCCGGCGGTGGCCGAGTCGGCCGGCTTCAAGGGCTTCGACATCGTGTCCTGGACCGGCCTGTTCGCGCCGGCGCGCACGCCGGCCGCCGTGGTCGAGCGCCTGAACCACGAGCTCAACGAGGTGCTCAAGTCCGACGAGGTTCGGACCAAGATGCAGGAGCAGGGCGCCCTGGGCGGCAGCGGCGGCGCGGCCGAGTTCGGGCGCTTCGTGCAGCGCGAGCAGGCGCGCTACGCGCAGATCGTCAAGACGGCCAACATCCGCGAATAGGCCGCCTGAGGAAGCCGGGGGGTCAGCCCTGGGCGCAGGGCAGGCCCGGCGCGCGGCACCACTCGCTCCAGCTGCCCGCATAGAGCGCGGTGGGCCCCAGGCCCGCGACCTCCATGGCCAGCAGGTTGGGGATGGCGCTGACCCCGCTGCCGCAGTGGTGCACCACCGTGGTCGGGGCGCGGCCGGCCAGCAGGGCCTCGAACTCGGCCTTGAGCTGCCCGGCGGGCTTGAATCGGCCGTCGGGCTGGAAGTTGTCCTGGAAGGGCCGGTTCAGCGCGCCGGGGATATGGCCGGCCACCGGGTCCAGCGGCTCCATCTCGCCGCGGTAGCGTGCCGCGCCGCGCGCGTCGATCAGGGTCTGCGCCGGCCGGCCGAGCTGCTCGGCCACACGCGAGGTGCTCGCGAGCATGCGCCGCTCCAGGGCCAGGCTGAATTGGCCGGCCGCCCGCTCGGCGCCAGGGCCGTTTTCTACGGCGCCGCCCGCGGCCTCCCAGGCCTGCAGGCCGCCGTCGAGCACGGCCACGGCCTCGTGGCCGGCCCATTTGAGCATCCACCACAGGCGGCCGCAGTAGTTGCAGCCGTTGCGGTCGTAGACCACGGCCTGCATGTCGTTGGCAAAGCCGACGCGCGACAGCCAAGCCGCGAAGGCCTCGCGGCGCGGCAGCGGATGGCGGCCGCCGTTCACCGCTTCGGCAGCGTCGTGCGCGCTGAGGTCGCGCTCCAAGTGGGCCTGCACCGCGCCAGCGACATGCGCATGGGCGAACAGGGCGTCGGCGGCGGCCGGGTTCATCAGGTCGAAGCTGCAGTCGAACACCATCAGCGGCTTGCCGCCGGCCTGCAGGGCCTGGAGCTGCGCTACCGAAATCAATGTGTCGTACATGTCAGTGCTCCTCGGCGGGTGGGTTGGGCAGGGCGCGTGCGCGCAGCGCGGTGGCGGCGATGCCGCTGGCGATGATCAGGGCCATGCCAGCCCAGCCCAGCAGGGGGATCTGGTCGCCGAACAGGAACATGCCGAACAGCGCCGCGAACACGATGCCCGAGTATTGCAGGTTGGCGACCACCAGCGTGGCGCCATGGCTGTAGGCGCGCGTCATGCACAGCTGGCCCAGGGCGGCCAGCACGCCGATCGGCAGCAGCCACAGCGCCTCGGGCCAGGTCCAGGCGCTGGCGCCGGTGAACAGCATGCCGATCGCGCCGGCGACCATGGCGCCGATCGAGAAGTACAGCACGGTGCGCGCCTCGGGCTCGCCGATCCGGCCCAGGGCCGCGACCTGCAGGTAGGCGAAGGCCGCGCCCAGGCCCGAGAGCAGGCCGATCAGGCCGGCGAACAGCTGGTTCTGATCGAGCGTGGGGCGCAGCATCATGACCACGCCCGCGAAGCCGCTCAGCACCGTCAGCACGACAGGCCCTTGCTTGCCGATGTCCGAAAGGCGCCCCATGACCAGGGTGCCGCCGACCAGGAAGGCCGCCACCCAGACTCCGCTCATGTAGTTGAGCGTCATGGCCGTGGCCAGCGGCAGGTGCGCGATCGCGTAGAACCAGGCGCTGAGCGAGAGCACGCCGACGATGCTGCGCCACACATGCATCATCGGCACCCGGGTGCCCAGGGTCACGCCCTGGGCGCGGCACAGCGCCGCCATGAAGGCGATGCCGACCAGGCCGCGGTAGCAGACCAGCTCCACCGTGTGGAAATGCGCCGAGGCGAACTTGATGCACACGCTCATGCTCGCGAAGAACAGCGAGGCCAGGATCATCCAGGAGGCTTGCACGCGGGGGAGTCCTCAAAAAAGAAAAGGCCTCCAGCCCCGGCGGGCGGGGCGGAGGCGGGGCAGGGGG
>SCMQ01000064.1 GCA_005503335.1 Comamonadaceae bacterium 2FH
CATCACGAACTCGCCTTGCGCGAAGTTGATGGTGCCGCTGGCCTGCCACAGCAGCGTGAAGCCCAGCGCCGCCAGCGCGTAGATCGCGCCGGTGGACAGGCCGCTGAAGAACAGTTGCAGGAAGTCGGTCATGGGAGGTCCTCAGGAAAGCGAGGGACGGCCCCGCCCCTTCGCCTGGCAGGGGCGGGCCGGGGAAGGGTCTTACTTCTTGCCGAGCGGCGGCAGCGTGGCAACCACCACCTGGCGGCCGTTCTTCACTTCCACCAGGAAGCTCTCGCGATCCAGGTCGCCCTTGTCGTCGAAGCTCACGTCCATGATCACGCCGGGGTACTTCTTGGCGCTGATCGTCAGGCCCTTCATGGCCTGGGCCACGGCCTTGCGGTCGAGCTTGCCGGCCTTCTCGATCGCGGCCTTGAGCGTGTAGACGCCCATGTAGCCCTTGATGCCGTTGTGATCGGGGATGTACTTGTAGGCCTGGTAGAACTTGCCCTTGAAGGCCAGCATCTCGGGAATCGGCGCGTCCACGGTGAGGCCCACATGGGCGAAGGCGCCGTTGGCGGCCTCGCCGGCCAGCTCGATCACCTTCTGGCCGGTCAGCGTGGTCTCGCCGATGATGGGCTTGTTCCAGCCCTGCTTGCGGAACTCGCGCAGGGCGCGCGCGGACTCTTCCTCGGTCACGTAGACGAAGACGGCATCTGCATTGGCCTGCTTGGCCCGGATCACGGCCGAGGAGAAGTCGACCTGGCCCGGATCGGTGGAGATCTCGGCGACGATCTTGGTCGCCGATCCGTCCAGGTTCTTGACGATGGCGTCGCGGCCACCCTTGCCGAAATCGTTGTTCTGGTAGATGACGGCAATGGTCTTGAACTTGGAGGTGATGTACTTGGCGACCTTCGGGAACGAGAACTGCTGGCCGAAGGCGGTGCGGAACACATAGGGGTTGCCCTGCTGGGTGATGGCCGCCGCCTCGCCGCCGGTCCAGTTCGGCACCTCGGCCCGGCGACTCTCGGACATCGAGACCAGGATGGAGCCCGAATACACCGGGCCGAAGATCGCGAAGGCGCCGTCGTCTATGACCTTTTGCGTCAGGCCCTTGGCCACGCCGGGGTTGGTCTGCGTGTCCATGTCGGTGGTCGTGAGCTTCTTGCCCAGGATGCCGCCCGCGGCGTTGATCTCGTTGACCGCCAGCTTGATGCCGTCGCGGAAGTAGGTGCCGGGGCTGGCGCCGCCGCCCGAGAGCTCGACGATGTCGGCGATCTTGATCTGGTCCTGGGCCCAGCCGGCCGTGGCCGCCGTGCCCAGGGCACAGGCTGCGATCCATTTGAGCCCCCACGCTTGCCACTTCGTGTGCTGCGCTGCCCCCCAAGGGGGCCCAGACCGGCTTGGGGCGGCCCGGCGCCGGCCTGTACTGAGTGCTTCACGTTTTTGCATCATGTCTCCTTCAGTGGGTGGTTTGCATGCGAGCCTCGGTCCCCGGGCTCATGGGGTGGGAATGCTGGATTGGGCGGGCAGCGCGCGCCACCGCATGGCGCGCCGCGAGGTAGGCGAACACCAGGCCCGGGCCTATGGTGATGCCGGGGCCGGTGTAGACGCCGCCCATGATGGAATGCATGTCGTTGCCCACCGCGTAGAGGCCGGGGATCGGCTGCCCGTTCTCGCCCAGCACGCGCGCCTGGGCGTCGGTGGCCAGGCCGGTGGCCGCGCCTATGTCGCCGGGGTACAGACGCACGGCGTAGAACGGCGCCTGGCGCAGCGGGCCGAGGTTGGGGTTCTTGCCGCCCCAGGCCGGGTCGCCGATGTTCTGCTGGTAGGCGGTCACGCCGCGCTGGAACTCCGGGTCCTCGCCCGTCTCGGCGTAGCGGTTCATCCGGGCCACGCTGTCCACAAGGCCGGCCGCAGCGATGCCCAGCTTTTCCGCCAGGGCCTCCAGCGTCGGCGCCTCGGTCAGGTAACCGTCGGCCAGGAAGGGTGCCAGGCCCTTGCCGCCCGGTCGCACCATGCCCAGGCCGTACTTGCGCAGGGCCTCGGCGTCGCAGATCAGGTAGGCAGGAATGTTGCCCCCACCCCTGGCTTCGCCAGGCCCCCCGAGGGGGTGCAGTCGTTCTTGGGGCGGCCCGGCGAACGACTGGTCGGCCTGCTCCTGCATGGCCAGGCCGAACAAATGGTAGGAGGTGCTTTCGTTGACGAAGCGCTGGCCGGCCTGGTTCACGGTGATCATGCCGGGCTTGGCGCGGTCCATCACGAAATGGGGGAAGGCGGCGGTGCTGCCGTCGGCGCGCTGGCGCAGCGAGACCGGGGCCCAGAAGGCGTGGCTCAGGCCGCCCTGGCCATGGCGGGCGCCCAACTTGCGCGCCAGCGCCTGGGCGGCGCCGGTGTGGCCCGGTGCGGCCGGGCACCATTGCGGGTCCACGCCGGGCAGCATCTGCTGGCGCAGCAGCGGGTCGCGGTTGAAGCCGCCGCTGGCCAGGATCACGCCGCCCTTGGCCTGCACGCTGCGGCGCTGGCCGTCCTGCGCCAGCAACACCGTGGCCGCGCCGTCCTCGGCCGGCAGGATGTCCAGCACCTCGGTGTTCAGCAGCAGCGCGGCATTGGGGTGCTGGGACAGCGAGTAGAGCAGCCGCGCGACCAGGGCGTTGCCCATCACCAGGCGCGTGCCGCGAGGGTGGCTGAGCCTGTCCTTGAAGTGACGCCCTACGATCTTGAGCGCATGCTTGAGCGAGGCCAGCGACCGGGTCATCGCCAGCAGGTGGTTGATGTCGCTGCGGTCCACCATCATGCCGCCGAGCACGGTGAATTCGGGAATCGGCGGCCGGACCAGCTTGAACAGCTCGCCCAGCCGCCGGCCGTCGAAGGGCAGCGGCTCCAGGGCCCGGCCGCTCAGCGTGGACCCGCCGAGCTCGGAGATGTAGTCCGGGTGCTTGGGACAGGGGCGGTACTTGACCTCGGAATGGTCCTCGATCTGCTTGACGGCGGCCGGCCCGTGGTCCAGGAAGGCCTGGCGCAGGGCCAGCGGTGCGCGCTCGCCGATCGCGTTGTCCAGGTAGCGCGCCGCCTGGTCCAGCGTGTCCGCGGGGTTCACCTTGGCCGCGTGGTGCGTGCCCGGCACCCAGGTGGTGCCGGCCGACAGGGCCGTGGTGCCGCCCACGTAGGCGGTGCGCTCGACCAGCAGCACCTTGGCGCCGGCTATCGCGGCGTAGAGTGCGGCGGCCAGGCCGGCGCCGCCGGCGCCTATGACGACCACGTCGTAGTCGGCCTGCTCGGTCAAATCCTCAAGCCGTATGTTCAGGCTCATTGCGGCGACTCCTCGAGCAGGAAGTCCACCATCAGGTCGCGCACGCGGGCGAACATGTCGGCGCCGGTCATGGTGGCGCAGCCCTTGGCGCGCGCGGCGGCGATCAGCGGCGTGACGGCCGGCTGGGTGATCACGCAGCCGACGAACATGGTGGGCGTCAGGCCCGCCACGTTCAGCGGATAGGGGTCGCCCTCCCTCATGCCCACCGGCGTGGCATTGAGCACGATGTCGTAGCCGGCCGGGTCGGCCGAGCCATGGGCCACCGGGCAGCGGCCCAGGCCGGCCAGCCGGTCCACCAGCGTGCTGCGCCGGGCGCTGTCCTCGTCGTGGATGGCGAGCTGGCTCACGCCGGCCATCACCAGCGCATGGGCGATCGCCGAGCCGGCGCCGCCGGCGCCGACCAGCAGGGCCTTCCTGCCCGCCAGCTCGCAGCCCTTCTCGCGCATGGCCTGCACGAAGCCCTGGCCGTCGAACATGTCGCCATGCCAGCCACCGTCGGGGTTGCGGCGCATCACGTTCACCGTGTGCAGGAAGGCCGCGCGCTCGGAGGTGCTCGCGCAGAGCTCGTAGCAGCCGAACTTGTGCGGCACGGTGACGATGATGCCGTCCACGTTCCGGGCCAGCGACACCCCGGCCAGCCAGGCCGCCAGGTCGGCCGGCGCCACATGGGCCGGCATCACCATGGCATTGCGGCCACGCGCCTGGTAGGCCTGGGTCACCCCGGCCGGCGATTTGACCTGGGCGATCGGGTCGCCCACGATGAAGTGCACGCGCGTGGCGCCGTTCAGTGTGTCTGCCATGGTGTCGGGGTCCGTCGATGGGCTGGGTTGGCTGCGATGGGCGGATATTACATAAAAGTGGAATCCAATTCAACTATTGAATTTAATTCCATTTTTCATTAGACTGCCATCCAACGGACCCACCCCCAGGAGACAGGCAGCACATGCGCAAGACCCCCTTGGCCGTCATTGGCGCCGGCGTCATAGGCCGCACCCACATTGACCGCATCAGCCGCAGCAGCAAGCTGGCGCTGGCGGCGATCGCCGATCCCACGGAGGCGGGCCAGGCCCTGGCGAAGCAGCTGGGCGTGCCCTGGTTTGCCGACCACCGCGCCATGCTGGAGACAGCCCGCCCCCAGGGCGCCATCGTCGCCACGCCCAACGCCGCCCACATCAGCGTGGCCGCGGACTGCCTGCGCGCCGGCGCCTGCGCCCTGGTGGAAAAGCCGGTGGCCGACACGGTGGCCGAGGCCCGGACCCTGGTCGAGGTGCAGGCCCGGACCGGCGTGCCGGTGCTGGTGGGCCACCACCGCCGCCACAATCCAATCAACCGGCGCGCGCGCGAGATCCTGCAGTCCGGCCGCCTGGGCCAGCCGGTGGCCGCCACGGCCCTGGCCACCTTCCTCAAGCCCGAGGCCTATTTCGACGTGGCCTGGCGCCGCGAGAAAGGCGGCGGCCCCATCCTGATCAACCTGATCCACGACATCGACATGCTGCGCTTCCTGCTCGGCGAGATCGTGTCGGTGCAGGCCCAGGCCAGCCACCAGGCGCGCGGCTTCGCGGTGGAAGACACGGCCGCCGCCGTGCTGCGCTTCGAGAGCGGCGCCCTGGGCACCGTGCTGGTGTCCGACGCCGCGGCCTCGCCCTGGTGCTGGGACTTCTGCGCCGGCGAGCAGGACCAGTACCCGCGCCAGAACGTGCAAAGCCACTTCATCTCGGGCACCCAGGGCTCGCTAAGCCTGCCCGACCTGGCCCTCTGGCATTACCGCGGCGAGCGCAGCTGGCATGCCGAGCTGACGCTGGAGCAGACCGCGGTGCACAAGGCCGACCCCTACACCCAGCAGCTGCAGCACTTCCAGGCCGTGATCGAGGGCCGGGAAGCGCCGCTGTGCAGCGCGCTCGACGGCCTGCGCACGCTGCGGGCCACGCTGGCGGTGCACGAGGCCGCGCTCAGCGGCCGCACGGTCGCTCTGGACGACTGAGCGCGGGGCGCTATCGTCACGCTTTTTCGCCTCAGGAGCCATCCATGCCCATCCGCGCCAGCTGTTGCGACCCGTCCCGCACCGCCCCACCCCCTCACCCCCTGAAGGAGGCCTGACCATGAGCGGCGTACTCGAACGCACCCTCGGCATCCTCGAACTGCTGGCCCAGCATGGCGAAGGCCTGGAGCTGGCCAGCATCGCCGACCGGCTCAACATGCCGCGCAGCGCCGCGCACCGCCTGCTGACCGACCTGGTGCGCTGCGGCTATGTGCGCCAGCTGCGCGAGCATGGCGACTACATGCTGACCACCAAGCTGGTGTCCATGGGCCTGTCCTTCCTGAGCCACAGCGGCATCGTGGACTTCGCCCAGCCGCTGCTGGACCGCCTGGCCGAGCTCTCGGGCGAGCTGGTGCGCCTGTCGGTGGTCGACGGCAACCGCCTGACCTGGGTGGCGCGCGCCCAGGGCGCGCGCCAGGGCCTGCGCTACGACCCCGACATGGGCAGCGACGCCAGGCTGTCCTGCTCCTCCTCGGGCCTGGCCTGGATGTCGGCGCTCAGCGACGAGCAGGCCCTGGCCCTGCTGGGCCAGCAGGGCCTGGGCTCGCGCGAGGAGTTCGGCCCGAACGCGCCGCAGACGATCCAGGAGGTGCTGGACCTGGTGCAGCAGACGCGCGAGCGCGGCTACAGCACCACGGTGGACACCTATTCGCCAGGCCTGAGCGCCATGTCCGCGCCGGTGCAGCTGGCCGGCCAGCCGCCGATCGGCGTGATCACCATCGCCGGCCCCACGGTGCGCTTCACCGAGCAGCGCATGAAGGCCCTGGGCCCCGAGCTGCTGTCCTTCGCCGCCCAGATGGCGGCCGCCAGCGGCACCTCGCCCTTCTTCCGCAAGCCGCTCAACAAGCCGCCGCTGGAAGTCGGGCGCCGCCCCATCTACGCCGCCTGAAGTGGCCCCCACGCCCCATCCGCCCGCCATGTCCCT
>SCMQ01000065.1 GCA_005503335.1 Comamonadaceae bacterium 2FH
CGCAGTCGCCCGCGAAACCCTTGCCTTCGGCTAACTCTTCCCCTTGCCGGGCGAGTAGAGGACTTTCACCTCCGAGTGGGTGCGCCCTGCCGGGCGCACCGCAAAAAAGCCCGGCCCTGGCGGGCCGGGCTTGGCAGCGCCGGGCGCGCCCCGGGTCAGAAGTTGTCGAGCACCGCGCCCTTGCTGGCGCTGGCCGCATTGAAGGCGAACTTGGCCTGCACGCCGCGCGTGTAGCGCGGCGCCGGCGCGGTCCAGCCTTCGCGGCGGCGGGCGATCTCGGCCTCGGCCACGTTCAGCTCCAGCTTGAGCTGGTGCGCGTCGATGGTGATGGAGTCACCCTCCTGCACGAAGGCGATGGTGCCGCCCACGGCGGCCTCGGGCGCCACGTGGCCCACCACCATGCCCCAGGTGCCGCCGGAGAAGCGCCCATCGGTGATCAGGCCCACGGACTCGCCCAGGCCGGCGCCGATCAGCGCGCCCGTGGGCGCCAGCATCTCGGGCATGCCCGGACCGCCCTTGGGGCCCAGGTAGCGCAGCACCATCACGTCGCCGGCCTTGATCTTGCCGTCCAGGATGGCCTGCAGGGCGGACTGCTCGTCGTCGAACACGCGCGCCGGGCCGGTGATGACCGGGTTCTTCAGGCCGGTGATCTTGGCCACCGCGCCTTCGGGCGAGAGGTTGCCCTTGAGGATGGCCAGGTGGCCCTGGGCGTACATGGGGTCGCTGATCGGGCGGATCACGTCCTGGTCGGCCCTTGGCTGGTCCGGCACGTCCTTGAGCACCTCGGCGATGGTCTGGCCGGTGATGGTCAGGCAGTCGCCGTGCAGCAGGCCGGCGTTGAGCAGCAGCTTCATGACCTGCGGAATGCCGCCGGCCTTGTGCAGGTCCACCGCCAGGTACTGGCCGCTCGGCTTGAGGTCGCAGATCACCGGGGTCTTCTTGCGGATGCGCTCGAAGTCGTCGATGGTCCACTCCACGCCGGCCGCGTGGGCGATGGCCAGGAAGTGCAGCACGGCATTGGTCGAGCCGCCGGTGGCCATGATCACGGCCACGGCGTTCTCGATCGCCTTCTTGGTCACGATGTCGCGCGGCTTGATGTCCTTCTTGATGGCCTCGATCAGCACCTTGGCCGACTCCTTGGCCGAGTTCACCTTCTCGTCGTGCGGGTTGGCCATGGTGGAGGAGTAGGGCAGCGAGATGCCCAGGGCCTCGAAGGCGCTGGACATGGTGTTGGCCGTGTACATGCCGCCGCAGGAGCCGGTGCCGGGGATGGCGCGCTTCTCGATCTCCTTGAGGTCCACGTCGCTAAGCTTGCCGGCGGCGTTCTCGCCCACGGCCTCGAACACGCTGACGATGTTCAGGTCCTTGCCCTGGTAATGGCCGGGCAGGATGGTGCCGCCGTAGACGTAGATGGCCGGCACGTTGGCGCGCAGCATGCCCATCAGGCCGCCGGGCATGTTCTTGTCGCAGCCGCCGATCACGACCACGCCGTCCATCCACTGGCCCTGCACGCAGGTCTCGACGCAGTCGGAGATCACTTCGCGGCTGACCAGGCTGTACTTCATGCCCTCGGTGCCCATGGCCATGCCGTCCGAGATGGTGGGCGTGCCGAACACCTGGGCGTTGCCGCCGGCCTCCTCGATGCCGGCGATCGCCGCGTCGGCCAGCTTCTGCAGGCCCGAGTTGCAGGGCGTGATGGTGCTGTGGCCGTTGGCCACGCCGACCATGGGCTTGACGAAGTCGCTTTCCTCGTAGCCCATGGCGTAGTACATGGAGCGGTTGGGCGCACGCGACTTGCCCTGGGTGATGTTCTGGCTGCGGCGGTTGATGGGTTGGATGGGAACGACTTTGCTGTCTGCCATGGTGGGCCTCTGGAAAGTGGAGGTGGGCCGTGCCGCTCTGGGCACGAAGGTTCGCAGGCGAGAGTATGCGTCCTGCAGATTCGGTGTTCAAATATATTTTTAAGTATCAATTAATATGTGACGCATATGAGTGATGCCCTGGTCGAATTGCGCCTCTGGCGCCAGTTCCTGACGGTGGCCGAGGAGCTGCACTTCGGTCGCGCCGCCCGGCGGCTGCACATGACCCAGCCGCCGCTGACCCAGGCCATCGCGGGCCTGGAGAGGCTGCTGGGGCTGCGCCTGCTCGAGCGCACCAAGCGCAGCGTGCAGCTCACGCCGGCCGGTGCCGCGCTGCTGCCCGAGGTGCGCGAGCTTTTGGCGCGCGCGCAGGCCCTGCCGGCCCATGCGCGCGCCGCCGCCGCGGGCGAACTGGGGCGGCTGCGCCTGGCCTTCGTGTCCACCGTCGGCTTCGACCTGCTGCCGCGCTGGGTGCGGGCCTTCCGCGAGCAGTTTCCGCGTGTGCAGCTGGAGCTGATCGAGGCCACCGGCGACGTGCAGCTGCAATTGCTCGAGCGCGGCGAGATCGACGCCGGGCTGATGCTGCACTCGCCGGGCTTCGTGCCGCCGGGCCTGGCGCACCTGGCGATCGATGCCGAGCCGCTGGTGCTGGCCCTGCCCGAGCAGCATGCGCTGGCCGCGCAGCGCGCGCCGGCCTTGCGCGCCGTGCTGGCCGAGCCGCTGGTGATCTTTCCGCGCCGCATCGTGCCCTCTCTTTACGACGCGATCTTCGGCCTCTACCACGCCGCCGGCCAGACCCCGCAGGTGGCGCAGGAGGCGATCCAGATGCAGACCATCGTCAACCTGGTGTCGGCCGGGCTGGGCATCGCCTGGGTGCCCGAGAGCGTGACCCAGTTCCAGCGCCCGGGCGTGGTCTACCGCCAGGTGCGTCCCGAGCCGCCGGCCGGCGTGCCGGGCTGCGAGACCAGCCTGGTCTGGCTGGCCTCCTCGTCCAGCAGCGTGCTGGACGGCTTCCTGAGGTTCGTGCGCGGCGGCGAGGCGACGGGCGCCTGAGGCCGGGGGCTGTGCTGCGCCTTGTTTGCGCCAGGTCAAAAGCTCGGTCGTTCGTATGCATAAAAATGCATCAACCGGATGTGATGCTTGAATTATGTTGCGCACTCAGCCGGTTCCCCTCACAGAAACGATCCGCAGGAGCACACCATGAGCGCAGAACACAGCGAAGCGATCCGCAGCGATGCCTTTGTCCAGGTCCGCTACGACGACGCCATTCCCAACAATGTCGACCTGTCCTCCGACAAGCAGCTGCAGCGCGCGCTCGAGGCCTGGCAGCCCAACTACCTGGACTGGTGGAAGGACATGGGCCCCGAGGGCTTCCAGGGTGCCGAGGTCTACCTGCGCACCGCGGTCGGCGTGGACCCCAGCGGCTGGGCCAAGTTCGGCCATGTCCGCATGCCCGACTACCGCTGGGGCATCCTGCTCGCGCCCAGGGAAGAGGGGCGCACCATCCCCTGCGGCCGCCACAAGGGCCAGCCGGCCTGGCAGGAGGTGCCGGGTGAGTACCGCGCCCTGCTGCGCCGCCTGATCGTGGTGCAGGCCGACACCGAGCCGGCCTCGGTCGAGCAGCAGCCCCGGTGCTGCGCGTGGTCGATGGGCGCTTCGTCACCGAGCAGGTGCCGGCCCTGCGCGCCATCAACAGCCGCCTGCTCGACGACTACATCGCGGACTGCCAGGGCGGCATCGACCGCTGGAACAAGGCCGTGGAGAAGGCCGGCATCGCCTTCAGCTTCAGCCAGCCGCACAAGGGCTTCAACCGCCGCATCGGCGAGTTCGCCAAGTCCCATGTGAGCCCCGAGGGCGAGCTGCTGTCGGCCGAGGCCTGGCAGGCGCGCCGCAGCGAGTGGCTGTGCAGCGACGAGGACCACGCCTACATCGCCTCGCTGATGAAGCCCTGCGTCGAGCCCGGCAAGTACGCGAGCTGGATCGCGCCGCCACGCGTGGGCACCAACAACCAGCCGCAGGACTTCGAGTACGTGCGCATAGAGCGCAGCTGATGCGCATGGCTTGCGTGCACAATCGCAGCCCATGCTGATTCACCCCCAGATCGATCCCGTCGCCCTGCAGCTGGGCCCCCTGGCCATCCACTGGTATGGCCTGACCTACCTGGCCGCCTTCGGGCTGTTCCTGCTGCTGGGGCTGAGGCGCCTGCGGCACGAGCCCTACGCCTCGCTGGCCGGTCCCGCCGCCTGGGGCCGCAAGGACGTGGAGGACATCCTGTTCCTCGGCGTCATGGGCGTGGTGCTGGGCGGGCGCATAGGCTACTGCCTGTTCTACAAGCCGGCCTATTACCTGGCGCACCCGCTCGAGGTGTTCGCGGTCTGGCAGGGCGGCATGAGCTTCCACGGCGGCATGCTGGGCGTGGTCGCGGCCATGGTCTGGTTCGCCCACTCGCGCCGCAAGCCCTTCTGGCAGGTCATGGACTTCGTCGCGCCCTGCGTGCCCACGGGCCTGGCCGCCGGCCGGGTCGGCAACTTCATCAACGGCGAGCTGTGGGGCCGGGTGGCCGATCCCGCGCTGCCCTGGGCCATGCTGTTCCGCGGCGCGGGCGATCTGCCGCGCCATCCGTCCCAGGTCTACCAGTTCCTGATGGAGGGCCTGCTGCTGTTCGTGCTGCTGTGGCTGTACGCGCGCCGCCCGCGCCGTAGCGGCCAGGTGGCGGCGGCCTTCCTGTTCGGCTACGGCGTGTTCCGCTTCATCGCCGAGTTCTTCCGCGAACCCGACGCCCACCTGGGCCTGCTGGCGCTGGGCATGAGCATGGGCCAGTGGCTGTGCCTGCCCATGATCCTGGGCGGGGCCGGCCTGTGGTGGTGGGCCGGGCGGCAGGCGCCGCCGGCGGCGGCGCGCGCCTGAGCCGGCGCGAAGGCAGGGGCGGCCGGTTCGCGCCGGCGGTTGCTTTTTCGCTTGCAGCGGAGCAGACTGAAACGGGGTTCAGTCGATGTCGCGGCCCGTGGATGGTGCGGGCGGAAAGCGAGCGCAGCGATGAAAGAGAAAGAGCTCAGGTTGGCGGTCGTCTTCTTTGGCGGCGTGTCGCTCGCGATTTACCAGCACGGGATCAACCGCGAAATTCTCAACCTGGTCCGAGCGTCCAAGGTCTGCCACCGCGATAAGTCGCTTGAAGGCGGGGGGCCATCCAGCCCGGGCATTCATGATCACTATCCGGACGAGCCGGAAAGCTCGACCGGCAACGTCTACCTCGAGTTTCTGGAGTCCCTGGGCCAGGACATCGACCTGCGGGTCATTGTCGACGTGATCGCGGGCGCCTCCGCGGGCGGCATCAACGGCGTGGCCCTGGCCACGGCGCTGGCCCACGACCTGAGCCTGATGCCGATCACCGACATGTGGCTTCAGGAGGCCGACATGCTCAATCTGCTGGCGCCCGAGGCCAGGGCGAGGCTGTGGAGCAAGTGGTATTTCTGGCC
>SCMQ01000066.1 GCA_005503335.1 Comamonadaceae bacterium 2FH
GACGACTACCGAGGCAGGCGGCGGGGCGGCGGAGGGGGGCTCATGCTCCTGCACCTCTGCGACGAAGCGGTAGCCGCGCCGCTGAGCGGTGGCGATGCAGTGCTGCGCGTCACCGCTGTCCCCCACCGCGTGGCGCGCCGCCTTGATGCAGCTGGTCAGGGCGGACTCGCTGACCACCTTGCCGGGCCACAGCGCGTCCAGCAGCTCCCGGCGGCTGACGATGCGGTCGCGGTGCTGCACCAGGTAGGCCAGCAGGTTGAACACCTGGGGTTCGACCTGGCGCGACTGGCCGCCGCAGCGCAAGGCGTACAGGCGGGTGTCGATCACGCAGTCCCTGAACGTCAGCAGCACCGGCGACTCCTTCACCGAATCAGCCGAAATCATACGGCGGCCCCTGGTCTCCATCAAATCTCCACCAAATCCCCACCCCGGCGCCAAGCGGGCGGGCCCCGGCCTGCCTAAGCTTGCCTTCGGCAGGCTGGGGCCTGGCAGCAGCGATGTCCTGGGAGAAAAGATGACTGAAGCTGAGCGCATCCCGTGGCGACGCCTGACGCCTTGGCTGCTCGGGCTGGCCCTCGCCTGCTGCGTCCATGCCACGCTGGGCGCGCTCCCGCTGCTCGCCGCGGGCGGCCTGCTGGCGTACACCCGCCCGATCTGGCCGGCGCTCTGGTGGGGCATCGGGCATCTTTGCGCGGACGCCGCGGTCCGCATGGCCGTTGCGCTCCTGCTGGCCATCCTGATCTGGCGCATGGCCGGCCCGGCGGCCTGAGCGGCCTCTATCCATTCACCCTCGTCAGCCGAAAGGAACTCAGCATGACCACCACCCTGTACCAGCGCCTGGGCGGCGCCGAAGGCATGGCCCGACTCGTGGACGATGTCGTCGCCGCGCACCTGGCCAACCCGGTCGTCAAGACCCGCTTCGAAAACGTCAAGGACCTGGCGCACCTCAAGCGCATGGCGCTCGAGTTCTTCAGCGCGGGCTCGGGCGGTCCCGTCGCCTACACCGGCAAGAGCATGCCCGAGGCCCACAGGGGCATGAACATCAGCGAGCAGGAGTACCTGGCGGTGATGGACGATATCGTCGGGGCGCTGGACAAGAACGGCGTGGACGAGGAGGCGAAGAAGGACGTGATCGCCATCCTCTACGCGCTCAAGGGCGAGATCATCCGCGTCTGACGCCGCTGGCCGGAGCGCGACGTCACTGGCCAGCGCCGACCCCACCGACAGCAACAGCCGCAATCAACGCGCCTGCACGGGGCGCGACCTGGGATGAATCCACGGGCGCGATCGCAGGCCAGCAGTTTCAATCCACGCGCCCGCACGGGGCGCGACTCGCGGCCGATGCCTCGCGCAAGGGAATCCGCTTCCTGTTTCAATCCACGCGCCCGCACGGGGCGCGACACGATCTCCTTCAGTCGTCGGCCAGTAATTTGTCGTTTCAATCCACGCGCCCGCACGGGGCGCGACTCGAGTGGTGCGTTGAGTCCAAGCGCTACGTATGGGTTTCAATCCACGCGCCCGCACGGGGCGCGACGTGGGGCCCGAGCATGGCGACCTGGCGCGAGGCGTTTCAATCCACGCGCCCGCACGGGGCGCGACCGGTAGCCGCCCACGAGAAGTAACCGCGCAGCAGGTGTTTCAATCCACGCGCCCGCACGGGGCGCGACGCCGGAACACCTGCGCGCCGCGCATGACGCCGTGTTTCAATCCACGCGCCCGCACGGGGCGCGACGATTGGGCCAACGGAGAGCCGGCCTATGTAGGCGAGTTTCAATCCACGCGCCCGCACGGGGCGCGACTCGTACATGGGCCGCAGGGTCAGGTCCTTGTGGCGTTTCAATCCACGCGCCCGCACGGGGCGCGACGGGTCAATTTCGAGATCTCAAGCAAGGAAATGGAGTTTCAATCCACGCGCCCGCACGGGGCGCGACCGCTTCGTTTATCGATGCCATCCCACCTCCTTACGTTTCAATCCACGCGCCCGCACGGGGCGCGACCAGCTGTGTCCGTCTCGGCCGCCGTACCTACAGGGTTTCAATCCACGCGCCCGCACGGGGCGCGACCTGAGCCCAGCGGGCAATGGTGCGCTTGAGGGTGTTTCAATCCACGCGCCCGCACGGGGCGCGACGGGACAAGCTCTTGGCCGTTCAGGTGCCCAGTGATGTTTCAATCCACGCGCCCGCACGGGGCGCGACCAAGTAGGGCGTCAACGTTGAGCATCGCCGAGGGTTTCAATCCACGCGCCCGCACGGGGCGCGACGCATACGGTCCATCCGGCTCTTCGACCGTCTCCATGTTTCAATCCACGCGCCCGCACGGGGCGCGACCACCTGATCCATCACACACGCAAACCGGCGAACGAGTTTCAATCCACGCGCCCGCACGGGGCGCGACAGGCAGCGCGCGATGGCTATGACGCGCTGCTTTGGTTTCAATCCACGCGCCCGCACGGGGCGCGACATGTGCGCCCTGCAGCGTATCGTGCAGGGTCTCGTTTCAATCCACGCGCCCGCACGGGGCGCGACCCTTGACGTGGCGATGGTCGAACTGGATGAGAAAGGTTTCAATCCACGCGCCCGCACGGGGCGCGACCTCTCAAGATTCCTCCGGTGATGTTGTCGACGTTTCAATCCACGCGCCCGCACGGGGCGCGACGAGTTCATTTTGTGGTCCGCGAAAGCGATGTCGAGGTTTCAATCCACGCGCCCGCACGGGGCGCGACGTTCGGTGGGGTCGCTCATGCTGCGGCTCCCAGGTTTCAATCCACGCGCCCGCACGGGGCGCGACTTGCTTCGGCGAGCAGGCCATCATCCGTACCGAGTTTCAATCCACGCGCCCGCACGGGGCGCGACCTAGGCGCTGCATGGTCGTGGCTGGCTTCATCTCGTTTCAATCCACGCGCCCGCACGGGGCGCGACCATTGCCGGGTTTGTGGTTGGTGGAGAGACTTGGATTCGTTTCAATCCACGCGCCCGCACGGGGCGCGACCGACTCATTCCCGCGCACGGTGATGAACACGCCGTCGTTTCAATCCACGCGCCCGCACGGGGCGCGACAAGCAGCCGCAGCCTGATCTGTTCGTCTGGCCTGTTTCAATCCACGCGCCCGCACGGGGCGCGACACGCCATTCACCGTCGACACCATCGACGCCATCCCTGTTTCAATCCACGCGCCCGCACGGGGCGCGACAAGCGCTACCTGGAGGGGCTGCAGCGCCAACTGGAGTTTCAATCCACGCGCCCGCACGGGGCGCGACGGGTTTTGGGCCATAGAGGCGCTGGATTGCCCGGTTTCAATCCACGCGCCCGCACGGGGCGCGACACGTCGAGGTCGACGCCGCCGGCGTCATGACCAAGTTTCAATCCACGCGCCCGCACGGGGCGCGACCCAGTTCGACATGTTCAGCAAGCAGGCCGCCGAGTTTCAATCCACGCGCCTGCACGGGGCGCGACACTGGTCCAGGTCGTTGAGGTGCACGTTGGCGAAGTTTCAATCCACGCGCCCGCACGGGGCGCGACGTGACCCCCATGCCGGCGGCGATCAGGTGCAGCTGGTTTCAATCCACGCGCCCGCACGGGGCGCGACCGCGCGCATGCGCCGGGTGGTGGAGCATGGCCTGTTTCAATCCACGCGCCCGCACGGGGCGCGACGTCGCGCCAGTTGCACAGGAACACCTGCACGGCGGCGTTTCAATCCACGCGCCCGCACGGGGCGCGACCGGGGGCGGCGGCGCCGCCCAGGGGTCGGCATTGTTTCAATCCACGCGCCCGCACGGGGCGCGACCGGCGCATCCCTGCGACCTCGCCCGGGTGTTGGTCGTTTCAATCCACGCGCCCGCACGGGGCGCGACGTCGCGAATCAAGCTGCTGACCGCGGCCATGCGAGTTTCAATCCACGCGCCCGCACGGGGCGCGACCAAGCAGCTCGACCGCTTCATCGCCCACGGCACGTTTCAATCCACGCGCCCGCACGGGGCGCGACTCGTCTGCCCCTCCACACCGGTGGACGTCGCCCAGTTTCAATCCACGCGCCCGCACGGGGCGCGACCTGGCCTTCACGCCGTACTGGTGCTTGTTCTCCTTGTTTCAATCCACGCGCCCGCACGGGGCGCGACCGAAGTGGGACTACGTCAATCCCGAGCAGGACGTGTTTCAATCCACGCGCCCGCACGGGGCGCGACCCAACATGGCCCACGCCCATGGCAGTGACCTGGTGTTTCAATCCACGCGCCCGCACGGGGCGCGACCTGGCCCTGATCCTGGCCGCCAATGCTCCCGACGTTTCAATCCACGCGCCCGCACGGGGCGCGACGGTTTTCGCGCAGGCGGTGCTCCTGGGTAGCGAACGGTTTCAATCCACGCGCCCGCACGGGGCGCGACGCGAGGGCGGCGAATTGGTCGGCGGTCATTTCGATGTTTCAATCCACGCGCCCGCACGGGGCGCGACACATCAAGCCGCGGCTGGGCGAGCGCCCGGTGAACGTTTCAATCCACGCGCCCGCACGGGGCGCGACACGGCCTCCAGGCCCTGTCGCGCGTGCAGGTCGTTGTTTCAATCCACGCGCCCGCACGGGGCGCGACATTCCAAGGCACGGCAGAGAATGCCCCTGTCACGGTGTTTCAATCCACGCGCCCGCACGGGGCGCGACAGCTCGCCGTCGTGGTGGAACTCCTCTCCAGCCTTGTTTCAATCCACGCGCCCGCACGGGGCGCGACCCGGTGCCGCCACCAACGCAATCCCGCGCAATCAGTTTCAATCCACGCGCCCGCACGGGGCGCGACGCGTTCTCGTTCATCGGCTCGCCCTGGTTGTCCTTGTTTCAATCCACGCGCCCGCACGGGGCGCGACCGAGCACAGGGGCGCCGTGGCTGCCGCGGCGATGTTTCAATCCACGCGCCCGCACGGGGCGCGACCCCGCCGCCGCTTCACTGGCGGTGTGCAGAACTACGTTTCAATCCACGCGCCCGCACGGGGCGCGACAGGCCGATGGCTACGATGCCGAGGGCCTGGACGAGTTTCAATCCACGCGCCCGCACGGGGCGCGACGAGCGGTGCACCATGACGGACCCGGGTGTGGTGATGTTTCAATCCACGCGCCCGCACGGGGCGCGACGATCCCTTCGCCCCGGCCCCCCAGACCGCGGCGTTTCAATCCACGCGCCCGCACGGGGCGCGACGC
>SCMQ01000067.1 GCA_005503335.1 Comamonadaceae bacterium 2FH
TTCTGCGCAAATTCGTAGCTGGCAAAGCTCAGCTGCTGGGACGGTTGCGGGCGGTGCTTCATGGCGTTCTATGCATGCAGGATTCGGGCCTAATTGATCAGCGTTTCCCTAGATTGCGCCCCTCCCTCAGGCCTTTACTCTCGCCTAGAGCCGTGCCTGCCGAGCACAGCTTGGTGTCGTGCTCGGTTTTCCCATCGTTCGGTTCTGTCTAGTCGAGCGACTCGTTCGGCTTGCCCAGCCACCGCAGCTTTGCGTGCTCCACATCGACGCGGCGACAACTGAACAGGCGTCGGCCAAAGCGCTCGACCGTCAGGGTGGCGCGCACCTCGATTTCGTGCCCCCAGTAAACACGGTCTTCATCCTGGTCGACCGTTACGAGGCCCTCGAAGTCCAAGCTCAGGTCGTCGCCGTCGTACTCGTCTAGTGCGTCCCACCACGGCAGTTCGACATCTGTGCGCGGGAAGGTACCATTAGTCATCGCCACTTGGGAGTTGACCAAATCTTCATCGACGATCACCCGCTCGAAGTGGTCCTGGACATCCATCAGCCAGGCTTCGTGATCATCGTAGAGTTCAGCATCCGGAAAGCGCGCCTGCAGAGCAGTAGTCAGCGCCTGCGCAAACGCGCCGCCGTCGTGTCCGAGCTCAGATGCTCGTGCCCGCAACCGCTCCGGGTCTAAGACGATGTCGGCCGCTTTCGGTAGCCCGGCGTCGTCTCCGGACGCCTGGTAGGATGCGAGATTGTTGTGACCGAGCGCCGCAGCGACAAGCTGCTGGGCGTGGCCAGTGGAGAGTGAGATGCCCTGAGCCGATACCGCTTGACGAACAGCAAAGGCAATGGCGGATAGGTGTGCCATGACGTGTACTCCGAGTATTGCGCGGGGTCTCGAGCGATTCCGACCCTGCGCATGCGAAGCCGCACGATTGGTCACTGGGATTGCAAGGGGAACAGAGGCCTTGTTTGAGCCGCTCGAAGCTCTGGCGGGCGCCGTAATAGCAGTGTAGCAGGCTTGGCGGCAGGTGTGTGAACGCCCCCAGCAGCGCGACCCTGGGGGATTTTCGCCGCCTCTCACGACGTGAGGTGCCCGTCGGATTTCGCATTTCAACCGGCCGCGCCCGATGCGGCGAACTCGGGGTGATTCCGCAGCAGCTTGGACCGGCCTCGAGGCTTGGATTCGGAGTTACCCGGAGCAACGGTCTGCTTCCTGACAGAAGCCTGTGGTGGCCCGCTCCGGGCCGGATGCCGAACCTCGATGCAGCACAGAAGTACGCGCGCGTGTCCCTCAAAAGCCTACGACAGCGTCAGCGCGGCCCCGAACCGACATCGCCGCCAAATTCACCTTGGCGCGTTTGGATTTGATACGTTACGGCAACGTCGCTAGACTCTCTCCGGTTAAGGCGCTGTATCCCAAAGTGCGAGAGTCCCGCTTTTAAATGTGTGACATATGAGACGACTTGTTCAGATTATCGTCACTGCTGCGTTTGTCTTTTCAACCGCGGCATACCCTGGCGCTTTGACAATTCGCGTGGAACGACCGGATTGGCTCAGAGTGCTAATGAATAATAGTTCCTGGTACGTAGTGCTCGATGGTGAAATTGATGCAGACGATCCTGCACGAGTTGCTGCGGCATTGAGCAAGACGGGTGCGGACGGCGCGGATGTCTATATCAACTCGCCGGGCGGTAATCTGTTGGCGGGGATGGATATAGGTCGGATAATTCGCGAAGCGGGTGCAAATACGCACATCGGTGGTCTCATGCAGGTGCCGTCGATTTCAATTCCTAGCATGCCAAGATGGAAAAGCGTGCCCGGTGTGTGTTATAGCGCCTGCGCTCTTGCGTTTCTCGGAGGTGTCTATCGATACGCCAGCAGTGATTCTGAATATGGTGTCCACCGATTTTCGCGCCGTTCCGGATCAAATCAAAACGATTTGGATGCCGCGCAGATCATGTCGGCCGCAATCGGTACCTTCATTCGTGACATGGAAGTTGATCCTGGCCTGTTTGATCTCATGGTTCAAGAAGGAAAGGACAAGATTCGGATTCTCAGCAAAGTGGAGTTGACGGGACTTAACGTGGTTAATAACGGCCGAAAAAAACCGGTATGGTCAATCGAAGTCATGGAGGGAGCTCAATATCTGCGTGGCGTGCAAGACACCGTTTATGGTCAGGGAAAAGCCATTTTTCTCTGCTATGCCAATCGAATTCTTTTTCAGTCGCACTATCAGGCCGGCGCGGAAATGGCCAGTAGCATCGCCAGTGGCGGATGGTTTCACTCGCTGCTTGCCGATGGTAAGACTCTTCCCTTGCCTGAGCCTGCACGGATTAGCGCTACCGGAAACGAAATTTATACTGTGTTCTCTCTAACGTCTGAGCAGTCATTAGCGATCGCTTCTAGTTCATCCGTGGGGCACGCCATGCAACGCGCACGCGACGCTCCCGTATTTGTCGGCTATAAAATCGACATCCCAGATTCATCGTCCGGAAAGGTTCACACGTTCATCCGGAATTGCCTGCGACGTTAGCCGGCCTGAGTGACCGCTTCAAAGAATGCACCTCCGAACACTGACCCCGAGCTAGGTCTGCTGTACCTTGAAACCGACCGTTGGCGGCTGGTTTTTTTAGGCACGGATGACCGGAAGTGGCCGTTCCCGCGCATAGACGACCAGCCGGACTTCCTGACAGCAAACGGCAGGATCAGACACATCATGGACATTGGCCACCAGATGCCGACGTGACGGTCGGAACACCTTCACAAGCCGAAGTCCTCTCGAAAACGATCGATCTGGTGCATCCGCTCGTGCAGGAGCGTCACGATGCCGATGTCGCCGTTCGAGAGCCTGCGCCAATAGACGAGGTGCCGCTCATACCGAAAAAAGTAACCCTCGATGCCGAACTCGGCCGGGATGGGCCTCGATGGCGTCTCGCGGGTCTCGATACCCTCGAACGCCTCGAACAAGCCGGTGATGTAGCGGTCGGCCTGTTGCTCACCCCAGCGATCCCGCGTGTAGCGATAGATGTCGTCGAGCCGATAGGAAGCCGCTTCTTGAACGCGGACACGGGCCTTGGCCATGCCCTCAGGTCCGGTTGCGCGCGATCACGTCGGCTGCCGTCAACGGCTTGTACGATGATTCTGGGGCCGCATACGCATGGGCCAACTCGGCCTTGAGCCTGTCAAAGGCTTCCTTCTCCGCGCGTTCCTTGTCGCGGCGGATCAGGTCCCGGATGTACTCGCTGACGTTCTCGTAGGCGCCATGCTCACCCACGTTCGCGGCGACGAACTCGCTGAGGGTTCCGCTGAGGCGGACCGTCATGGTCGTGGTCGTCGCTCGGGTCATGGCACAGTCCTTTCGCAGTTGGCTGCATTCAATATAAACAAAAATGAATACAGCAGCAAACCACCCCAGGGCCAGACGATCACGTTGAGCGGGCCGGTCTCGTCCTCCAGCGTGACGAAGATCGTGCCCTTGGCGGTCTGCGGCCGCTGGCGCACGGTGACCAGGCCGCAGGCCGACGCGCGCCGGCCATGGGGCAGGCCCTGCAACTGCCCGGGGGGCTGAAGGCGGTGGACACCGCGCCGCAGCAAAGTGATAACGCAACTGCTCGTGACCGTTGGCACACCGGCATCGCCTCAGCAAAGGCGTGCGCGCAGTCTGCTCTCTCCATGAGGAAACCCTGGTGGAACACCTTGTGGGGGGTTCAGAGGTCTTAACAGATGGCGTGTATGATTGCTTGGGACGGGGGCCATTTAGCGGCGTCCTACTGGAGTAAGCGATGAACCATCTACTGAACATCCTTGCTGGTGTCGGGCAGGTGATCAATGCTCTCGGCTCAGCACCTCAGTACCGCTATCCGCAAGTCGGAGACCGGCGCATGGACGCAAAAAACATAGCAGGCGGTTTTGTCACCGTCGGGCGCGATCTGAAGAAGAAGGCCGACAAGGAATTGACTCGGCACAGCCATGGCAAGATCGACCACAGCGCAGCTTCGCAATAAGGAACAGCACATCACGCTATCCGAGCAGGAAACGGACTCACCGATCCTGCCGATAGCCCAGATCGAGCGTCTGAAGGAGGTGCATCCTGAGCGCGTTGACTGGGTATTCGAAGAAACCTCCAAGGAAGGCAATTTCCGTCGGTCCGAGGTGAAGCGCGTAAACACCATGGTGTTCGTCGAGCGCATCCTGGGCATGATTGCAGGACTTGTCATCGGCACCGGTGCGCTTTACGCCTGCTATAGCTTGGCCATGGCCGGTCACGATGCTGTCGCCGGCATTGTCGGAGGCACTACGGTTGTCGGTCTTGTCTCTGCTTTCGTCATTGGAGTCAAGCGCAGGAGCTCCACCAAGTAGGCACCACAGCTCACCATCAGCCGCAGCCCGCTCAGCGCGGGCTTTTTTGCGGTGCGCCCGGCAGGGCGCACCCACTCGGAGGTGAAAGTCCTCTACTCGCCCGGCAAGGGGAAGAGTTAGCCGAAGGCAAGGGTTTCGCGGGCGACTG
>SCMQ01000068.1 GCA_005503335.1 Comamonadaceae bacterium 2FH
TCGATCAGGACGCTGCGCCTTCAGTTGAGCGTCGCACTCGCAGGCGCCCTGGGACATTGCCCGCATTGCGCCGCGGTTAGCGTCCGACTACGTTTGTGACACAGTAAGACTAGGCAAGCTCTCGGAAATTGTCATCCAGATGCTAGAAAAAGACCTAGGCTACAAAGTGGAGGTCGCGGTCGTCAACTGCGCGGACTACGGCGTCCCCCAACTGCGCGAGCGCGCTGTCTTCATCGCCAGTTCCATCGGTCCAGCCTCGTTCCCGAAGACTACGCATGCCGACCCCAAGACCGAGAAGCTCTTGAAGGAGGGGCGCCACCCCTGGGTCACCGTCGCGCAAGCCATCGGCGACTTGCCGCCCCCAGCGTTTGAAGAGGACGTCCTTGGGGGGGGGCCATTGAGCCTATACGGCGAGCATCCCAGCGACTATGCGAGGTCGATGCGCACGTCAGACGCCTTCCCCTACAACCACATCACGCGGGGCTACAAAGCCTCGGTTCTCGACATCATCCGGGAAATGCGGCCTGGCCAAACGTGGGACGCCGAAAGCGAACGCATGCAGGCCAAGTACGAGCTCGCGATTGCCCGCCACGCCAAAGCCAAAGGCATATCCGAGAAACGCGCGCGGCGCGAGCTTGAACGCTCCGGCGCGATCAATCCAGTCTTCTACAAGGACTACTATTGGAGCGCCTACACCCGGCTGGCTTGGGACGCGCCCGCCTTGACCATCACAGCCAACGCGAACTTCCTTGGCTCCGGCCGCTTCTCACACCCCGAGGAGCTCCGCGGAATCACGATGCGGGAGGCCGCACGCCTGCAATCGTTCGATGACGACTTCCGATTCGTTACATCAATGACCGATGACAACGACACCGGGCGCATCGGGGTCGGCATGGACATGATCGGGGAAGCTGTGCCCCCAGGACTGTCCCAAGCCATCGCGCTTCATTTGGCTGCTCAACTGGACGCTCGGTCCCCTGCCAATGCCAAGAGCGAGAATGCTGCGAAAGCGCCCGTTAAAAAAGCCAAGAAGGCTTTGGCCAGCAAGGATTGACACCTTAGGAGGAATAGATGCCGCTCACCAATGACGAAATTTTTGAGCTCGCCCGCGAAGCCCTTAGAAAGATGCTTGCGGACCACGGGCCCGACTACAAGTTTCCGTCGGATGTGATTTGGCAAAACATTCCCCCTGGCGTCGCGGTGCCGAGCACCGGCCGCCCACACCAACCCAAAAGGCTCATGAAGACCGGGTACTTGGAACTCACTGGAGGCATGACCCAGGCGCAGTCGGAACAACGGGCCGGCAGCATGACGAAGGAATATCGGTTCGGCTCGGCTTTGGTGCCGCGCGCTGCGCCGGCCATTCCTGCGGGAGGCGGCCCACCGTCGGCAGGAGCCTCCGCCAGCGACGCTCTCGCTCGCATTCAAGCGCTCATGGACGCCGAGGGCTATGTCATTTCAACAGCCGAGCTCGCGAACTATTTCCTTGCCATGACCGTCAGCCCCTTGGTCATCCTCTCGGGCATTTCGGGCACTGGCAAAAGCCTGCTTCCCCGCAAATTCGCCAGGCGCACGAACTCGCTCTTCCACGCGATTCCGGTGCAGCCTCAATGGTCCGATAACAGCGACCTGTTTGGCTTTGTCCCCACGCTGTCGCCCGACAAATACATCAAGGGGGCATTGATCGATGGACTGCTCGACGCCAAGCGCAGCCCCGGCAAGCTCGTCATCGCCTTGCTCGATGAAATGAACCTCGCCCCCGTTGAGCACTATTTCAGCGACTTCCTGAGCGTGGCTGAAACCCGCGAACGCAACGGCGCCGTCATCAGCTCCGATCCGCTGCCCATAGAGTTGCCCGCCGCTCCCGCGCCGGGCGTGGCCGACCCCTTAGCCGAACTGCGCGACATCGAACTGCCGTCCAACCTGCGAGTCATCGGCACCGCCAACATGGACGAGACCACCCACTCGTTCAGCCCGAAGGTGCTGGACCGGGCGTTCACCATCGAGTTCGACGATCCGGATTTGACCTCATTCGCTTCGGGCGCTGCGGCTGGCGCCGAAACCTTCGACGCGTTGGCGCAAATCGTGATCAACTCCTCGAATGCAATCTCTGTGCTCGAAGCCCGAGGCGCGAGCCAAGACCTGTTTGAGCACATAGCCCAGCTACTCAACGAGATTCAGGAAATCCTCTCGCCGGCCGGCATCAAGTTTGGCTACCGCACGCGCGACGCGATCCTGCTCTATCTGCACTTCTGGAAGGAGCTCGACTTGGGCGGCATCATGGCCGGCTACGCCGCGCTGGACTTCTGCATCCTTCAAAAGGTTTTACCCAAGGTGTCGGGCAGTGGCGAAGTGCTCTCACAGACGCTGCAAAAGCTTGCTGACTGGCTCAAGGCGCGGGTGGAGGCGGCCACTGCGGCGGAACTTGGAGTGGAAGCCGACTTCGCGGGCCCGCTCGAGCGCAGCCACCAAAAAGTTGTCCGCATGATCGAGCTACTGAACCTTGACGGCTCGACTCGCTACTGGGGCGCCTGATGCCTTTGCTGCTTCAAGCTGCAGGCGCCGGCTGGAGGCTGGAAATCATTGGGAAGCTGCCCGAACTTCCACCATTCCTGGCCACTACCCCGGAGTCGTCGATCCTTGTGACTGGCGTGTCGTCCATGGAGCGCCATGACGCCAAGTCCAATTCTCTGGTCCCGATCGCGCCTGGCGACCTCATGGAGCCACTGTTTTTCGAAGCGGTCGCCTATGACATCCACTTCGAGAAGTTGGACCCGTCAGCGACCTTGAAGCTGCCACCAGGAGCGGAGGCCCGGCGCGTCCGACCGGACACTGAGCACCATCTGCTGAACTTTGGCAACAACGTCGGTTTTTCTGACTTGCTGATCTCGTCCTCGGGCGGAAACTCGCGGATTCGCATCGAAGCCTTCTCGCGCAAGGCCGACTATCGCACGGACTATGTGGCGATGCGGGACGATGTTTCCGCGATGCTTCGCAACCTGGCCATGGCCGCCAATGCGAAGACCTACGGGCTCGCCGCGCCGGCCAAGGACCATTACCCGACACTCGTCGAGTGGTTCGCCCTGTTGAAAAGCCACTTCGACGACTTCATCAAGCTGGCCCTGGGCATCGCCAAGAACCCGCACAGCGCGTTGGCCAAGAAAGCCATCGCCGTCGACACTGAGCGCGCCCGCAGAGTTTCACGCCAAGCCATCGCCCGTGCTCTTCGAAGTGAAAACGGTGGAGCCGCGATCTCAAGCCTCGGCATTGCGCTGCCTCGGAAGATTCACGAAAGCGTTTCGACCCCAACATTCGACACGCCCGAAAACCGCTACTTCAAGGGGCTGATCAAGGCGACCTACCGGAACATCCGCGCCTTGTCGCACGTGAAGGAGTCCGGCGACGAAGACGCCGATTTGCAATCGGAGCGCAAGTTTTTCGACTCCATCCGTCCCACGCTCCAAGGAATGGAGCGCCAGCTTGAGGCTGTGCTGCGCGCTCCGTTCTTGGGACAGGTTGCCGACGCAGCACTAGTCTTACTGTGTCATAAAAATTAAGGCATGATATGCCCGTCATTTTTCCCTGTGACGAGGGTGCGATGGGCATATCCAAAGAATTCGATCGATACATGGCTCACCTGGCC
>SCMQ01000069.1 GCA_005503335.1 Comamonadaceae bacterium 2FH
CAGACCAGGAAGGGCAAATTCATGGTGCTGCGGCTGACCAGTGCCAAACGCCTGCGAACCAAGCTGCAGGCGGTCAAGATCGAGCTCAGACGGCGCATGCACCGACCCATCAACGAGCAGGGCCAGTACCTGCGCGCGGTGGTGGCTGGACATGGCCGGTACTTCGGCGTGCCTGACAACGGCACGCGGCTGAGGACATTCCGCTTCCAGGTCGCCGGGCTGTGGCATCGCACGCTGTGCCGCCGCAGTCAGAGCCGTGGCCTGACTTGGCGTCGAATGTATCGATTGATGGCGCACTGGTTGCCTGCTCCGAACATCTGCCACCCTTACCCGAACCAGCGTCTGATCGTCACGACCCAAGGCAGGAGCCGTATGCGGTAATTCCGCACGTACGGATCTGTGGAGGGGGTGTTGGGTGACTGACATTCCTACTCCGACTGGTTGTGGTCGGGTGGCGGCTCAGCCCGGCAGCGCCTGCAGCGCGGCTGCCTCTGCGTGGCGTGGTGTGGCGGCGGATGCGGTGCGGCCGACGACCAGCGCGTCCACCGCGACGCAGCCACCCTGAGCGGCGGGTCGCGCGATCAGCGGGTTGATCTCGGCGCTCCCCAGCTGCTCGCCCGCGGCCTGGGCGAAGTCGGCCAGCGCGAGCAGGGTGTCGGCGATCGATTCGAGGTCGGCCGCCGGCTGGCCGCGCGTGCCCTCGAGCAGGGGCAGGGCCTTGAGCTCGCGCACCATGGCCTGGACCTCGGCGCGCGTCACGGGCAGCACGCGCAGGCTCACGTCGCGCAGCGTCTCCACATGCACGCCGCCCAGGCCGAACATCAGCACCGGGCCGAACACCGGGTCGCGGTGCACGCCGGCGATGCATTCCACGCCGCCGCGCACCATGCGCGCGGCCAGCACGCCGTCCAGGCGCGCCTCGGGCCGCGCCTGGCGCGCGCGGGCCTGCAGGGTCTCGAAGGCCGTGCGCGCCTCGCTCGCGCTGCGCAGGCCCAGGGCCACGCCGCCGATGTCGGACTTGTGCGGGATGTCGGCGCTCGCGATCTTGAGCGCGATCTCGCCGCCCAGGGCCTCGACGGCCTGGGCCGCCGCGTCGGCGCTTTGCACCAGGCGGTGCTCGACCATCGGCACGCCGGCCTCGGCCAGCAGGGCCAGGCCGTGCGGCTCGGACAGCGGGCCCGGCGGCAGGTGCCGCGGCGCAGGCGCTGCGGCGGGGAGGGCCGGGGCGGCGGCGGCCGGCTGGCCGCTGCGGCGCGCCAGCGCGGCCAGGGTGCGTATGCCCACCGAGGGGTCGGCGAACACCAGGCAGCCCAGGGCCTCGAGCTCGGCGCGGCGCGCCGGCGAGAGCAGGGTGCTGATCGCGAGCACCGTGTCGGGGTGGTCCGCGCGCAGGCCCGCGGCCAGGCCGCGCAGCACGGGCCAGAAGGCCTCCGAGGCGCCGGCCGCCGCGAAAAAGCCCAGCCAGGACGCGAAGCGCCGGTCCTCGAGCATCAGCCGCGCGCTGCGCTCGAGCAGCGTGAGGTCGTTCGTGACCTGGCCCGTGATGTCCACCGGGTTGCGCGGCGCGGCGAACGGCACCCAGTCGCGCAGCTGGCGCTGGGCCGCCTCCGACAGCGGCGGCACCTCGAGGCCGGCCGCGCTGGCCTCGTCGGCCATCAGCGCGCCCACGCCGCCCGAGACCGTGAACAGGCCTATCGTGCGGTCGCGCGGCGCCCGGCGCGCCACGGCCGCGCTCGCGGCCAGGTCGAAGAACTCGCTGAGCGTGCGCGCGCGCAGCACGCCGTGCTGGCGGAACACCGCGTCGTAGACCGCGTCGTCGCCGGCCAGCGAGGCCGTGTGCGAGGCCGCGGCCTCGGCGCCCAGCGCTGTGCAGCCCACCTTGACCGCGACCACCGGCTTGCCGTTCGCCTGCGCGAGCGCCAGCGCGGCGCGCAGGCGCGGGCCGTCGCGGCAGCCCTCGAGGTAGGCCATGATCACGTCGGTGCCCGGGTCCTGCGCCAGCCAGGCCAGGCAGTCGGCGACCTGCACGTCGGCCTCGTTGCCCGTGGTCGCCCACAGCGACAGGCCGACGCCGCGCTCGCGCGCCATCGCGTAGGCATAGGCGCCGAAGGCCCCCGACTGGCTGACCAGGCCGATGCGCCCCGGTGCCACGCGGCCCACGCCGGGCGCGGGCGAGAAGGTGGCGTAGACCTGGTGCGCCAGGTGCATGAAGCCCAGGCAGTTCGGGCCGATCAGCCTGATGCCGGCGGCGCGTGCCTTGTCGGCCAGGCGCTGCTGCGCGGCCGCGCCCTCGGCGCCGACCTCGGCGAAGCCCGAGGAGAACAGCACGATGGCCTTGACGCCGGCCGCGATCGCGTCGTCCAGCGCCGCCGCCACCTGGGCCTGCGGGATCGCGAAGATGGCCAGGTCCACCGGCTCGCCTATGGCCGAGAGGCTGGGATGGGCCGGCAGGCCCTGCACCTGGCCGCCGCGCGGGTTCACGGCGTACAGCCGGCCCTCGAAGCCGAAGCGCAGCAGGTAGTCGAGCGGAATGCCGCCGATCTTGCTCGGCTGGGCCGAGGCGCCGACCACGGCGATGGAACGCGGCGCGAACAATGCCGTGAGGGCAGGGAAGTCGAATAAGGTGGTGGGGGTCAACGCAGTCTCCTTCGTCGTCGGTCGCGGCGGCCCGGCCTGGCTGGCCTGGGCCCGCGCCGACGCGCACTGCTACGATAGGAATCCGGGGCTGTTCCACTCAGTCAAGCGATTGACAATCTTCCGCAATCGACTCTCGGGAATACCCTGATGCCCATTGCGCCGCCTGCCATGCCGCCATCCAAAGCCCAGGCCGACACGCCGGCGCTGATCCAGCGCGCGCTGCGCCGCTGCGCGCTGTTCCGCGACTGGCCCGACCTCGTGCTCGACCGCATCGCGCGCATCGCGCATCTGGAGCATTACGAGCGCGGCGCCCAGGTCATGGCGCAGGACCGGATGCGGCGCGAGGTGCTGGTCGTGGTCTCGGGCTGCCTCGAGGTCAGCGGCGTGAGCGCCGGGGGCGCCAAGTTCATGCTGTCGCTGATCGGCCCCGGCGAGATCGTGGGCCTGGTGCGGCTGCTCAAGGCCGCGACGCGGCTCTACGACTACCACGCGCACGAGGACACGGTGCTCGTGCACCTGCCCAGCGAGGCCCTGCACGCCGTGCTCGACCAGACCCCGCTGCTTTGGAAGGACGTGGCCCTGCTCGCGCTCGAGCGCCAGCGCGAGAGCATCGTCGCGATGCAGCGCCGCGCGCTCGGCGGACTGACGCAAAGCGTGGCCGAGACCCTGCTCAAGCTGGTCGGCTGGCACGGCCAGCGCGAGGAGGGCGGCAAGGCCGTGTGCCTGCGGGTGTCGCAGAGCGACCTGGCCCACATGGTCTCGGTCTCGCGCCAGACCATGAACAAGGAGCTGCGCCTGCTCGCCGAGCAGGGCATCCTGGCGGCCGACTACGGCCAGCTCAGCATCCTGGACCTGCCGGCGCTGCGGCGCATCGCCGAGGGCCGGTGAGGCGGGGCGCCTCCTCGGCGGGCCGGCGGGTGGCCGGTTAAGCTACGCCGCATGAAGCCCCGCGCCCCCGTCCCACCGTCCGCCCGCAGCCCCGC